>CAZXXB010000288.1:0-3513 GCA_964644185.1 uncultured Myxococcota bacterium
CGGCAATCGGGCTCTCGACGTAGCGCTGCAAGGTTTGGCGAAGTGGGCGCGCACCCAGCTCTGGTGCGTAGCCGCCGTGGTCGAGCACCCACTCAACGGCGGTGTCGTCGAGGGTGAAGCGAATCGCCTTGTCGCGGTGTAGCGCCTCTGACGAGCGTTCGGCTTCGAGGCGGCAGATGCGGCGCAGGTGGTCGCGTTCGAGGGGCAGAAAGACGAGGCGCTCTTCGATGCGGTTCCAGAGTTCGGGGGGAAAGAAGGCACGGGCGGCGTCGATGACGGGCTGGATGCGTTTTGCGGCGGCCGAGCCCGGGGGCGGCGTGCCGTCGGGGATGGTGTCGTTGCCGCTCTGTGAGAGGGTTGGGTCGGGTGTCGGGTCGGGGGTGCCGGCGCGAAAGCCGAGTTTCTTTTCGCCAGCGTTGCCGGTGAGGGCGCCCGCGCCGAGGTTTGAGGTGAGAATGATGATCGAGTTGGTGAAGTCGACGGTACGTCCGCGACCGTCGGTGAGGCGGCCTTCGTCGAGTACCTGCAAGAGAATCTGCAGCACGTCGCGGTGGGCTTTTTCGACCTCGTCGAGCAGCACGATTTGAAATGGTTTGCGGCGCAATGCTTCGGTGAGTTGGCCGCCTGCTTCGTGGCCGACGTATCCGGGTGGGGCACCGATGAGGCGGCTGACGGCGTGCTGTTCTTCGAACTCGCTCATGTCGAGGCGGACGACGGCGTCGGGGCTGCCGAACATGAACTCGGCGAGGGCTTTGGCGGTTTCGGTTTTGCCGACGCCGGTGGGGCCGAGAAAGAGAAACGAGCCGATGGGGCGGCGGGCCGAGAAGCCTGCGTAGTTGCGGCGAATGACTTTGGCGACGCTGCGCAGAATCGGTTCGTGGCCGATGATGCGCTCGCCCATGAGGGCTTCCATACGCAAGAGGCGTTCGCCGTCGCTCATGAGCAATTTTTCGGCGGGTACGCCAGAGAGGCGGCTGACCTCGTCGGCGATTTCGCGCTTGCCGATGATCGATTTGCCGCGACGACGAGCGCGTGAGCCTGCGATGTCGATGAGCTTCAGGGCCTTGTCGGGCAGAAAGCGCTCGCTGATGTAGCGCGATGAGAAGGCGGCGGCGGCGTCGAGGGCGTCGGGCTCGTAGTGAACTTCGTGGTGCGACTCGTACTCGGTGATAAGTCCGCGAAGAATTTTGGCGGTGTCGTCGATGCTTGGTTCGGGTACGAGGACGACCTCGAAGCGGCGCTCGAAGGCGGGGTCGCTCTCGATGAATTTTTTGAACTCGGCGTTGGTGGTGGCGCCGATGCATGGGAACTCGCCGCGGGCGAGCGAGGCTTTGAGGGCGTTGGTGGCTTCTTCGGGGCCATCGCCACCGGCACCGCTGATGGTGTGGATTTCGTCGATGAAGACGATGACGCGTCCGGCGGCGCGGCGCACGTCGTCACGCAGGCCGGTGAGGCGTTCGGCGAAGGCGCCACGCAGCGAGGTGCCGGCCATGACGCGGTTGAGGTCGAGCTCGACGATGACCTTGCCGCGCAAGCCGGGCACGAGGTCGGGGGTGATGACGGCCTGTCGCGAGAGACCCTCGACGAGGGCGGTCTTGCCGACGCCGGGCTCGCCGACGAGCAGGGGGTTGTTTGAGCGGCGTTTGCCGAGAATGTCGATGAGTTCTTCGAGTTCGCGTTCGCGTCCGATGAGGGGGTCGAAGCGCCCTTCGGCGGCCTCTTGCGACATGTTGCGGCCGAGCTGGGTGAGCCAGGGGTATTCGCTCGGCGAGAGGGCGTATTGCGAGGGTTGCACGCCCTCGACGGTGCGGATGCGGGGGGCGGAGAAGCGTCGTGCGTGTTGTGCGGTGCGGGCCTCACGCACTTCGGGGTCGTCGCTGTCGCGTCGCTCGTTGGGGTCGTCTTCGGCGGCGGGTGCGGCTTGTGGAATGACGGGGACGGTGCCTCTGCCGGGGTTGCGCACGGGGAGGCTGAAGGCGCTTGCGCCGGTGCCACGGTCGCCGGGGTTTGAGAGGCGCACGGTCGAGGTTGGCGGGCGCGCGGCGACGTAGCTTGGCACGCCGCCTTCGTCGGCGTCATCGGGCGAGGCGCCGGCGTGGGGTGCGACGACGCCGGGGTTTGAGAGGGCTTGCTCGATGCGTGCGCGTCCGGCGGCGGCGAATTTTGCGCGTCCGCGAATGAGGTTGGGCTCGGAGATGAGGCGCATGGCGAGGGCGCGGATGGCGTTGGGGTCGGCTCCGGCGCGGGTGAGCATGCGGTAGGCGTCGCAATCGCGGTCGCGGCAGATGGCGAGCATGAGGTGCAGGGTGGTGACTTCTGGGCTGTCGGTGGCGACGGCGGCCTGCGCTGCGCGCTCGCGCAGTTCACGCACGCGCGACGGGGTGTCGGTGAGGCGACCCTGCATTACGGCGAGCAGCTTGTCTTCGTCGATTTTGCAGTCGAGCAGCACCTGTTCGGCGGTGGCACCGCTGGCGAAGACGGCGAGCAGCAGGTGGATGCTGCCAAGTTGTTGACCGACGCTGCGGGCGATGTCTTCCGCTTCGTTCTGGAGTGCGGTGAAGTCGCTGTCGAAGGGGCGCATGGGGTGCTTATGGCATAGGCAAAAGCGCCCCCGCAACCGATCAATTGGTTGATCATTGCAGGTAGCGGATAACGCGGGACAATCCGGCGTCGAGCGAGACGCTGGGTGCGTAGGCGAGGGTGGTGCGCGCGAGGGTGAGATCGGGTTTGCGGCGGGGCGGGTCACCGTGGGGCAGTGGTTGAAAGGCGATGTGCGAGGGGCTTTCGGTAAGGGCGATGATGCGCTCGGCGAGGGTGCGCATCGAGACTTCGTCGTCGTTGCCGAGGTTGACGATGGGTGGGGCGTTGTCGGCGTCGAGCAGTTTTGTGAGTCCGTCTACGAGGTCGGTGACGTAGCAGAGGGCGCGGGTTTGCGAGCCGTCGCCGTTGACGGTGAGCGGTTGTCCGGCGAGGGCCTGGTGAATGAAGCGCATGACGGCACCGCCGTTGATGGCGCTCATGCGGGGGCCGTAGGTCATGAAGATGCGGGCGATGCGGGCGTCGAGTTTGCGTTCGATGGCGGCGGCGCGGGTGAGCATCTCGGCGGCGCGTTTGCCCTCTTCGTAGGGGGCGCGGGGGCTCGATGGGTCGAGGGGGCCGAAGGTGTCGTGTTCGCGTTGTGGGGTGGTTGCGGTTTCGCCGTAGACCTCGCCGGAAGAGGCGAGCAGAAAGCGTGCGCCGAACGATTCGGCGAGGGTGATCATGTTGGCGGTGCCGACGGTGTTGGCCATGACGGTGACCCATGGGCGATCGATGAAGTCGCGGGTACCGGCGGGGCTTGCGAGGTGGGCGATGGCGCGGGGGCGTGGGGCATTGGCACGCATGACGGCGTCGAGAATGCGCATACGCAGGTTGGTGTAGCTCTCGGTGACGTCACCGGCGACGAAGATGAAGTTGCCGTGGCGGGCGAGGCTTGTGCGGGTCGAGGTGGTGCGTGGTGCGGCGTGGGCGGAT
>CAZXXB010000288.1:3558-4184 GCA_964644185.1 uncultured Myxococcota bacterium
GTGGTGTCGCGTGGTTCGTGTCCGAAACCGACGGCGACTTCGCCGCGGGCGAGTAGCGCCTCGCAGAAATGGCTGCCGATGAAACCTGATGCGCCGGTGACGATGACGGTCATGGTGTTGCCCTCGCTTGCAAAGGTGCGCTGTTCGCGGGGGGTAGGGCAAGTGGAAAGTCGAGTCGGCGCGCGTTTGCGTTGGGCTCGCCTTCGCTCACGTCGGTCTCGGTGACGCCACGTCGAATGTCTCCGCGTGTGTAGTGGTCGGTGCCGCCAGCGTCGAAGAGCAGGCCCGCGGGCAGAGCGGCTTCGCTGAAGGGTTCGCTTGCGCGGCCTTGTCCGTTGAAGTCGCAGGTGTAGCGGTCGTCGCCCGCGCCATCGAAGAGGAGGCCGACGCCGACGGGGCCGTTGCCGACGCCCTGCGATGTGCGTCCAGAGCGGTAGAGGTCGTTGCCGTGCTCGTCGAGCAGCATGCCGGTGCCGCGGTCGTGGCCCATGCCCTGGGCTGAGAACTCGGCTTCGTAGCGGTCGTCGCCTGCTGTATCCCACAAGAGGCCGACGGCGCCGTGTGCGCTTGCGCCCTGTGCGTACCAGAAGCCACGGTAGAGGTCGTTGCCGGTGAGGTCGATGAGG
>CAZXXB010000289.1:0-619 GCA_964644185.1 uncultured Myxococcota bacterium
CAGTTGTACGATTCCGGAGTCCTGCAGCGGCTGGGCGTGGAGTTGATTGGCGCGGTAGGTGACGTTGTAGAGGGGGCTTGCGATCTGGGTGCTGCCGAGTCCGCGACCGACTTTGAAGAGTTCGTCACCGATGAGACGGCTTGAGTAGAAGTTGAACCAGACGTTGAAGATTGTGGTTGCGATGGAGTCGTCGAGTTGCTTCGGCGTCGGGTATCCATCGACGATGCCGGGCAAGCCGTGCTCGGCGATGTAGGCGAATTTTGGGTCGCCTTCGCCCCACTGTGAGAGGTACTCGAGGGCTTTGTCGAAGTCGTCGCCGAAGGGCTGATCGTCGATGAGGGCTTTTGCGGCGACGTCACCCTCGGCATCGGTCTCTTCAACGTCGTCGATTGCGGCGAGGGTTTCGAGGAAGACGGGTAGGAAGTCGCGACCCGCCGAAGACTGGCTGTCGTTTTGCACGGCGGACATGTCTTCGAGGGTGGCTTTGCCCTCTTTGTTGCCGTGGTAGTCGAGCAGTTCTTCGATGCGGCGACCGCGGAGCCCGTTATCCCAGAAGAAGCCGACGTAGGCCCAGCCGTCGTCGATGGTTTCGTCGAGGGGGTCGCCGTCGAGGCTGACG
>CAZXXB010000289.1:696-2967 GCA_964644185.1 uncultured Myxococcota bacterium
ACTTTGCCGACCCACTCGCAGCAGCCGTCACCGGGCATGGGGAGGAAGGGTGGGTAGTCGCGGGCGAGGATGGGGTCGATGGCGTTTTCGGTGTCGTAGGGGTTGAGGTGTTTGCGGATGGGGACGGAGAGGCTGGTGGAGTGGAAGATGCTGCCGTCGGTGCCGCCCCATGTGATGTTTTGCGAGATGTTCTGCCAGTTATCCATGGCGTTTTCGAACTCGGCGACGTTTTTAGCGCGCCATGCGAGGGCGACGGCCTTGAGTTCGTCGGTGGGTTCGAAGCCGGCCCAGCGTGGCGACATGACGGTTTCTTTGGTGGGGTCGATGCCGAGAACACCGCTCTCGCCCGGGGCGGCGATGCTGCGGATGATGCCGTGGCCGGGGATGGAGATGTAGTTGACGGTCAGTTCGCAACGTCCATCTTCGAGTTCGCGGGCTGTCCAGGGGTGGAGCTTGGCCATGGTCTCGTCGCCAATCTGGTCTTCGACGATGGCGTCGCATTCGAGGCTGCTGAAGTCGTCGCCTTTGGGGAAGATGATTGTTTCGGGGATGCGGACGACGTCGCGGGGTTGGCCGTCGAAGAGGGTCTTCGTGACATAGCCGTTTTCGTCTTTTTCGAGGACGACGTCAACGAACCAGTCGAGGGTGTCGTAAGAGTTGACGGTGAAGCCCCATGCGCCGAATTCGCTGTGACCGACGACGACGCCGGGGACGTTGGCAAATGCGGTGCCGATGACGTTGACGTCGCCCTCGCCGTAGCGTTTGTCGTTGAGGTGGAGTTCAAACCAGATGGCGGGGTTGGTGAGGCCGAGGTGGGTGTCGTTTGCGGCGTAGGGGTGTCCGGTGGCGGATTTGGAGCCGTGGACGGCCCATGCGTTTGAGCCTCTGCCGTTGCGGTCGCGGAAGATGTTGAAGCGCTGGGTTTGTTCGATTTGTTCGAGGACGGTTTGTGCGTGGGTGTTGCGTGCGGTGAGCGCGGGGCGTTTTGCATCCCAACGGGCGCGGCGTTCTGCGCGGGAGAGTGGGCGGATGCTGGAGGTGCTGCCGTTTACGCCTGTGCCTTCCCAGTCGCGATCGATGACGGCGGGGGCGGCGGGTGCGAGGGTGAAGAGGTCGGCGACGGTGCCTGGGGGGACCTCGTCGTTGTCTTCGGCTTTTTGTCCGTCGGAGAGTTGGGCGGCGTAGCTGAGTTCGCTGATGTAGCCGTCTGAGAGTGAGAAGCCCTGGTAGCGGATGAAGGTGACCATATCGACGCCATCGAAGCGGCGGATGTCGTTGGGCTTGATGCCGAGGCCGGGGAATTCTTGTCCGAGTTGGACCCACTTGGCGAGGTCGATGGTGTCGAGGAATGCGTTGACGCCTTCGGCGTATTTGTCGACGAAGAGTTTTTGTTCGCCGTTCTGGAAGTCTTCGCTGTCGTAGATGAGCTGGGCGGTTTTGCGGCGACCCCATGCGCGGTCGTTGATGTCGTTGCCGAGGGCTTCGGGGCCGAAGAATTCTGCGACGGAGGCGTCGGACTGGTGGCGGACGGCGAAGAGGGCGAAGAAGCGGTGTTTCGCCATGACGAAGCCGTTGGCGAATGCGAGGTCTTCTTTGTTGCGGGCGTAGATGTGTGGGACGGATTTCGACGTCTTCTTTGAGTTTGTCGGCGGGGATGGGGAAGTCGGTGACGACGATGCCGGTGTCGTCGTCGTCATCGTCGGTGCCGGTGTCGTCGTCGTCGTCGGTACCGGTGCCGGTGTCGTCGTCATCGTCGGTGACGGTGGCGTCGTCATCGTCGTCGGTGTCGGTGTCGTCGTCGTCATCGGTGACGTCATCGTCGTCGTCGGTGTCGTCGTCGTCGTCGGTTGCGGTGGCGTCGTCGTCATCGACGGCGGTCGCGGTGTCGTCGTCGTCGTCGAGCGCGTCTTCTTCCGTGCAGGCTGGGAGAAGGGCGGCGAGTGAGAGCGTGAGTGAAAATGCGAAGAGGGCGCGCAGCCAGTGCGCGTGTGAGTGGAACGCAGTCATTGCTTGGCCTCCCGATGCGAACTGGATCGGAAGACCGACGCAAGGCACGAACCCCTTCGGGCCACGGAGCGGTATTTCGACCAGTGGAGGGGTTTTACACGACGGGAACGAAGCTGTCACCCGATTGCGCGATGGAGTTTTTGCGACGGGGGGCGAGGGGGGTCTACGGTGTCGGCGGGGTTGCGGGGCTTGGAGCGTCTACGGTGTCGGTGTCGGGGGTGTCGGTGTCGCTGGGGGTGTCGGGGGTGTCGTGCGGGTCGGCTT
>CAZXXB010000289.1:2981-4156 GCA_964644185.1 uncultured Myxococcota bacterium
TTGGGCGGGGGGGGAGGGCGGGGGCGGGGGCGACGGCTTCGAAGCCCTGGCGGCGTCCGGCTTCGATGGCGTCGAGGGCTGCGCGGGCGACGGCGTACCACTGGGCGAGTTCGACGGCGCGTTTGCCGGCGCCCCAGCGTTCGGCTTCGCGGAGTTTTTCGATGCCGAGGCGGATGCGGGGCTCGATGTTGGCGAGGATGAGGACGCCTTCGTGGAAGTGGTACTCGGCTTTGACTTCGCGGATGGTTTGTTCGTCGGCTTCGGAGCGTCCGGGTAAGAGTTCGGCGCGGCGGACGTATTCGCGTCCGGCGTCGAAGCCGCCGGCTTCGCGGTCGGTGACGAGGCGTCGGGCCCATGAGAGGAGAAGGTCTATCAGGTCGTCGTTGAGTTCGTCGAAGGAGTTGAAGGCGCGGCGGTCGAAGGCTTTGACCGATTCGGGGAGTTTGACGGGGGCGTAGCGTTCGCGTTCGTCGGGGGTGCGGGGCTCGTAGTTGCGGATTCCGAAGGGGAAGAAGTAGCCCTGTTTGACGACGAGGTGGCCGTTTTCGACGTCGAGGTAGCGCATGCGTGCGTTGCGGTCGCTGGCGAGCCAGAAGACGGCACCGAGCAGGGTGAGGATGATGAGGGTGTTGATGAAGCGCGAGATGGGTGAGCCGCGGCGGGGCGGTGCTTCGGTGATGGTGCTGGGGTAGTTGGGTGCCATCGGTTGAGTCTACGCGAAGAGGTTGTGGGGCGCGAGCATGCCGTGGGGGTCGAAGGTGTGTTTGACGGCGCGCATGGCGGCGAGGGTGAGTGGGCCGAACTGTTTTTCGGCGAAGGCGTGTTTGATTTTTCCGATGCCGTGCTCGGCGCTGACTGTGCCGCCGAGGGCGAGGGCGCGGTCGATCATCTGGGTGACGAGGCGCTGGCAGGTGACGAGCTGGTCGGCGTCGCGGGCGACGAGGTTGAAGTGGGGGTGTGCGTTGCCGATGTGTCCGTATGCGACCCACGTGGCGGGGGCGTGGTTGAGGCAGAGGTCGGTGGCGAAACGCATCATGTCTGCGAGGTGGGCTGGGGGGACGGCCCAGTCGGTGGAGACGCGTCTGCCACCATTGGCGCGGGCGCGGAAGCCTTCTTCGATCATGGCGGAGGGGAGGTGGTGGCGCAGGGTGCGCAGCTCGGCGACACGGGCTGTG
>CAZXXB010000290.1:0-1508 GCA_964644185.1 uncultured Myxococcota bacterium
TGACCGCCTTGCCGTCGACGTAGGCGGCTGCTGTGACCTCGGTGCTGCTGGTGCCGAGGCAGGCGCCCGAGAGGTCGAGTCCACCGAGGCCGGGGATGCGAATCGCGCCGCCGATGGATTCAGGGGTGATGCCGAGAATTGAGGCGAGCAGACCAGTGCCGATGTGCTCGCAGTCTTGCAGGTACGAGGCGACGACGTTGAAGCAGCCGTCGTCGATGATGGGGTCGTAGTGGGTGATGCGGAAGGGGTCGGGTAAGCCCGTGGCGGCGACGCGGGGCTTGCCGTAGTCTTTGCCGCCGAGGTTGGTCCAGTTCGCGGAGGGGTTGTTCTGATTGACGCTGACGAGGGCACCGCTTCTTGCCTCTTCGTATTGCACGTCAACGACGCGGAAGTCGGTGAATATGCCTTTGCCGTTGTCGTGTTTGTAGGTCGCGAAAACGAGGAGAGTATCGTTCGTTGGTTCTTCGAGCGCGGCACCGTCAACCGGGAATTCGAAGATTGGGGAACCAGGTGAGTCGTCGGTGGAGAAAAGGATCATGCCAGCATCTACACCCGCTGTTTGCGGGGCGTAGACGACCGAGACGGTGCTGCTGCCACCGGGGGGAACTTCAACCTTGCCCACGGCGGGGTCGAGCCAGAAGTCGGCAGACGAGAGGGGTGCCCACGCCAGCCAGAACTCGCAAGGTACGTCGCCATGGTTTTGCAATGCGATGGGCGAGCGACCCACGTCGCCGACGAGCAGTTGTCCGAAGTCGATGGGGGTGCCGGGGCTGACGGCGCAGATGGGGTTTTTGTTGGCGCGGGCGTTGAGCACGACGTTGTTGCCGTCGCGTGCGACGTCGCTGGTTTGCACGACGATGAAGTTGTTGTGCGTTTCGCCGTCGAGCGGCTTGTAGGTGACGTCGATATCAACGCACTCTTGCGGGGCGAGAATCGGCAGGGTCTCGATTTTTTCGATTTCGAAGTTTGCGGCGTTCTCTTCGTCGCGCAGCGTGAGGGCGTTGATTTCGAGGGGTCGGTTACCGACGCTGGGCGGGAGGCAGTTGCAGACGCGGGTTGAGAGGGTCTTGGTGGTGCCCGACGCGACGTAGCCAAAATCGAGGGCCGAGAACTGGGCCTGCTCTTCTTCGGTGAGGCCGTAGCATTTCGCTTCGGCACCTCCTGGACCGGACACGATCAGGCCAACGCGAACAGCCGGGTTGGTCGGGTCGTTGGAGACGATTTGAAGTTCAGCGTTGTCTTGCCGGTAGTCTGTCGGCGCGTAGGTGATTCCGACGCGCAGTGTATCTACCGACGGCCTCAACGTGATGGGGTAGACGGTTCCGATGCCGGTGCAGACGTCGCAGGTGAATTCGTCGGTGGCGAGATTGAGAAACTCGACCTTGTGAATGATGAGCGGGCAGGTGCCGACGTTGGCGATGGAGACGGTTTTTTGTGAAACCTCGCCGATGGCTGCAAAGCCGAAGTCAACAGAGTCGTACGGAACGACCCAGATGCGCGGAGACTCT
>CAZXXB010000290.1:1520-2971 GCA_964644185.1 uncultured Myxococcota bacterium
CCATCGTCGCAGGTGGCGGGGTCGTCGTCGCTGTCGTCGTTGTCGTTGTCGTCGTCGTTGTCGTCGTCGTCGCTATCGTCATCGTCGTTATCGGCGAGGGCGGGGTCGGTGTTCGCAGTGTCGGAGTCGTCGTCAAGCGCTTCAGATGATGCAGGGCACGCCGTGAGCATGAGCGCGTAAATGAGACCGAGAACGAGCGCGAGTGCGGGTGACCGCATGGGGTGGGATAATGGCTCGTGACGCGACATGGGCAACCTCCGCACGCAAGAAGAATCGCGGTTGACGGGCGACGCAGCCACTGGGTGAACGGCACGCGGGGTGACCGACACGCGACGAGCGGCTTGCGTCTGCGACTCGCGGGGGCGACGAGCACGACAAACGGGGACCACGGAACAGGAGACAGGCAACGAGAGACACAATCAAGCAACGCAATGAGAGCATAAGTTACGGCGCATTGCAGCAAGATTTTTCGACGTGGTGCCGCTTTTCGATGCGCGCCGGGTTGGCTTTACAAACAGGCAATTCTTGGCGTGAATTTTGCGCGGGTTGATTGACTGTCAATCGGATTGACAACGAATTCGGCGCCCCCCATTAACCCCGTCGCGATGGAAGAGCTTTCGTTTGGCGCCCGGATACGCACGTTGCGCCGCGAACAATCGATGCACCAGAACGAGCTTGCGCGGCGCGCGGGGTGCTCGGCGTCGTACATCTCGCGGATTGAAAAGGGCGAGATGGTGCCGACCGAGGCGGTGGTGCTCAAAATCGCCGAGGCGCTGGGTGCCGACCCGCGGACGCTGCTTTTGGCGTCGCGCAGCGAGAAGGCTCCACGACAGGCGAGCCAGATTTTTAATGAGTTGCAGACGATACCGGTGATTGGGCCGGATGATGATGCGGTGCTGCGGATGGCGCGGTGGGTGCCGATATTGGGTGCGGAGGCGCTGGAGGCGTGGGGGCGCAGCGAGGCCGCCCTGCCCGCTCGGACGGGTCAGGAGGCGATCTTTCCGACTGAGAGTGATGATCCGCAGGCGTTTTACGTGGTGGTGCGCGCTGAAGACGCGGTGACGCCGCGGTTGCGGGCGCGGGATCAGTTGCTTGTCGAGCCACGGGTAGACCTGCGTGACGGGATGCTGGCGCTGGTGCGTGATGCGGGGGTGGTGTCGTTGCGGCGGTATTATCGGCGCGGGGCGGGGGCGATTTTTGTGGGGCTCGATGCTGCGACGCCGCCGATTATCACGGCACGACGCGAAAGCGGGCCGACGGCACTTGCCATTACGCGGGTAATGGGCGCACCGTAATTGTGGTGCCATGATGAGACGCAAGACCATGACCACCGACTCGAATCTTCACTCGCTCAACGCGATTTTTCGTCCGCGTTCGGTGGCGCTCGTCGGCGCGACGGCACGGGCAAACACGATTGGTCGCGGGATACTGGAAAACCTGACGGGGCTCGA
>CAZXXB010000290.1:2981-4153 GCA_964644185.1 uncultured Myxococcota bacterium
GTGGTTTACCCGGTGAATGCGCGGACGGCGGTTGTGCACTCGATGCGTGCGTATCCGCGTGTGTCGGCGATACCCGAGCCGGTTGATCTGGCGATTGTGGTGGTGCCGAAAGAGAACGTGATTGAGACGGTGCGTGACTGTGGCGAGAAGGGTGTGAAGGGGGTCGTGGTCATCAGCGCGGGGTTTAAGGAGGTGGGCGGCGAAGGGGTGGCGCGTGAGGCTGAGCTGCTGGCGACGCTGCGACAGTATGGGATGCGGGCGATTGGTCCGAACTGCATGGGGGTGATCAACACCGACCCTGAGGTGCGGTTGAACGCGACGTTTTCGCGGTCTACGCCGCTGTCGGGCAACATCGGTTTCATCACGCAGTCGGGGGCGCTGGGTGACGCGATCATCGATTTTGCGCGCGACCTGAACCTCGGGTTTTCGCTGTTTGCGAGCATCGGCAACAAGGCCGATGTCGATGCGGTGGATATGCTCGAGTACATGGGCGCCGACCCACGGACCGAGGTGATTCTGCTGTACCTTGAGAGCTTTGGGTCTCCGCGGCGGTTCATCGAGGCGGCGCGGCGCATCTCGCGCAAGAAGCCTGTTGTGATTGTGAAGTCGGGGCGGTCGAAGGCGGGTGCGGCGGCGGCGATGAGTCACACAGGGTCGATGGCGGGCACCGATGCTGCGGTGGATGCGCTGTTCACGCAGTGTGGCATTTTGCGTGCGCAGTCGGTGGAAGAGCTTTTTGATGTGGCGCAGGCGCTGGCGAGTCAGCCGCTTCCGCGTGGGAACCGGGTGGGGATTGTGACGAACGCGGGGGGGCCGGGCATCATGGCGACCGACGCGGTGTCGTCGCTGTTGTTGCGGGTGGCGCAGCTCTCGCCGAAGACGACGCAGAAGATGGCGGGCAAGGTTCACCCTGATGCGTCGTTGCGCAACCCGGTTGACCTTATCGCGAGCGCGATACCCGAGCATTATGCGACGGCGGTGAAGGCGATGCTGGCCGACCCGGGCGTTGATATGTTGCTCGCGATCTTCGTGCCCATCGTGATGGTTGATCACCGCGAGATGGCGGAGGCGATCATCAACGCGTGGCTTCCGCACAAGGGTGAGAAGCCGCTTGTCGTGTGCCTCATGGGGCGTATCGAGGGTGCGGCGCGGGGGGTTGAGGTTTTTCACCG
>CAZXXB010000291.1:0-4037 GCA_964644185.1 uncultured Myxococcota bacterium
CGCCGCAACTGCTCTCCCCACGGCGCCCCCGCGGGCGCGATCGTCCCTATCCGCACCACCGTCGGCTCAACCGCCGAACCCGCCGCACCCGCCGCCCCTTCCGACGGCGTCGTCGCCTGCGGCTGTCCCTTCGGCTGCGGCTGCACCTTTGGCTGCGCAGATGCAAACGCCGCCGTAGCCAAAGCCACGACGGCGCAACTCACGAGCATCTCGCGTGCGACACCCACGGTCACCGCATCACTCGAACGGCAGGTCGTCGATGCGCGACATGAGGCGCTTCGCCTTCCGCTGCTCAATGATGTTCTCGGGCTCTGCACCCTTCAACACGTTCGGGTCAGCCGCAAGCACCTCACCCAGAAGCGTCTTGAACTGCTCTTTGTTCTTCAACTTCGGACTCAACCGCTCGGCCCACAGCACCTTCGTCGCAAGGTAGTTCTTCTCAATCTTCAGCGAACGCTTGAAGTGCTTCTCGCTCTTCGCAAGGTCGCCACCTGCAAACTTCGGCACCGTCGCGTAGTACGCCCCAAAGTACCGATGCGGAGCCCCGAAGAAGAACCGCTCGTTCAACTTCAGCACGTGCTCCATCACTTTGAAAATCCGATCCTTGTAGTAAAGAATCGTCGAAAAGCCCTTGAGCCCACCCCACTTGCCCATGTTCGTCGCGTACCAGTACAGCGCCTCGACCCCATACCCATCAACCATCACCACCGCCTCTTCCCACTTGCTCGGGTCGAAGCTCACCTTCTTCGCAAAGTCGGGGTACTTCACCATGATCGCCTTCTCGGCAATCGCGAGCCCCTTCTCATACGTCTCCATCGCGCGCGTCTTAAGCGCCTCTTCATCGCTCAGCTTCGGCTCGGGGTCGAGCAGCTTCACGTCGGCTGCGCTCATCGGCCCCGCCTGCGCAATCAGCGGATGAAACGCGGCAAGACCACTCGTCGGCACCGCCACGACATTGGCCGCAAGCTCAGCCGCCATCGCGACATCGCCACCCGAACCCGCGCGCGCCGCGGCCACATCACCCGACGAACCCTCGGTGTAGCCGTTCTTCACGTCTTCGTACTCGAGCGCGTAGTGCCCGTCGGCGAGCAGATAGTACGCGCGCGACAACTTCGTCATCGCCTCATAGCTCGTCCCGTCGGTCTCGACCGCCTTCTCATACGCCATCACCGCCGTCCGCAGATGGTCTTTCTCGTGACGCTTCTCAAAGAACTTGTCGCCCGCTTCAAGCAGCGCCTTCGCCGCCAGCTTCGCTTCGGCACTCGCCTCTTTGATCTCCATCTTCGTTACGTCAGCACCGCCAAAATCCTGACGGGCCTGACAGCCACTCGTCGCGACCGCGACCGCAACGGCAAACGCCGTCGCACCCGATGTCGTCAACGAAAACACCGGCATCGAAAACGATGCATTGAAGCGTGTGCGTGCGAGACCGCGTGCACTCGAAAAAAGACTCATTCGCTTTTCTCCCCTTCGGCTAAGTGGCAGAGTAGCCTTCGATTCACTGTGGGCCCGAAAGCTACTGCGCAGCCGCACAAGTGTCAAAAGCCTGAGGCGCAAAAGCGTTCGTTCTTTTCAGTGCAGCGCGTCAAGTCGAGGGGGGCACCGCGTCACAACCGGCTGCGCACCGCGTCAACTCGCCACATTTTCGAACACCGCAACCACCTTAACCCCCTCAACCACCGCAACCACCCCAACCCGTTCGACTCTCGCCCGCGCCTCGTTCGCAAACCGCACCCTCACACCGCAACACACAGGTTCGCCCCATGGGTTCTCCCCGCTCGCTCAGCGCACTCTTCACCGCGTTTCAGCCCAACGCCAACCCCGCCCCGAGCCGCGACCCAGCACGCGACCCCTTTCTCGACCGCATCGCCTTCGTCACCGGAGCCGCCTCCGGCATCGGACTCGCCCTCACCCGCGAACTCACAAACCGCGGCACCCGCGTCATCGCAACCGACATCGCACCTTCCATCCACGCCACCGCCGGTGCCGCAGGCGCCATCGCAACCTTCGAGCTCGACGTCCGCGACGCCGCCCGCTTCGCCACCATCGTCGAAAACGTCGAGTCACAACACGGCCCCATCGATCTCCTCTTCAACAACGCCGGCATCGGCATCGGCGGCGAAGTTCAACACCTCACCCTCGCCCACTGGGCACGCGCCATCGACGTCAACGTCTGGGGCGTCATCCACGGCATCGCCGCCCTCTACCCCCGCATGGTCAACCGCCGCCACGGCATCATCATCAACACCGCCTCCACCGCCGGACTCCTCCCCGGCCCCCTCCTCACCCCCTACGCCATGTCCAAACACGCCGTCGTCGGACTCACGCGCAGCCTGCGTGTCGAAGCCCGTGCCTACGGCATACAGGTCAACGCCCTCTGCCCCGCCGCCATCGAAACCCCCATCCTCGACTCGTCAAACCCACCCGATCTCCCACGCCCACCCGCCCTCTGGCCCTTCAGCGTCCGCCGCTACGTCATGCGCCTCGGTGACACCCCCTACCCCGCCGACGCCTGCGCCCGTGACACCCTCGTCGGCATCGAACGCAACGACCCCGTCATCCTCGTCCCCGCCAAAGCCCGCCTCGGCGACTGGATGATGAAACTCGCCCCGTGGCGCGTCGAGGCCAAAGGCGAAGAAGCCCTCGCCGCCGAACGCGCCGAACGCGGCATCAACCCCTGATTCCCACACTCCCCCATTCCCTCAACTACCTCAGTCCGAAGCCACCTCATTCCCAAACAACATTTCCCCGCAACATTCGGCCCCATGCGCACCACCGCACTTGACCTGCGCTTCAACCGTTCCCTATCGTCAAATCTCAAAACCCGTCGAAGGGCTGCCCCACACAACCCATCACCCCTCGACCACGTAAGACCCGCTCGACCGAAGAGGCCCACGCAATGCGCAGCTACGTTGAAGCCCGACGAAACGACCAGAAAACCACCGGATGCGTCACGCAGATGGCCTACGCACGGCGCGGCATCATCACCGAAGAGATGCTCTACTGCGCGAAGCGCGAGAGCCTCACCCCCGAGCTCATCCGCGAAAAAGTCGCCCTCGGCACCATGATCATCCCCGCAAACATCAACCACCGCGCCCTCGAACCCACCGCCGTCGGCATCGACACCAAATGCAAAATCAACGCAAACATCGGTAACAGCGCCGTCACGAGCGACGTCGAAAACGAACTGCGCAAACTCAACACCGCCGTCAAATTCGGCGCCGACACCGTGATGGACCTCTCCACCGGCGGCAACCTCAAAGCCATCCGTCAGGCCATCATCGACCACTCCCCCGTCCCCATCGGCACCGTCCCCATCTACGAGGCCGTCACCCGCGTCAAAACCATCGAAGAACTCACACCCGAGCTCCTCCTCGAAGTCCTCGAAGAGCAGGCCGAGCAGGGCGTCGACTACTTCACCATCCACGCCGGCATCATGCTCAAACACCTCCCACTCGCCGCCCGCCGCATCACCGGCATCGTCTCGCGCGGCGGCTCAATCATCGCCAAATGGATGGCGCACCACCGCCGAGAAAACCCATGGGCCGAACGCTGGAATGACGTCCTCGCCATCTGCCGCAAACACGACGTCACCATCTCCATGGGCGACGGCCTCCGACCCGGCTGCGTCGCCGACGCCAGCGACGCCGCACAGTTCGCCGAACTCGACCGCTTAGGTGAACTCACCGAACTCGCATGGCAACAAGACGTGCAGGTCATGATCGAAGGCCCCGGACACGTCCCCTTCGACCAGATCGCGATGAACGTCGAACGCCAGCAACGCGTCTGCAAGGGCGCACCATTCTACGTACTCGGCCCACTCGTCACCGACGTCGCACCCGGCTACGACCACATCACAAGCGCCATCGGTGCCACCATGGCCGGCTACTCCGGCGCAGCCCTGCTCTGCTACGTCACCCCCAAAGAACACCTCGGCCTGCCAGAAGAACACGACGTCAAAGCCGGCGTCATCGCCTACCGCATCGCCGCCCACGCCTCCGACATCGCACGCCACCGCCCCGACGCCAGAAAGTGGG
>CAZXXB010000292.1:0-3967 GCA_964644185.1 uncultured Myxococcota bacterium
TTCGCAGTCGGCGTCGTATTTACAGCGTGAGCGGCAGGCGGTGTTGGCGCTGCTGAGGCAGCGGAGGGCCTGAGCGTCAACGCAGAACTGGTTCTGGCACTCGACGTCGAGGTCGCCCTGAGCGTCGAAGCAGTTGTTTTCGGTGAGGCAGTCGGTGAAGGCAAGGTAACAGGTCTGGCAGGCGGCTCCGACATTTTGAAAGCAGGTCTGAAAGCAGGCGTCGTCGTTGTTGGCGCAGCCTTCGGTGCACGAGAAGAAGCCTTCGCACTCGGCGGGTGCGTCGCCGACGCAGTTGCCGCTGTTGCAGTCGGCGGGGCCGGTACAGGGTGAGCCGTCTTCGGCGCCGTTGGCGCTGGCTTCTCCGCAGAGGGAGGCGACATCTTCGAGGTTGCCTGCGTTGTCGAAGCCGCTCGCGAAGATGCTGCATGCCTCGCCTTCTTCGCACTCGTCGGCGGCCTCGCACACTACCGGGGCTGAGTCGTCATCGTCGTCGCTGGTCGCGTCGTCATCATCGGCGACGCTGTCGTCGTCGTTGTCATCGTCATCGTCGCCGGTGGAGCTGTCGTCGTCATCGTCGGCGGTCGCTTTTTCGCAAACAAGGTCACGCTCGTTGCAGACGTAGTCACGGCAAGAGCAGTCGCGGTCGACGGTGCAGAACTCTTCGCAGACGGCGGAGCTGTCGTCGTCGTTGCTGTCGTCGTTATCGTCGTTATCGTCGTCGTCATCGCTGGCAGAGTCGTCGTCGTTGTCGTCGTCGTCATCGCTGGCAGAGTCGTCGTCGTTGTCGTCGTCGTCGTCGTCGAAGATTTCGCTCAGGTCGATGCACTGTCCACGCACGCAGAGCGAGTTGTCGGGGCAATCAGAGCCCGACTCGCAGGCGATGACGTCGGCAGCGTCGTCGTCGTTGTCGTCGTCATTGTCGTCGTCGTCGCCGTTACGCGAGTCGTCATCGCCACAGGCCGCGGTGAGAAGCAGAACGAACAGGGGGGCGATGACCCAACGTGACGTCATGGATAATCTCCGACAAGAATCCGACAAAACGCAGCGCCAACAACTGCGAAAGAACAGGGGCTAGAACACGGCTACTCGAAGATGCGAATCGCGACGGGCTCTTTGACGACGGCGGGCAGGCGGCGCAATTCGTCGAGGGCGCTGGCGATTTTTTCTTCGTGGGTGCGGTGGGTTACGACCTTAACGTGTCCGCGCCCCGCAACGTCGGCGAGGGTGGCTTCGGCGTGAGAGATCGAGACCCCGGCGGCACCCAGGCACGAGGCGATCTGCCCGATTACGCCGGGTTTGTCATCTATGGGGAAGCGCAAATAGAAGCGCGATGCGGGGTCGATGGGGTCGTAGTGGATGCTGCGTGAGGGGTTCCAGATGTTGGCGCCGTCGGGGTTGCGGGCGACTTCGACGATGTCTGAGAGGACGGCGCTTGCGGTGGGGTGGGCCCCTGCCCCCTTGCCGACGAAGATCATGTCTCCGACGGCGTCACCGCTGATTTGAACGGCGTTGAATTCGTCGCGGACGGCGGCGAGCGGGTGTTCTTTGCGGACCATGGCGGGGTGGACGCGGAGGTCGAGGTTGTCGCCCTGCAGTTGTCCGACAGCGAGGAGGCGGATGACGAAGCCCAGACGTTTGGCGGCGTCGAAGTCTTCGGGGTCGAGTTGGTCGATGCCCTCGACGATGATGTCTTGCATGCGGACGCGGGCCTGGAAGGTGAGTTCGGCGAGGATGAGCAGTTTGTGTGCGGCGTCGATGCCTTTGACGTCGAGGGTGGGGTCTTTTTCGGCGAAACCGAGGGCTTGCGCGCGGGCGAGGGCATCGGTGTACGACATGCCGTCTTCGTACATGCGGGTGAGGATGTAGTTGGTGGTGCCGTTGAGGATGCCGCAGAGTCGGTCGATGCGGTTGGCGACGAGCCCACGGGCGAGGGCGCGGATGATGGGGATTCCGCCGCAGATGCTGGCTTCGAAGCCGATTTGGCGTTTGACGCGTGCGGCTTCGTCGAAGAGTTCGTCGCCGTAGGCTGCGAGGACGGCTTTGTTGGCGGTGACGACGTTGCGATGGCGTGAGAGGGCGCGCAGCAGGTAGGTGCGGGCGGGTTCGATTCCGCCGATGAGTTCGACGTAGATTTCGATGGCGTCGTCGTTGAAGAAGGCGTCGATGTCGGGGGTGACGATGCCGGGGGGTAATCCGCGCGCTTTGGAGGGGTCGCGGACGAGTGCGCGCCGAATCTGGAGATCGACGTCGGAACGACTTTTGATGAGCGCATGGTTGCGCTGAATCAGCTCGACGAGGCCGGTACCGACGGTGCCGAGCCCCATCACGCCAATCTCTACACGCCTTGCCATTTTTGCCTCCGTGCCAGAAGTGAAACTACACCGGCGCGAGGCGGATTAGTAGCTTGCCGAGCGGATTGCGGTGAGTGCCTGGTCGAGGTCTTCGATGATGTCTTCGGCGTCTTCGAGGCCGACCGAGAGGCGGATGAGTCCATCGGCGATGCCGACGGCGCGGCGGACGTCGGGTTCGACGGAGGCGTGGGTCATGGTTGGGGGGTGGCAGATGAGGGTTTTTGCGGCGCCGAGTGATTCGGCGAGGGTGATGAGCTTCAATTCGGCGAGAAAACGCTTTGAGGTGGCGACGTCGGCTTTGAGCTCGAAGGCGACCATGGGGCCGGCGTTTTTCATTTGCTTTTTGGCGATGTCGGCGTTGGGGTGCGAGGGCAGGCCCGGGTAGTAGATGCGGGCGATGTCGTCGCGTTCGGTGAGCCATGAGACGACGCGGCGGGCGTTGTCGCAGTGCTTATCCATGCGTAATGGAAGGGTTTTTAGTCCGCGCAAGACGAGGTAGCAGTCTTGTGGGCCGGGGATGAGGCCGCAGGCATTTTGCACGTATTTGATGGCGTCCCAGTCGGTGCGGTCGCGGGTGACGATGCCGCCGGAGAGGACGTCGCCGTGTCCGTTGAGGAATTTGGTGCAGGAGTGGAGGACGATGTCGGCACCGAGTTTGAGGGGTTGCTGGAGGTACGGCGTCGCGAAGGTGTTGTCGACGAGGACTTTAACCCCTTTTGATTTCGCGAGGTTAGCGGCGGCTTCGATGTCGGTGACGTTAATCAGTGGATTTGAGGGAGTTTCGAGCCAGAGCAGCGTTGCGGGGGTTTTGAGGGCCGCTTCGAGGTTGGAAAGGTGGGTGGTGTCGATGAAGTCGAAGGTGATGCCGTATTTGGCGAAGACCGTCGTGAACATGCGGTAGGTTCCGCCGTAGAGGTCGCTGGAGGCGACGACCCTATCTCCTTGTTTTAACGTGAGAAGTACCGCGTTGACGGCGGCGAGTCCGCTTGAGAATGCGAGTCCGCCGAAGCCTTCTTCGAGGTCGGCGAGGGCCTCTTCGAGGGCGATGCGGGTGGGGTTTTCGGTGCGTCCGTAGTTGAGTTGGCGACCGTGGTAAGTGCGCGGTTCTCCAGCGGATTCTTGCGAGAAGGTGGAGGTTTGAAAGATGGGTGTGGCGATGGAGCCGGTGAGGGATTCGTTGGGTTGGCCGGCGTGAATTGAGCGGGTAGCGAACTTCATCATGAGTCTCCATGCAGACCGCTTTGGGTCTGTTGGCGCAGACGAACCTCACGCCGAGCGCGGGTGTGCGCCAGAGTCACGTTCACATCATGCTTCACCGTTTTGCTTAGTAAAACCGGGAGGTTACCGCTGTTTGCGGGGGAGCCTCGACGGACGGCGTGATCACATCGGGCGGCCATGCGCAGTGCGCACTCCGCGAATTGGGGGCGAGAAGTAGACCGGCTTTGGGGATTCGTCAAGCGGTTTTAATTGGGGCGGAAGAAACATCTGGCACGTGGCAGATTGTGTAATGAAATCGGTGGGTTAAGTGGCATATCTCCGCGCACTTGTTTAAGGGTGGCACGATTTACTTTGTATTTCGCGGGGTTAGGTGCGTTTTCCCCACTTTTGGAGTGGGG
>CAZXXB010000293.1:0-221 GCA_964644185.1 uncultured Myxococcota bacterium
ACACGGGCTCGCACCCACAGGGGCAAGTATGCCGGCATCGCTGCTCCCCCCGGTGCCGCTCACTCGCGGCTCGCGCAACGGCGTCGCCACCGTCCGCCCCCGCGCCGCCGTCTCAATCGCGCTCACCAGCACGCTCTGCCGCCGCACATCGGCAAGCGACGGCGCACGAAACAGATAGTCACCCGCCGAAACTTCGCCCGTCATCGCCCGCGTCGGGTCAT
>CAZXXB010000293.1:231-3945 GCA_964644185.1 uncultured Myxococcota bacterium
GGCGCCGGTGGAGGCATCGCCACATGCGCCGCAACCGTCATCGGCGCTGGCCCCCCCATCACCCGCGACTGCATCCGCTCAAACTCGTCCGTAAACTCAGGCGGCACCGGCGGTGGAGCAATCGCCGGTCGAAAACTCGTCGCCGCTGGTTCCGCAATCCCCTCCACAAGCCCGTCCTCCGGGTCGCCAATAAACGCCCCGTCGGTCGCGTCACCCAGCGACCGGCTTGCCGCTGGCATCACAGCCGACCGCGCAATCGGCTGCGCCCGCTTCGGCCCCGAGTCTTCAAGCGAAAAATTCGCCCACGGGTCTTCTTCGAGCGGCGCATCCTCAAATGGATTCTCCTCAAACAACTCGCCCGCCAGACGCTCACCCTCAACAACCCGCTTGCTTTCTACGACCCGCTCGCTCGTCGTCGCCCTCAACGCATCAGGCTGCGTCGTCTCCGGCTCGGTTTGAAAATCGCCAAACGACACCGCAGCCACCCGCGTCGGCTCGACCAGCGGCGTCTCATCTTCATCATATAGCAGGTTGCGCGCCTCAGCTTCCGAATACGCCCGCGTCAACGATCGATTCGAAATCGGACGCTCATTCGGCGACGACGTAGGCCGTGGTCTCGGTGCCACCGCCGTGATCTCGGTCGCCTCTTTTGTCTCCACCGCCTGATTCTCGGGCACACGCTCGTCGGGCACATACGACGCATTCGCCGCGCCACACACCGTGCATGTCGCCGCCCCACGTCGAATGCTCGCCCCACACACAGGGCACGGCACGGTCGCTTCGCCTGGCCGCGCGATGCGCGGAGATGTCGTCGCTTCGGTCATTCGTCCCCGTCTCGTGGGCCCCTTCGCCCTACGCTACTTCGTTTTGGCCCGCGCACCCTTGCCAAGCCTGCGTATCGCCTCGCCTGCCTTCGCAATCTCGCTCGTCAACGCATCAACGCGTGTCGTCGCGCGCGCCGCCGCCGCGCGCAGCGCCCCCGACTTCTCCTGCGCCGCCGCACCCCCGCCCTCGCTCCACGTCCGCAGCACGCGCTCATTCACCGTTGCCTGCGCCTCAAGCTGCCGCGCCCGCTGCTTCAATCGCCGCAACGTCGCAGCAGCCTCATCGGCCTTCGCCACATCGTTCGCGGCAGCGGCAGACCGTAACGCCCGCTCGATGCCCGCGCCCGTCTCACGCAGCGAGTTCAATTGCTGAAGCTGAGACTCAATGATGCTCACCCGACTGTCAACATAACCGACAGGGTCGCGACTCACCGCACTCGCCCCGCCCCGCAACACATCACGCGCCGTGTTCGGCTTCACCGGCTGCTTCACCGACCCTTTGCGCGCAAACCCCACCACACCCGGAACCGCCGCAGGCAGCACAATCGTCTCCTCTCCCGCACCCAGCACCAACTCCGGCTGGTCGAGCCCCAGCACCGCCACCTTCCCATCCGCGACCGACACCACCGTCGTCCCGTCGTCGCTCGCCACCACCTCAAACTCCGTCCCCCGCACCCCCGCCACAGCCGTCGCCGTCGTCACCTCATACGCCGACTCATCCGGATTCTTCGCCCCCATCGCCGTCACCTTCGACAGCAACCGCCCAAGCAACAGCAAAATCGAAAACCGGTTCTTCTTCAGCGGCTTACCAATCACAAGCTCAGACTTTTCCGAAAGATCAGCCGTCGACCCATCGGCAAAGCGAATCGTGCACCGCGATTTACGCGCCGTCGTCACCCGGTCACCCACCGCAAGCTGACTACCCACCTTCAGCGCCGTCGCCGCACCCTGCCCGCCCGCCGTCACGCGCGACACCTCGCCCGTCAGCGTCACGACCTCGGCAACTTGCGTCACCCCACTGCCACCCGCGCCACCACCCGCGCGACCGCCCTGCGCCCACCCCAGCGATGGATACCCCGCGAGTCCCAGCACCAACCCCAGCAACACGACCGGCGCCACAACCCGCCGCGTCACGCAATGCGTCCACGAATCCGCCAGGCTCCCGATGAACTTCGTCGTTGGCATACCCAAAGCCTAGTCGCTCACCGCGCCGAAAACAATCTTCCGACCCCTACTCTGCCACCCCGCATGCCCGCACATCGCGCGCCTGCTGCCCCCGCACCGGCCCCCACACCTCTCGTCCCCACCTCCCCACGCCCCCGCCCGAGCTAGTTGTAAACGTTACGCTCTATCGTCACAACGCAGGTAAATGTCCCCGCCGCAGCACTACAAATCTTGCCGAAACATTGCTTTGACAATCACGAAGCCGTTCGAGTAAATGTCACGCGAAGCTCAACCGCTCGCGCTGCCGACGGCCCAGCCTACCCGTGTATCGTTGTGCGACCCCTGGTGCGCGACCCCTCACAGTAGCTTGTACCTCACGTTCGCGAGCCTCGAATACGGGGTCTTTGCCATGTCTCGATTCTCTTCCGACCACTCGCCCTTCGCGGCGTTCAACTGGCGCTCGCTCGCCCTCATCATCGGCCTCGCCGCCTCGTCAGCAATGGGCTACGCCTGCGGCGCCGACGGCGACAGCACCCTCGCCGAACTCGACCCCACCTACGACCCCGACATGAACGAAGACTGGGTCGGCGCCTCGCTGCGCAAAGGACAACCCGGCGCACGCAACGGCATGACCGACTACTGCCGCGACCCCGCAAACCGCTGCGACGTCGGCGAAGGCAACTGCGTCAGCAACAGCAACTGCCTGCCCGGACTCGTCTGCGCAGCCCTCGAAGGCGGTCGCTGGCGCCTCCCCGGACAGCACTCGGTCTGCGTCCCCGCCCAGTGCGACAACAACATCAAAGACCCCTCCGAAGAGGGTGTCGATTGCGGCGGCCCCTGCGGCTCGTGCAGCAAGCTCACCTCCATCCGCAACGGCTCGCACCTCAAGTGCTCCACCCTCTTCCCCTGCGAAGCAGGCGAAGGCTCATGCGCCGGTTCCTTCCGCCCCTGCGCCGCAGGCCTCACCTGCGCCCAAAACGTCGGTGCCGATTTCGGCTTGCCCGCTACCGCCGATGTCTGCGTCGCCGGTCACTGCTCCAACGGCCAAGACGACGGCGACGAAACCGGCGTTGACTGCGGCGGCTCCTGCAAACCCTGCGCACGCCCAGCCTCCCTCGGCTCCAACGGCGGCTGGAAATACTGCACCTCCAAATTCAAATGCGGCAACCTCGAAGGTCACTGCGAAAACAACAACGAGTGCGAGTCAGGCCTCACCTGCACCCGCGGCCTCGGCAAAGACTACGGCTTCGCCTCGGGCGTGAGCCTCTGCCTCTCACCCTGCGTCCCCGAATCCAACGAAGACTTCTGCGCCGCCAACGGCGCCGAGTGCGGCTCGTTCGAGGGACTCGATAACTGCGACAACATCCGCGATGTCGACTGCGGTGGCTGCACCGGCGGTGCCTCATGCAACGGCAACCTCTGCGAGTGCGCCCCCGAATCCGACAACGCCTTCTGCGCGCGCAAAGGCTCAGAGTGCGGCACGACCAGCGGCCTCGACAACTGCGGCGACTCGCGCTCGGTCAACTGCGGAAGCTGCGGCGTTTTCGCCGAGTGCAGCGACGACAACGCTTGCGAAGACCTCCCCGACCCGCGTCGCATCGGCGCCGGTACCGACTTCACCTGCGGCGCAAAGAGCGACGGAACCCTCGAGTGCTGGGGCAGCAACACCAACAACCGCGCCACCCCGCCATCAGGTGCCCATCGCGCCGTCACCGCAGGCAGCCTC
>CAZXXB010000294.1:0-3927 GCA_964644185.1 uncultured Myxococcota bacterium
TAGTGTTCCATCGCCGGTCGGGGTGGTGCTGAATTCGCTTGAGTTGTCGCGGGTGCGTGATGCGGCGGGGTTGCGGGGGTTGATTGGTGAGCGGTCGCGTGGTGCCGCGGCGGATGGACGTGAGTTTACGGTGGTGGTGTTTGAGCCGCCGGAGGAGCTGACGGATTTGCGGGTGCAGGTGCGGGTGTTGCCGGTTGCGGAGGCGTCGCCGGGTGGGGTGGTGGCGCCGAAGGCCGTCGAGTAGTTTTTTGTTTCGGGGTGGGGTGGATCGGGGGGTCGCTGCTACGAGATCAAGCCAGACAGGCTGGAGTAGACAGGCCAGAGTAAAGATGTCGTTTTTGAGGCCGCCACGATCGCAGCATGACGACGAGGCGCGTGAGGCGCGGGCGGAGGTGTTGCGGTTCGCGCATCTGTTCGCGCATGTGGAAGATGCGCAGTTGCGGCGCGAGGCGGTGTTTGAGCGGTTGTCGCGGGCGACGCCTGTGTTTGTCTACTGGTTTTTGCATGCGCTGCACGGTGAAGATGAACCGGCGGTGACGCTTGCGGATGATGGGGAGAGTGAGGCGGCGCAGCGGGTGCGGGGGATGGCGCGGTTGCGGGTGGCGAGTGGTGAGGTGTTGAGCCTTGGGGGTGCGACGGGCGAGTACCGGTATGAGGCGCGGGTGGCGGTGTATGAGGTGGCTGAAGAGCAGGGTGACGAGGCGGTGATGCGGCACCTGCGCAATGCGCCGGCGGTGCGTGAGCTGGAGAACGCGCAGAAGGTGTTGCCGAAGGTTTTGCAGGCTGTACCGCTGGGGCGACGGCGTGCGCTGGCGAAGGGTTTTGATGAGACGATGATTGACAATCTTGCGTTTGACCCGGACCCGATTGTGATTCGGAATCTGTTGAGGAATCCGCGGGTGAGCGAGCAGCACGTGCTGAGGTTGGCGGGGCGGCGTCCGGTGTCGTCGACGGCGCTCGTCGAGATTGCGCAGAGTGAGCGTTGGAGGGTGCGTCCGCGGGTGAAGCTGGCGCTGGCGCGCAACCCGTATACCCCGCCGACGATTGTGGTGGCGCTGACGGCGGAGCTTGCGCCGCGCGACCTCGATGAGATGGTGCGCGATGAGACGCTGCATGAGGAGGCGCGTGCGGAGGCGCGAGCCGAGTTGCGGCGTCGTGCGCTGGGGGCGTGAGCGGGGGCGCGCGGGGTCAGGTGCGTGTTGCGTGATGTGGTGGGTTAGTCGTCGGCGCTTTGGGCCGATTGGGCGACGTTGGTGGCGGTGGCGGCGACCTCGACGCTGACGTGGGGCCATGGTGCGCGCTCGGCCCATGCGATGGAAGGTCCCAAGGGGGCGGTGTAGTTGGCGGCGAGGGGTGGGCCTTCGCGCAGGGTGGTGGCGTCGATGGCGAGGAAGGTGGGTGGGCCGGAAGATTCGGAGCGGATGTAGCAGCGGGCGGTTTCGGGGCGGAAGCCGAGGGCGGGGGCGAGGGCGGCGCGGCGCAGAAATGCGGACATTTCGGTAAGCGAGAGGGCGTCGCTCATGACGACGGCGGTTGTGCCATCGTCGCGCGTAACGATGAAGAGGAGTGGGAGGGGTTTGTCGTTTGCGGCGCGCGCGCGGGGGCTTTGGGTGTCGCCGTCGGGGGGTGGTTCGAGGGGGGATTCGCCGCCGATGAAGTCGAAGGGGAGCGCGGTCTCGCGGCGTGGCTTCACGAGATGGGGTAGCAGCTCAGGCACTTCGCGGGGGTCGGCGATGACGCGCAGGCGGCTGACTGCGTGTCCGGGTGGGTCGGAGGCGAGTGGGCCAGCGAGGAGGAGGGGTGTTTTGAGGGTGGGTGCGCGCAGGAGGGTGGCGCGGACGTGGAGCGGGTCTTTGAAGTTGGGGCGCGCGAGGGGGCAGATGACGCGGGCCATGGCGGGTGGTTCGCGGGCGGGTGTGACGGATGCCGCGGCGTCGTTGGGGATGGGGAGTTTTGTGCCGACGGCGATGCGTGGGCGGTAGGTGAGGGGGGGCAGGCGCATGATGGCGACGGGTTTGGTTTCGGGTTGCTGGGTGCCGATGCCGAGTGCGACGCCTTCGGGCAGTTGGGCCATTTCGGCGGGGGTGAGCCATGCGACGGCAGGTGAGTCGAAGCGGTTGTCGTCGGGTTTGCGTGGGACGAGCCAGAGGGCGCGGCGGGGCAAGACTTCGTTGACGTCGACGGCGGGGCTCTGGGCGATAGGGAGCGCGGTGAAGGTGCGTCTGGTGCGCGAGGTGTTGAGTGTGAGTTCGCATGCGCCGGGGCCTTCGGCGACGCGGAATGCGTAGAGGGCACCGGCGCGCTGGAGGGCCATGGCGAGGTCTTCGGTGTGGATGGCGGGGGCGCAGGCCCAGAGCAGGGTCGCGTTGCGTCCGACGCCGATGGCGGCGCGTTCGCGGGGTAGCTCGTCGTCGCGGCTGAAGTGCGAGGGCATGGGGAGGATGGCGGAGCCGAGGAGGGTGGAGGTGGTGATGTCGTGGGCGTCGCGGAGTGAGGCGATGCTGCGGAATGTAAAGCGGCGGTCGCGGTGTTTGGCGACGACGTAGCGGTGGGTGAAGGGGACGGCGCCGAGGCTGCGCGAGGGGTCGTCGAGGGGGATGGAGAGGATGGCGTCGGGGGGTGGTGCGGCGTAGCTGGCGCCGCTTGCGCCCCAGCCTAAGTCGATGAGTTCGCCGTCGACGCGGGCAATGCGGACGGTGGCTTCGTCGCGGGCGAGGACGCGGACGTAGGTGAAGGAGAGGAGATCGGAGGCGACGGAGGGGCGGCGCCATTTTCCTTCGTCGGCGAGGGCTTCGGTGAGTACGGGGACGAGGGGTGGTGGTGCTTTGCCCGGGGCGAGCAGGGTGCCGAGTGAGTCGGGTGAGAAGCGGGTGGGTTGAAAGGCGAGGTCGCCTTCGTCGGTGTCGTTGCCGGGGTTGGCGCCGAGGGCGAGGTTGCGTGGGGTCTGGTCGGTGTCGGTGGTGGTTTCGCCGTGTGGGCCGACGGGCGGTGAGGTGTCGAGGGGGATGATGAAAGCGGCGAGAATGGCGAGCGGCAGGGCGTAGGCGAGGTGCATGAGCCACGCGCGCGCGAAGGGGTTTGACGATGACGATGGCAGGGCTTCACTCATGGGTGCGGTTCACTCACGGGCACGGTTCACTCATGGGTGGTGTTCGCTCAACGGCGAGGTGCCGATGTGTGCGGTATTGGCGTGTGCGGGCGTGGCGGTGGCGGTGAGTGTGTCTTTTGGGTCGGCTTTTTTGGGTGTCTTGCGCCCGCGAGCGACGAGGTAGAGTTCGATGGAGCCTTTGCGGGTGGCCTCGGGGCGGGTGATTTCGACGGTGTCGAAGAGGGTTTTGACGAGGGCTTCGTAGTCGTTGAGGTCTTCGCCGTTGAAGAGTTTGACGACGAAACGTCCACCGGGGCGGAGCATGGTTGAGGCGACGTCGAGGGCGGTGCGGGCGAGTGCGATGGAGCCGGCGTGGTCGGTGACGTGGATGCCTGTGGTGTTGGGTGCCATGTCGCTCATGACGCAGTCGGCGGGGCCGCCGAGGAAGTCGAAGAGTTTTTGCTGGGTTGATTTGTCGCGGCAGTCGCCACGGAGGATGAGGAGGTTTTTGATCTGTGGCAGGGGGGTGACGGCGAGCAGATCGGCGCCCGCGATGCGACCGTCGTCGCCGGTGAATTCGGCGGCGACCTGGAGGAATCCACCGGGTGCGCAGCCGAGGTCGAGGACGCGTTCGCCTTTGCGGATGAGTTTGTAGCGGGTGACGAGTTCTTTGAGTTTGTAGGCCGCGCGTGAGCGATAGCCCTCTTCTTTGGCTTTTTTGTAGAAGTGGTCTTTGCGGACGTATTGCGCCATCGGGTCGCCTGTGGGCCGTGAGGGTGCGCGGGCACGTGGTGCGTGAACACGCAAGACAAGCGAAAAGCCTAACTCAGGTGACGAAG
>CAZXXB010000295.1:0-3919 GCA_964644185.1 uncultured Myxococcota bacterium
CGGCGTCTTCGCCAATCTCGCGCTCCGTCCCCACCCGCAATACCCGCCGCACCATAAACTCGACCTGGTCTTTGCTCGCCGCACCCGCACCCGTCAGGTTCTTCTTCACCGTCGCCGGCGGATACTCAAACACCGGCAGTTGCGTCCGCTCGAGCGCCAGAAGCGCCACCCCCCGCGCATGCCCCAGCACCAGCGCCGACCGCGCGTTGCGATGTGTGAAAATCGACTCAATCGCCGCCGAGTCGGGCTGATGCTCGCGCGTCACGTCGAGCAGCGCGTGGTAAATCATGTCGAGCCGCGCACCCAGCGCGAGATCGGCTTTGGGGCGCGCCACCCCACACGCCACGAGCGTAAACTCGCGCCCCACCACGCGCACGACGCCCCACCCCGTTTTCAGCGACCCCGGGTCTACGCCGAGCACAATCATGGTCTTCCCCGCGTGCGTTCTCGCAACCCGTTTTCGCCAGTCGGCACCACAACGCCGCAGAGACGCTCAATGCGGTGATCGGGCTATGACGCGATGAGCGCTCGCGCGAAGAGCCACAAACTCAGCGCTCGCGCGAAGAGCCACAAACTCAGTCGTCCTCGTCGTCGGGCAGGTTCGCGTTCGTGTAGACCCGCTGCACGTCGTCGTGGTCTTCAATCACACCCAGAAGCTTCTGCACCTTTTCGAGGTCCTCTTCCGACAAATCAACCGGCGTCTGCGGAATCAGCGTCACCTCCGCCGATTCCGGCTTCAGCCCCGCGTCTTCAAACGCCTTCGTCACGTTCGGAAAATCCGCCGGATCGCACTTCACCACAATCGCCCCGTCTTCGCTCGACACGTCGTCGGCACCACCTTCGAGCGCCACCTCCATCACACGGTCTTCGGTCGTCGCCGCGGCATCAAACAACAGCACGCCCTTGCGGTCGAACATAAACGATACGCTGCCCGTCTGCCCGAGGTTGCCGCCGTGCTTCGTGAACATCGAGCGAATCTCAGCCGCCGTGCGATTGCGATTGTCGGTGATAAGGTCGATGATCAGCGCGACGCCAGCGGGGCCATACGCCTCATACGTCAGCTCTTCGTAGGTCACGCCCTCTAGCTCGCCGGTACCGCGCTTGATCGCGCGCTCGACCGTGTCTTTCGGCATGTTGTTGGCGCGTGCCTTGTCGAGCGCGAGACGCAGTCGCGGGTTCGCCGTTTCGTCGCCGCCACCCATGCGCGACGCCACGGTGATTTCTTTGATGAGGCGCGTGAAAATGCGACCGCGTGTCGCGTCGGTCTTCGCCTTCTTGTGCTTAATCGTTGACCATTTCGAATGTCCGGACATGTTCGACTGCCTTCGGCGCGAGTGGCACCGACGTTCGCTGCAGGTTCGTATGCGCACGGAATCGGGGGGTCGCACCGCGTCGCGCACGGTTGACTCGCCTTACCGTTTCTGAGCCGCGCCGAATTACCGCCGCCGCACGTGGCGTGTCAAACCGCGCCAACCCCACCGTCACCGCCACCAACACCTGCACCCAACTCACCTGCATGCCTGACCCTCACTCGTAGTGAGACCACATGCGTAACACTCGCACCGTCCGCGTCTCGGCCTCGACTTGATACACCAGCCGATGCTGAATGTTGATGCGTCGCGAGTAGCACCCAGTGAGGTCGCCCACGAGCTTTTCATACGGCGGTGGATTCTGAAATGGGTTTCGGCAAGTACCTTCAGCAACGCCTGCGCACGAACTTTCAGATTCGCCGCCGCAAGCTTCTCCGCGTCACGCTGCGCGGATTTGGCAAACCGAAGCTGCCACGTCACCAGCGAAGCTCCGTCGCCATCTCCGCCGTCGGCGTCGCCATCCCTTCGCGAAGCGACTCACGCATGCCCGGTATCGACAACAGGTAAAGCGTTTCCTGAATCGCGCGCCAATCCGAAGCGGAGATCAGCACGGCATCGCCGTTCTTGCCCGTAAGCTGAATCGGCTCGTGTGACGACTGCACTTCATCGACCAGCCGATAAAGCTGCCGCCGTGCCTCTGTCACGCTCAGCGTCGTGCTCACACCTGAAGCTTTCGCAACCATCGCATCCCTCGCGCTTGCGCCTTGCTCGCAACCTTCAAAACACCACGCGCGGCAACGCACCTCTTTCAGCGTGCGCCGGTCACCCCCGCGCCGTCAAGTCACCCGCCAACCCCACCTTCCCCCTCACCAACGTCGGCGTAAATCTCTGCCAGCGACAACACGACCGCCCCCGCCTCACCCACATCGGCACTCAGCGTCACCGTCGCATCGCCAATCAGCGGAGCCAACCGCCACACGCCCCCCGCCTGCCGCGACCAGTGATTCGCCCGCGCCTTATCCTGCCAGACGTAAACGATGTCCTGCACCGTCGGTATCGCAAGATAGAAGTCGAGCTTCGACGACAAATCTTCCGCCTGCGTCGACGGCGACAACACCTCGACAACGACGCGCGGATCGTCAAGCAACGGCGAGTTGATGCGCGGCCCACAACGCACCAGCACATCGGGCACACGATACGCCGCCTCGTCAGCGCGCGAGACCACCCCAACGTTTTGCAATACCTCGCACGACCGCTTCAGTTGCCGATCGATGGCACGCACCACGTTGCGCTCTATTCGCGCATGACGTGGAACCGGCGGAGCCATCATCCACACGCCGTCTCTCAGCGCGCGATGCTTCGGGCACGGCACCCCATCGACAAGCTCGTAAATGCCGTCATCACCGCTTTCCCATTCGAGAAATTCGGCGACGGTCATCTTGCGCGAACTCGCTGTGAACCCCGTACCCATGACCGAACGACATTTCCTGAGTTTCGCAAGTCAGGCAAGCTTCCCCCGTCGATTGACACGCCGCCCGTTCGAACTATACTCGAAAGCGTCGCCCGATTATTTGCTTCAATGGGCGGCGTAGTATGAAAGGCCTCGCGAAAGCGGGGTCTTTCTTTTTTGCATGCGCATTCGACTTCGGAGGATTCCTCATGGATAGAGTCGCTGTCTTCGTCGACGCTGGCTACCTCTTCGCAGCCGGCTCTCAACTCATCGCCGGAAGCCTTCTGCGGCGCGGCGAAATGCAACTCGATGTTGATGCGACTCTTGCGCTGCTAGCGCGCGAGGCAGAGCGCGTCGCAAGTCTCCCGCTCCTTCGAATCTATTGGTACGATGGCACCTCGACTGGCCCCACACCCCAACAGCTCGCACTGGGCTATAAGCCCAACGTCAAGCTTCGCCTCGGCTTCGTCAACCAGCAAGGAGAACAAAAGGGCGTTGATTCCCTAATCGTCTCAGACCTCATCAACCTCGCGCGCAACCGATCCATGGCCGACGCACTGGTGCTCAGCGGCGACGAAGATATTCGCGTTGGCGTGATGCAAGCCCAAGAGTTTGGCGTCCGAGTTCATCTGCTCGGCATCGAACCTGCGCGAAGCAACCAATCGGGCTTCCTCGTTCAAGAGGCAGACACGACCCATGAAATCTCGCGTGAAGCTGTCGTGGCACTACTCAAGATCCGCCCACAGCAGGAAGACTCGCTTCTCTCGACTACCTCAGAACTCGGCGCCGTCCCCAGTGCGTCGGTTGCAGCCACTCTCATCGAGATCGCACACCGGGCCGCGAACAACTTGTCGGAAGAAGAGGCGGTGGCGGTGCTTGGCGCTTCAAGAGGTGGAATGATTCCTCCGGAGATTGATCGTCGACTGCTTGGCGCGGCCTCACGCGCCATGAACTTCGTGCCTCTCAACCCCGAAGAGAAGCGCCGCCTGCGCGATGAATTCCGTCAGGCCTGTGCGCGTCGCTCAAACAATGCGTAACCGTACCCCCCCAACCCGCGCAGCCCTTCACCACCCGCGATTTTCCTGATAGCTAACCGCCGGTTTTCCCGTCCCCAATTCCTGTCCTCTCCAAGCCATCTGGGCGAGGTTGAGCGGAGGCT
>CAZXXB010000296.1:0-3865 GCA_964644185.1 uncultured Myxococcota bacterium
CCGCAAAAGCCGCCCCCGCTCTGCCACCAGCCGATGCAACGCCCGCCCCCCAATCCCCGCTTGTGTGCGCTCGATCACTTGACACCCCGTGGCGTCGCCCCGAAGATGAAACTGTTGCCGAAGCCGGATAGCTCAGCCGGTCGTCTTGCCGCCTGCGATGAATGTCGCGCAGGCCAACGTGCAGCCGAGGTCATGATGAGACGTTCCATGTCGCACAATTACCGCACCGCCCTTCAACGCGCCACACTTCAGCGCGCCACACTCCGTGAGGCGACAAACCGTCGCGACGCACGCGCCATCGCGCTGCCGCTTCATCGCGACGACGCCCCGCGCGCCCTCACCACCATTATGGCAGCCCTCACCGCCGCCGCACTCGCCCTCTCGCTCTTCGCCGCCAACTTCGCCCGCGCCGCCGAGGCCGTCGGCGAAGTCACCGAAGTTACCGGCACCGTCGAGGTCATCCGCACCTCCGGCAGCGCCAAAGAAAAAGCCAAATACAAACTCCCCATCTACGCCGGTGACGAAGTCGCCACAGGCGGCGATGGACGCGTAAAAATCCACCTCACCGACGACAGCGTCCTCGCCCTCTCGCCCGGCACCCGCATGCGCGTCGATAGCCACGTCGTCAAAACACAAGAGCAGGCCCGCACCTCGACCATCTCGCTGCTCAAAGGCACCGTCCTCACCCTCGTCGGCAAGGTCTTCAGTGGCTCAGGCAGCAACTACGAAGTCAAAACCCCCACCGCCGTCGCCGGTGTCCGCGGAACCTACTTCGCCGTCACCGTCCGCCCCGTGCAGCCAACAGCCATGCTCAACGAGCACGACAGAGGCACCCGCGTCGCCGGCACCAACATGCCCGCACTGCCCGCCCTCGCGCTCGACGCCCTCGCCCAGCAATCCGGCACCAACGCCAGCAACCTCGCCACCGACATTCTCGTCATCGAAGGCGAGGTAGACGCCAGCAACAAATCGACCAAAGAGCCCATCCGCCTCCGCTCTGGCATGGAAATGAGCCTCGGCATCACCGACATCTTCGTCCCACCGCAACCCGCCCCGCAAGGCTCCATCGACGCCGCACTCGACCTCGCCCGCGTCCAGACCGCCGACCGCGGCGACACCGGACTCAACTTCTACGGCGGCTCTGGCCTCGACGAAAACCAGCTTCAGGCCGCAACCGACGACGTCTCCGCCGAAGATGGCCCCTCGCGTCGCGTCGGTGCCGGCAGCCGCTCACTCCGCGACGGTGGCGCCTTCGCCAACTCGCAGCAAAACCGCGCATCCAGCTTCCGCAACGGCGACGACCCCATTCAGCGCACCCTCGACGAGTCACTCCAATCGAGCGGACGTTTCACCGATGTCCGCATCCAGTTCGAGTTTCCGCAAGACGAACTCCGCACCCGCTAACGCCCGTGTTACCCACCCTCGTCACGCCGGGGTCGCCTGAAAACGCTCCCCGGCGTTCGCGTACTTGGCGCATGAGCAAAAAGGCGATAGTATCGTTTCGTCGCGCAACTGAAGTAGTGCAACCGAGGCACCCCTGCCTGCGTAATCGGCTCGCCGGGTCAACAGCATCAGCAGGGGTCTACCACGGATGACGATCAAAAATGCGCATCACCACGCGAGGCATAGCCCGCGTGTGAGTTAGGCATGACAATGCGAGACCAGAACATGATGTTTTTCCGCTCGATGATGGTGACCTTTCTCGCGCTGGCGCTCCTCGCTCCAGCCCTCCCCGCCCTCGCCTCCGGGCCCATGCAGCGCGCCGAACTCGCGCTCGTCAAAAGCCGCAGCGCCTACTACGCCAAGAGCTACGACGAGGCCGAGTCGCTCGCCCGCGAAGCCATCAAAGACAACCCAAAACTCGCCGACGCCCACGCCGTCCTCGGCTGGTCGCTCTTCAAGAAAAACCAGTTCGCCGACGCCGTCACGAGCATGCGCAAAGCTCTCGAACTCGACGCCCGCCGCACCGACCTCTTCTTCGACATCGGCGTCGGCTACCTGCGCATGAACCAGTACGATCAAGCCCGCGAATGGCTCGAAAAAGCCGTCGCCGCCGACAAAGCCGCCGTCTCGCACTACTACCTCGGCCTCGCCTACTTTCTCGCAGAAAAGTGCACCCCCGCCGTCGAGCACCTCGAAACCGCCCGCAAACAAGACGCCCGCTTCACACAGGGCACCCTCTTCTACAAGGGCCTCTGCCTGCGCAAAGACGGCGACGTCAACGAAGGCAACGACGCCCTCACCCTCGCCATCGAAGTCGACGAGCGCAGCGACATCGCCGACGCCGCACGCCGTGTCCTCGCCGGAAGCATGTCGCAAGACCCCAGCACCAAACCCTTTTACGGTCTCTGGTTCGTCGGCGCCTACTACGACTCAAACGTCACCCTCGAACCTTCGCTCGTCGGCAACACCTCCGCCTCCACAGGCTCAAACACCATCGGCGGAATCTACCGCGACGTCTTCGCCGGCAACTTCTCTGAACGCAGCGACGCCAAAATGCTAGCCAGCCTCTTGCTCGGCGGCACCCTCGTCGAAAAAAACGGACACGCCTTCCGCCTCTCTGGCAGCTTCTACTTCACCACCTACGCAGAGGGTGACCTGCGCGACAACTTCAGCTTCTTCTACGGCGACTTCGTACCCGAATACCGCTTCACCATGGGTCGCCTCATCTTCGCCCTCCCCTACCGCTTCGGCGCCTCGTTCCTCCGCATCAACTTCAAGCCCTTCAGCTTCACCAACCGCCTCGAACCCAGCGTCGCCTCCGCCTGGAACGACTGGGCCATGACCTCGTTCCGCGTCAGCGGCGGCATCGACCTCTATCAGGGCATCGAGGGCGACATCCCCCCTTACGCCGACCGCGACGCCGGCGTACTCGAACCCACCCTCACCCAATATTTCGCCATGGGCAGCGAACGCTACACCGTCGGCTTCGGCTACCGCGGCGGCTTCTACTTCACCGGCATTCTCGACAACACCAGCGTCGAGGCCGACGCCACCCAGCCCGCCGCCACCAAAGGCAACGACTGGAACAACCAGCTTCACGCCGGGCATCTCCACTTCAACCTTCGCCCACACGACGTCATCACCCTCCGCTTCGGCGGAGAAGCCGGCCGTCGCATCTTCAAAAACAGCCTCCAAAACCCCCTCGCCTTCCCCGACTCGCAGCGTGACCCCGCCACTGGCGAAGTCCTACCCGGCGTCGAGGGCCCCACCCGCAACGACACCCCCATCAACGCCAACGCCGAGGTGCGCTTCAACCTCCTGCGCAGCTCCGCCACCATCTACATCAGCCTGCAAACCGCCTACACCCGCAACTTCTCGACCGTCGATCTCTACGACTTCGAGCGCTGGCTCGCCGGCGGCGGTTTTGGTGGAAGTTTCTAAGAAACACCGTCCGAGAAAACACGCTCAAAAAAACACGCTCAATAGCACTACGGCGTGATCGTGCGCAGCACCGCCCGTACAGGGCTCGCATCAAAGCCCTCAAGCTTCAGCGGCAGCGCAATCAGCTCGTAGACCCCCGTCGGCACGTGCGCGAGCACAAGCCCCTCCAGCACCGCCATATCGTGCGCCATCAGCCGCCCGTGACTCGGCAGCTCTTTCGACTCACACAAATCAACGCTCGGAGTATCAAGCCCCACCAACACCACGCCGTGCTCATGCAACCAGTCGATCAATGTGGGGTCGAGCGCCGCAAAATCGCGATTAAACACTTCCGGGTCGGGGTACGTCCCCGTCGCGATCAACACCCGCTCTGCCGCGGGCGCGCGCGAAAAATACTTCCGCCCCACCCGCTCATTGCGCGCCGCCGCCACATGCACCACCTCACACCGCCCGACGTACCGCGCGAGGTCACGCCCCTCAC
>CAZXXB010000297.1:0-3555 GCA_964644185.1 uncultured Myxococcota bacterium
TGGCTCTTCGCGCAAGACGGCGCGACATGGACGAAGACGTCCACGTCATGCGCCCTACATTCGGAGGAGAAGCGCGGAAGGGTTACGGGAGGTCGTGGCGAACGAGAATGCTGTGTTGATGGCTCTTCGCGCGAGCGCTCATCGCGGATGCGTTACGGGAGGTCGTGGCGAACGAGAATGAAGTAGGCGCCCATGGCGCGTTCTCCGGCGAAGGCGGCGCCGACGGTCATGTGGTGCGAGACGCGGCGCATGTAGTCGAGCGTGCCTTTGTAGACGAAGCGCTGGAGTCCCTCGCTGTTGGGCTGGAAGGTGGGCCATGCGGGGGGTAGGGTTCCGTCGGGGGAGAGGGTGTAGTCGATGACGACGCCGCCGCGGGGGTCGGGGGCTGATTGTCCGAAGGTTTCGCGGGCGACGTAGTATCCGGGGCCGATGACGGGGCGGAGGACGCCTTCGTTGTAGCCGAAGAGGCGGTTTGAGCCGTCGAGGGGTTTGGTGAAGCGTTTTTCGAATTTGCGGAAGATGTCGAGGACGGGGAGGGAGTTGAATCCGATGTGGTGGACGGGTTTGAGGGGGGCGGCGTCGGAGGGGACGAAGTAGTCGAGGTTGAGGATGGGGGCTTTTTCTGCGACGGCGTAGAGGCGGGCCATGTGGCGGGGTTCGAGGTCGTACATTTGGGCTAGGCGCTCGTCGTGTGAGCGGGCGTCGAGGAGGGCGGCGATGGCTTCGGGTGAGCCTTTTTTGAAGAGTTTGAGCAGGCTGCGAAGGGTCTGGGCCATGATGTGTGCGTGCCTCGAACGGTGGTCTGCGCGGTAACGCGGTTGCGAGTGCGTGCCTTCGCGATGGGCGATGAGGCGGTGCGTCAAACGGAGGGTGTGCTAGCACGGTCGGGGGCGCGCGGCAGGGGGGGGCCGGGGGTGGTCGGGGGGTGGTCGGGGGGTGAGGCGGGGGTGGGGGTGAGGGGGTGAGGGGGGCGAGGTGTCTGAGGGTCAAGCGGCGGCTTGATTTGGGTCAAGACGGGTTGGGGCCGAGGTGGTTAGGGTGGGGTTCGTGCGGCAGAGCAGATGCAGTGGTGCGGTGCTGCGGTTGTGAGTCGCGCCAACACGCAAGGAAGAAGGGTAAGACACCATGCGGAATCTGGTTGTTCTCGGGGCGGGTACGGCGGGGACACTTGTGGCGAATCGGCTGGCGGCGGCGTTGAGTGCGCGCGAGTGGAAGATAACGGTGTGTGACCGGGATAATGAGCATCATTATCAGCCGGGGTATCTGTTCGTTCCGTTTGGGATTTATAAGGCGAATGAGATAGCGCGGGAGCGGAGTGTGTTGTTGCCGGATGGGGTGGATTTGGTGCTGGACCCGATTGCGGCGATAGAGCCTGGGGCGAATCGGGTGGTGTTTGAGGGTGGGGCGACGCTGCGTTACGACGTGCTGGTGGTGGCGACTGGGGCGCATGTTGCCGCGGAAGAGACGGAGGGGTTGACGGGGGTGGGGTGGCGCGAGACGGCGAGTGATTTTTATACGTTAGAGGGGGCGGTGGCGTTGCGGGATGCGCTGGCGAAGTTTGAGGGGGGGACGATTGCGGTTGCGATAGCGGAGTTGCCGATAAAGTGTCCGGTGGCGCCGCTGGAGTTTGCGTTTTTGGCGGAGGCGTATCTGACGCAGCGGGGGATAAGGGAGAAGAGTGAGGTGGTTTATGTGACTCCGCTCGATGGGGCGTTTACGAAGCCTGTGGCGTCGCGGACGCTGGGGGCGATGCTGGGTGAGCGGGGTGTGCATGTGGAGGCGAATTTTGTGACGGCGAAGGTGGATGGTGAGCGGCGGGTGCTGGAGAGTTATGACGGGCGTGAGGTGCAGTATGATCTGTTGGCGTTTGTTCCGCTGCATCGGGGGGTGGATGTGGTGCGGGCGTCGGGGTTGAGTGATGAGTTGGGGTTTGTGATGGTGGATAAGGAGACGCTGCAATCGAAGAAGTTTGCGAATGTGTTTGCGATTGGCGACGCGGCGGATACTCCGACGTCGAAGGCGGGTTCGGTGGCGCATTTTCAGGGGGAGACACTGATTGCGAATGTGCTGAGGTTTATTAATGGGGAGGCGCTGGAGGCGGGGTTTGACGGGCATGCGAACTGCTTTATCGAGACGGGGTACGATAAGGCGATGTTGCTGGATTTTAATTATACGACGGAGCCGCTGCCGGGGAAGTTTCCGCTGCCGGGGGTGGGGCCGTTTGATCTGTTGCGGGAAAGTGAGGCGAATCACTGGGGCAAGCTGGCGTTTCGGTGGGTGTACTGGAATTTGCTGGTGCGGGGGAAGGAGTTGCCGATTGAGCATCGGATGAGCATGGCGGGGAAAGAGGCGTGAGTGGGGTGCTTTTGACCCGCCCCCCCCGGCCCCCTAGCCCCCTTTCCCCCAGGGAGGGAAAGGGGGGACAAGAAGAAGACGTCGAAGAAGAAGAGAGAAGAAAACCATGACGGCGAAAATCGTGAGCATGCGTAGAAGCGAAGAGGCGGTAAACGGCGCGGGCGGTGTCGAGCGGCAGCACCAGGGTGAGTCGGTCGCGGCGCTGCACGCGAAGATCGACCGTCTCGCGGCGGCGGTGGAGAAGTTGAGCGCCGCGCAGCAGGCGCAGAGCGAGTTATTTGACGAGTTGATGCCGATTGGCGCGCTGGCGGTGAAGAAGCTTTCCGCGACGATTGACGAGGTGCGAGCCGAGGCCGAGGCGCTGAAGCCTGCGGGGGTGATGGGGCTGTGGCGCGCGACGAGCGATGAAGACGTGCGGCGCGGGCTCGCGATTGCGGTCGAGACGGTGCGGCGGCTGGGGGCGGCGGCACGGCCCGATGGGGCGCGGTTAGCGACGAACGCGGGGGCACTGACGAAGGCGGCTGGGGTGAGACATGCGGCGGCGAAGGCGGGTGGGTCTGGCGCGGCGCATGGGGCGGGAGCGGGGGCGGCGCATGGGGCCGGGGCGGCAGTTGCGGAGCCATCGAAGCGCGACAAGTTGGCGGCGGCACTGGCTCCATCGCGGATGCGGACGCAGACGACGGTTGCGCTGAGCGATGCGCAGACGGCAAAGACGGTACCGCAGGGGCAGCCGGTGACGCGCAATGGGGTGACCCACGCGACGGCACCGACGGCTGCGGGGTCGAGTGGGGCGGGGCTCGAGGGGATTCGGTTGAATGAGGAGGGGTTTTTGGCGGACGCACGCGCGTGGTCTCCGGCGGTGGCGATTCGGATTGCGGCGTCGCTTGGGGTTGGTGAGTTGACGGAGGCGCACTGGAAGCTCGTGAACTATGCGCGGGAGCAGTTTATCGAGTCGGGTGCGTCGCCGAACGTGCGGAAGATAACGGTGGGCACGGGGGTTTCGACGCGGGAGATGTATGGTCTGTTTCCGGTGAAGCCGGGGATTACGGTGGCGAAGATCGCGGGGATTCCGAAGCCGGTGGGGTGCGTGTGAGGGTGGGGGCTCACCCCTGAAGACCCTCACCCCCGGCCCTATCCACATGACCCCCTATCCACATGACCCCCTATCCACATGACCCCCTATCCACATGACCCCCTATC
>CAZXXB010000297.1:3655-3833 GCA_964644185.1 uncultured Myxococcota bacterium
CACATGACCCCCTTTTCCCCAGTGAGGAAAAGGGGGGACGCGCGCGAGGAGCGCGGAAAAGAAGAAACCTCTCCCCCCGGCCCCCTCTCCACATGACGTGGAGAGGGGGAGAAGAAGGAGAAGAGAGAGGCTGAAACGAGAAGGCGGACCCTCACCCCCGGCCCTTCGGGCCACCCCC
>CAZXXB010000298.1:0-1047 GCA_964644185.1 uncultured Myxococcota bacterium
GACCCTGCCCCACGACCTCGTCGAGGGTGCGGGGGCGCATGCGCTCGGCGAGCGGGGCTTCGGTGTCGCGTCGTGACTCGAATGCGTGGTCGAAAAGGTCCATCTCACCTGCCGTGGCGGTTGTCGCTCGCCGATGTGCGTGGCAATCTCTCGCCGGTCGCAAACCCAGTTTGCGCGCGCGACGTGGAGAGGCACGCACGAAGCGGAGGAACATTGTGCTTGTAGCGATCGATATCGGCAACACCAACATCGTGATTGGGGCGTTTGATGGCGAGTCGTTGCGTGCGAACTGGCGGCTCACGACGTCGACGCATCGGACGGCGGATGAGTATGCGGTGGTGCTGCGTGCGCTGATGCGCAACGCGGGTATCGAGCCGTTGCAGGTGGTGGGGGTGATTGTCGCGAGCGTGGTGCCTCCATTGAAGTTTGCGATTGATCAACTGATTCAGGATGTGTTTGGGCAGAAGGGGTTGTGGGTCGAGCCGGGGATGAAGACCGGGATGCCGATCTTGTATGAGAATCAGCGCGAGGTGGGGGCGGATCGGATTGTCAACGCGGTGGCGGCGCAGGTGTTGTGGGGTAAGCCGAAGCATGGGGTGATCATTGTTGATATTGGCACGGCGACGACGTTTGACCTTGTGACTCCGGCGGGCGAGTACGCGGGTGGGGCGATTGCGCCGGGGGTGACGATTAGCCTTGAGGCGTTGTTTGCGCGCGCGTCGAAACTTCCGCGCGTCGAGTTTGCAAAGCCGCCGTCGCCGATTGGTCGCAACACGGTACACTCGATGCAGGCGGGGATTTTTTATGGGTATGCGGGGCTTGTGGACAGGGTGTGTCGCGAGATGAAGAGGGCGGTGGATTATCGGATCAACGTGATCGCGACGGGTGGGAATGCGGCACAGGTGGCGGCGGCGTCGGAAGAGATTGAGCACGTGGATGACCACCTGACGCTGAAGGGGTTGAAGCTTTTGTATGAGCGCAACGCGCGCGGCTGAGTCGCGCGGTGAACTGGAGAGGCGGGGGCAACGCACGAGGGATTTTTTGCCG
>CAZXXB010000298.1:1057-1305 GCA_964644185.1 uncultured Myxococcota bacterium
AGACGTGGCGGAACTGCCGGATAAGTTGCGGCAGCACTGCGACCCAACACGTCCGCGACCGGCGCGGATGATGGCGGCGCGGAGCATTGTTCCGCTGGGGCCGTCTGAGCGGATCACTGTGCTTTATGCGCTGTTGACCGACCCGGATGCAGAGGTGGCGGCGGCGGCGGCGCAGAGTTTTTCGAGTTTGCCCGACAACGTGTTGACGCCGGCGCTGGGGGCGCGGCTTGACCCGCGGATACTTGGGT
>CAZXXB010000298.1:1340-3833 GCA_964644185.1 uncultured Myxococcota bacterium
AGGTGATTCTGCTGAATCCATCGACGCCGGATGCTGCGGTTGCCGAGTTTGCGCCGCGTGCGACGCCCGACCTTGCCGATCTGATTTCTCAGAACCAGCAGCGGTTGATGAACGAGCCGTCGATCATCGTTGGGCTGCTGCATAACCCCGGGACTCCGGCGCGCGTGGTGGCGCGGTTGCAAGAGTGGGCCGAGCGGCAGGGGCTTGGGCTTGATGCGTTGATGCGCGCGTCGGAGGCGCAGCCGACGCTCGATGCGGGGGCGGGCGAGGGAGAAGGGGCGGCGGGTGATGGTGAGGGGGAAGTCGCGTTTGAGGGGAGCGAAGAAGAGAACGAGCGGGCGCTCGATGCGCTGTCGGCGTACGAGGAGTTTGAGGATGAGGCCGCTGCCGAGCCAGTGAGTGTACCGGCGTCGCTGTCGCACTTGCCGGCAGAGCTGGTGGCGCTGCTGCTGGAGAAGTTGCCGACACTGGGGCATGAGGTGTTGGCGAATCTGGGGCCGGAAGAGTTGGCGGATTTGATTGCGGCGGCAGATGAGGGGTTGCCGGATGATCTCGTGAATGATCACCCGGAAATCGAGCTGATGGGTGACGCGGCACCGGCGGATAGCGACAAGCGTGAGTCGCTGTTTCAGCAGTACGCGAAGATGACGGTGGGGCGGAAGATATTGGCGGCGCAGAAGGGCAACATCAACATTCGGCGGTTGCTGGTGCGCGATACGAACAAGGTGGTGCTGTTGGCGCTGGTGAATAGTCCGCGCATTACGGAGGGCGAGGCGGAGAATATGGCGGGCAATCGGTCGATGCCGTCGGACGTGATTCGGCTGATCGCGCGCAACCCTGAGTGGCAGCGCAGTTACAAGCTGCGGCAGAACCTGATTTACAATCCGAAGACGGATTTCAGAACGGCGTTGAAGTTTGTGCAACAGTTGAATCCGCGAGACCTTCGCGACCTTGCAAAATCAAAGAACGTACCGCAGAACGTGCTCTCGCATGCGCGTAAGCTGTACCAGGCGCGCAACACGCGGAAGCGGGGCTGAGTGCCCGGCTTTGCGCATCGAAGGTCGGAGATTTCATGCAGTTTTTATTTGTGATGGACCCGCCGGAGCGGGTGATCGTTGGGCACGACACGACGTTTGCGGTGATGCAGGCGTTGACGGCGCGCGGGCATGAGTTGTGGTTTTGCGAGCCGAAGCATCTTGCGATTGATACGTCGTCGCGCGATGCGGCGACGCGGCATGCCGAGCCGGTTGCGCTTGCGTGTCGCACGGCGGTTGTGGCGAAGCAGGGCGAGCACATGCCGGTGCTTGAGCGGACGCGGGTGAGCCTGAATTCGTTTGCGGCGGTGCTGATGCGCAAAGACCCTCCGTTTGACATGGATTATGTGTTTGCGACGTACCTGCTTGATGCGGTGGGGCCGCAGACGCGGGTTGTGAATCGGCCCGAAGGGTTGCGGGCGGCGAACGAGAAGATGTTCATTCATCGGGTTCCGCAGTTGATGCCGCCGACGCTCGTGAGCGCCGACGCGCAGCAGATTGCCGAGTTTTGCCGTGAGCAGAGGGGGGCGTGCATTTTGAAGCCGCTCGACCTGATGGGCGGTCGGGGAATCTTTTTGCTGCGCAGCGATGACCCGAATTTTAATGCGATACTCGAGACGTCAACGGCGCGTGGGACGCGGTGGCAGATGGTGCAGCGGTTGCTCGATATTTCGACGGGCGACAAGCGCATCATGGTGCTCGATGGCGAGCCGCTGGGGGCGATTGTGAGGTATCCGGCGAAGGGTGAGCATCGGGCGAACATGGCGGCGGGTGGCACGGCGGAATATGCCGAGTTGACGGCGCGTGACCGCGAGATTTGCGCGACGATGGCGCCGTTGCTGCGCGAGTATGGGCTTTATCTGACGGGGCTCGACGTGATTGACGGGCACCTGACCGAAGTGAACGTCACGTCGCCGACGGGGATTTGCGAGATCGACAAGATGGGCGGGCTCGACACGGCGGGCCGGATCGCGGATTGGCTCGTGGCCGGGGCTGCGTGAGCGCGCCGCGGGGCGAGAGATCGTGCGGCTCAGCTACGAGCAACCGGTCGACGTCGAGCAGGCCCGCCGCGATGCCTCCGTACTGCTGGGCGTGAGCATCCCGGCCGACAGCATTGAGCATGTCGAGACGGTCAGCTGGAATCGCGCTCAGCGCATCACCGTCGACAACGAGCTTCCCCTCATTGGCGAGCAAGTGGCCGGCACCGGCCTCGCGGCCGTGATCGCGCGCGCCGTTGCCGCCGCCCGCGAATTCGGGGCACCCACCGACAACGCCCCACCGAGCAACGAACAGAAAGAGAGCGCAGCATGACCGAGACGCTCGCGTACACCCTGTACGCCGTATTCAAGAGGGACGCCCTGCGCCCCAGCACGGGAGCCGGAGTCGCGGAAGCGGTGGAGGCGGTGACCGCGACGGGGGTCACCGTTCGCGGCATATACTACGTGGGCGGCTTGCGGGC
>CAZXXB010000299.1:0-2294 GCA_964644185.1 uncultured Myxococcota bacterium
GAACGCTTCAGCGACTTCGACGATTTGGCGCGAGGCCTCGTCGCTGCCGAAGTAGATGGTTGCGCCGACGGCGGCGGCGCCCATGTTCCAGGCATCGCGGACCGAGCCAAACATGACCTGATCGAACTTATTTGGGTAGCTGATCAGTTCGTTGTGGTTAATCTTGACCACGAACGGAATGCGGTGTGCGTATTTGCGTGCGACCGACGAGAGGACGCCGAAGGTCGAGGCGACGGCGTTGCAGCCACCCTCGACGGCGAGTTTGACGATGGTCTCTGGGTCGAAGAAGGCGGGGTTTGGGGCGAAGCTTGCGCCGCCCGAGTGCTCGATGCCCTGATCGACGGGAAGTATCGAGACGTAGCCGGTGTTGGCGAGGCGTCCGGTGCCGTGAATCTGTTGAAGGCTGCGCAGCACCTGCGGGTTGCGGTCGCTGTAGACGAACGTACGGTCGACGAAGTCTGGTCCCGGCAAATGGAGCGACGACTTGGGAATGGTCTTGCAGACAGAAGCGATTCACCTTCGGCTCCCAACAACTCCACGACATTCGACATTTGAGCGATCTCCCGGTTGATGCGGTTTTGAGTCTTTTGGTTGGCCCGACCGGGTTGGCTGCGATGCAGCAACAGAGGCATCACGGACGAGGTCGAGACAAACGCCTGTTTGCGGGGCTTATAGTCGCGTCGTGCGTGCGAGACAAGAGAATCGCGCACCTGACTGAAAGCTGGGGTTGCGGGTGAGTGAGAATGTGACGTGAACCGCGCATAACGCGTCGCATTATTTCGAGCACGGTCAATTGCGGCTCCAAGCGGGGTAAAGCGGCGAAATTCGCCGGAATTTATTGCAATTTTGAAGGCGCGTGGCTTGACACAAACAGGGTTGCGCGGTAAGGCGGCGAGTGTATCAGCGGCGTCCAAGCGGTGGCGTCGCGGTCAATCGCAAAATTCACTGATTCGGAGGTCTAGAGCAACCATGGTTCGTATCCTTGGGCGTGGTCTTGTTGGCGTGAGTGTCTTCGCAATCATGGCGTTGACGAGCTGCCAGAAGTATCCGGAATGCTCAACCGACGAAGAATGCTCGAAGTACGCGACGAGCGACGACCCGGCGGTTGCATCGCAGGCGCGGTTGACGCCGTACTGCGTGAATAAGACGTGCCAGCAGTGTCGGGGTGACGCCGACTGCCCGCGTGGCAGTGCGTGCAACGCCAACCGCTGCGAGCGCATTCCGGGTTACTGTGATGGCGACCGCGATTGTCCGTCGCCGCAGATTTGCATTTCGAACCGCTGCCAGATTGAGTGCAACGGTGACAGCGAGTGCAAGCCGGGCTTCAAATGCGAAGGCAACCGCTGCGTGCCGGGGGCAGAATGCTCGACCGATGACGATTGCCCATCGGGTAAGCGCTGCATGCAGGGTCAGTGCATCCCCGCGCCGCCGCAGTCAGAGCAGAAGGCTCAGTGCTTCCAGCCAATTTACTTCGACTTCGACCGCTACGACATTCGCAGCGACGCGGCCTCGACGTTGCAGACCAACGCGGAGTGCCTGAAGGCGCTGCCCGCCGAGACAACGATGACGGTTGAAGGTCACTGCGACGAGCGCGGCACCGAAGAGTACAATCTCAGCCTCGGTGAGAAGCGCGCGAATGCAGCGAAGAACTACCTCAAAGACCTCGGCGTTGATAAGAAGCGTCTGAAGTCGGTGTCGTATGGCGAGACGCGTCCGGTCGATGCGCGCTCGAACGAAGAAGCGTGGGAAAAGAACCGTCGCGCAGAGTTCACGAAGTAAATCGTGACGCGTGACCTTATCCGACCCGAAGACGAGCGCTGATGAAACGAAACGCTTGCACGACAGAGAGGCCGGTTCGCCGGACCTCTCTGTTTTTTTTCGCCGCGGCAACGATGCTTTCCGCTGTCGCGCCCTCATGTATCGCGTCGCAGCAGCACGTGATGGATGTGGAGGTCGAGGCGGCGGCGAATCGCGCACGGCTCGACGCAATGCAGGCGGTGTATGAGGCGCAGTTGCGTGAGCAGGCGACGGTATTGGCTGCGACGCAAGCCGACGCGGTCCGCGCACGTAAAGAGCTCGATATGCGCACCGAAGAGTTGCGGTTGATTCGAGCCGATCAGCGGCGCTTTAGCGAATCGACGGTGACGACGGTGCGCGAGTTGAAGGGCAAGCTTGAAGAGTTTGGCTTCAACCTGAAGAAGTTCACGACCGATCTCGAGAAGCGGGCCAACGAGCAGGCGACCGATGCTGCGGGGGCGGGCGAGGACCCGGAAGCGGCGGCGGTGGCGTCGTCG
>CAZXXB010000299.1:2343-3789 GCA_964644185.1 uncultured Myxococcota bacterium
CTGATCAACAAGCTCTTCAGTGAGAAGAGTTACGCCGATTGTCGCATTCTGGCGGCAGAGTTCATCGCGCGCTGGCCGAAAAGCTCGCTCACCGATGACGTGCGGCTGAAGTCGGGCGATTCGCTGTTTGAGTTGCGTGACTACCCCGGCGCGATTGATGCGTACCGGCAGATTCTTGAAAAGCACCCGGATGCCGACATGGTGCCGTGGGCGATGTACAAGATTGGTCTTGCGCTTGTGGCACAGGGCAAAAAGGGCGACGCGAAGCTGTTTTTCAGCGAGGTCGTGAAGTCGTACCCTCAGAGTGCGGCGGCAAAGCAGGCGAAAAAGAAACTTTAGTCGCGCTTCGGCTCGTCGGCATCTGGCCTGGGGGCTGGCTTCGCGGCAGCCTCTAGCCGGGTGACGGCGTCTTTCCACGCCAGTGGCACGTCGCGAGCAGGTACGACGAGTCGCAGCGTGCGAAAATCGACCATCGCGTCGTAGGCCTCGCGCATGGCTGCGCCGTGCAATTCACCTTCGGCAAAGGCACGCATCGCTTCGTCGTTTTGCCACGCCGTCATTGTCCATACCTCGTCGCCGAGTAGCTCGCGGCGCACCGAGAAACCGACGAGACCGGCATAGTCGCCGCGGTCAAGCGCCGCTATCAGCTTGCGAGTGTAGTCATCGAAGATGTCGCGCTGCTCGATGTGAAGCCTGGCCCACGAGACGACGACAACGACCGGGTCATCTGGCGCGAGTTGCGGGGCGGCGGTCGGTCGCGCGAATGGACGCGCGACGGTGCAGCCGTCGAGGGCGAGTAGCGATGCGAGGGCGTAGAGTAGTTTCATTATGGAACTAACATAGGCGCATTGCGTTGCATGATGCAACTCGGTAGGCTCGAAAAATGGAACGAACGACGTTTGGCAGCGCGCCCTGCTCTATCGCCCGGTCGCTCGACGTGCTCGGCGACTGGTGGACTCCGCTCATCATTCGCGAGTGCATGTACGGGGTGAACCGCTTTGACGACCTGCAACGCTGGCTCGGCATCGGTCGCAACATTCTCACCCGGCGGCTCGCGTTGCTGGTGCGAGAGGGTGTGCTTGAGAAGCGCGCCTATCAGCAGCATCCGGCGAGGTATGAGTATCACCTCACGGAAAAGGGGTACGACGCCGCGAAGGTACTGCTGGCGATGATGGCGTTTGGCGAGCGCTGGAGTTTCGGTGTCGGCGAAGAGCCGATCTTGCTTTTTGACCGAGCGACGGGGCGACGCGTACGGGTCGCGGTGGTTGACGCCGAGACGGGGGAAGCGCTCGACGCGCGAAGTCTTTTCGCGGGGCCGGGCAAGACGTTTCCGAACGATGGGGCGGTGCGGCGAGAACGCTTCGCAGAGTATTTTGAGCGCGAGCGGCGGGGGCGACATGAGGGGTAACGCGCGAGGGGCAAGCTGTCGCACGGCGTGAGGCGCGA
>CAZXXB010000300.1:0-3721 GCA_964644185.1 uncultured Myxococcota bacterium
TGGCGCTGGGCATGCCGACGAAGGCTTCGGCGGCGACTCTCCCGTAGACGGTGCCGTAGGGGAGGGTGACGGTCTCTGGTGCGAAGCGGGGCCCCTGGGTGATGGCCTCGACGAGCACCTGCGAGGCACCGGCGTCGCGCGAGATGGTGACGTGATATTGTTTGGCTTTTGCGACGGGTTCCCAGCGGAGGTCGACGCGCTCGGTGAGGGGGGCGGCGTTGACGGGTGCGGTGGCGACGGGGGCGGGTGGCAGGGCGCGAACACCGGGGAGCACCTTTTCGTCGGCTTTGGCACGCAGCCCGAAGCCCTGCTCGACGGCGCGCTCGTCTTTGCCACGGGTGACGTCGATGGTGCTTTCGAGCACTTCGTATTTTGCGGTGTCGGCTGACTGGCCGGCTTCACCGACGACGGCGCGGAACGTGGTGCCGCGCACACCCGCGACGGTGGTGCCGCCCTTTACTTCGAACTTTTCGCCGGGGAAGAGCTTGTTGGCGAGGAAGGCGTAGAGTTGTCCGGCGACGAGGTTGACGGTGACGGCCATACCTTTTTTGCCGCCCGGCCCTTGCAGCGCCGCGGCGGCGAGTTGGGTGACGGTGATGGTGGTGCTGGGCGAGAGGCTGATGGTGCGCAGGTTGGCGAATTCGAGGGTGGCGCGGCTGTCGGTGCCAGTCTGGACGATGTCGCCCTGTGCGAGCGGTTGACCCACTGTGACGGGGGCCATCGACTTTGCGGTTTTGCCGGCTTTGACGTCGCCGGAGAAGAAGGTGATTTTGGCTTCTGGTTGCTTCGCGCCGGTGTCGAGAACGACGGCGGGTGCGGTGGGCGCGAGGTCGAGCTGGGTGACGGAGGCCTTGGGGACCCAGCCTTCGACGTTTTTCTTCGTGTTGACGCGCAGCCAGTCTCCGTCGGGGTTCTCTTCGCCGGTGGCGGTGACGACGTCACCGACGTTGACCGAGCCGTAGGCTTTGGCTTTGGGGTCGGGGTCCCAGAGGATGCCGCCAAAGCGGTTGACGCGGAGGCGTTGGCCGGCGAACGACTTCCATTGGGTTTGGCGTGGGCCGTTGCGGGGGGGGCGGTGGCGCTGAGGGTTGCCGCGAGCCCGATTGTAGCGAGTGCGGACGCGGGTGCCGAGGGGAGCGCGACGAGGCCGAGGGGTGCGTGCGCGACGATCGCGAGAGTTGCGAGAGCGCGCGCGAACCACGCGCGCATAGAGTGGTCTTGCACAGAGTGGTTCACACGAGGTTGTGACATCTCGAAGTCCCTTGCTGACGAAGGAGTGATCCCTGCTGGAGAAGGATAATTAGCGAGCGTAACGGGTAATACTCGGCAACGGCGCTCTCTGCAACGGTAAAGAGGCGAACATTCGCACACAAGATTCGCAGCCGAGTTGGGGCGCGAGGTATTGTAGCGGTGTTACTGGCCGTAGCCGGGTGCGGGTGCCGGGGCACCGTAGCCCTGCTGGGGGGCGGGGTAACCCTGTTGGGGGGCGGGGTAGCCCTGCTGGGGGGCGCCGTAGGGTTGGCCGTAGCCGGGTTGCCCGTAACCGGGGGCGGGGGGCGCGGCGGGTGCGCCGTAAGGCGATGGGGGGGCAGCGCCGGGGGCACCGAAGGGTGAGGCGAAGGCGGGGGCCGGGGCGCCGTACTCGTCGGGTGTGCCGTCGTTGTTGGTATCCCAACCGCGTTTCACGACGCGGCCAAGCTGGAGGTACTCGAAGTAGTCGGGCTTGCCGTTTTTGTCGGAATCGCGCTGGGTCTCGACGTGCTGTCCGTCGGCGTAGATGTGGGTGAGCTCGACCTGGCCGTCGGCGTCGATGTCGAAGGTTTTTTTGGTGGGGCGGTTGGCCTCGAAGTAGAAGACGACGTCGAAGCGTCCGTCGCCGTTGGTGTCTTCCCATTGGCGGACGATTTCGCCGGTGTACTTCCAGACGCGCCAGACGTCGATGCGTCCGTCGAAGTTGAGGTCGAACTCTTTGAGCACCTGTGCCATGCCGACGGTGCCGTCCGGGCGGCGGATTTGCTGCCAGTAGGTGAAGATGTCGGGGCGCTGGTCGGCGTTGACGTCGTAGCCGCGCGCGATGAGGTTGGGGGTGTTGCGCAGCATGGCGGGGTCAACACCGGCGAGGATATCTTGAGTCTCGGCGGCGGACTTTTGCCCACCGGCGCACGAGGTGGTGAGGGTCGCGGCGAAGGTGGCGGCGAGTGCCGAGCCGATGGCAAGTGAGCGCGCGAAGGTGCGGGTAACGTGTGGCATGTCGGGCAGGTTCCTTCGAGACAACGTCGTAACTGGGCCTTGCGGCATGATTTGCGGGCCTTACGGCATGGCTGCGCTAGCCGTGTGAACGGCAATGGGCGCACGACATAACCCATGGCCCGCGCGGGTGCAAGCGTCTCAGGTTGTCGAAGAGGGGGTTACTCGACGTGGGGGTTGCGGCGCATGACGTAGCCCTGGTCGCCGCTGATGGAGTATTCGCCACTTTGGGCGGCTTGCCAGAACATGAGGTTGCGTCCATCGAGGGCGGCGCACTCATCGGGCGAGACGAGGTTGTCGCCGTTTTTGTCGTTGGAGCGTCCGCAGACCTTGGTGTCGTCGAGGGGCTCACTTGTCGAGCCATCGGACTCGGTGGGGTGGTAGAGGCCGAGGTGGTGGCCGATTTCGTGGGCGGCGATGTCGCCGATGAATTCGGGAAAGACTTCCCAGCCCGTGCCGCCGAGATCGGTGCCGATGATGACGCCCGAGCCGGTTGTTCCGGTGAGGCGAGCGACGCCGGGGACGCCCGCGGCGATGCCGGCGATGTTGCCGTCTTCGGCGGTGATGTCGCGGACGAAGAAGAGGTTGACGCGGGTCGCGTCGCTGGCGGCGCGGCTAAGGGTGAGAAGCTGGCGGTGCTCGGTGTCGGGGCGACCGACGGTGTCGATGAAGGTGTATCTGGTGAGGTCGTCACCGGTGACGTCGTAGAAGTCGATGTCGTCGCTGACGGTGATGCCGGCCTTTGTGTAGGTGTTCTTGAGGCGGTTCCAGAGGCGGGCGAACTTGGTGTTGGTGGGGGCGGTGGCGGCGGTGATGTTCTTCATACCGACGAGGAAGACGTTGAATTTGAGGAGTCCGCCCGTGGGCTGTGAGCCGACTTTGAGAATGAGCTTGAGGTTGAGTGAGCCGCTTGCGCCCTGCGCGCCGAGTCGCACGCGGTAGGTTCCGGCTTTGAGGGGGGTGCGGGGGGTGTTGGGCACGAGGATGCCGTTGGCACCCTGGGCGGCGGCGAAGGTGGTCGAGCCGGTGATGTCGGTGCCGTCGGGGTCGATCAGTTCGCAGACGAACCATGTGATGCTCTGGCTCGATGGCAGAGCGTTGAGGTGAAACGAGATGGCGTTGGCGGGCACGTCGATGGAGAGGGTCGAGCCGCACTGGTTGCGGGTGACGGGGTAGCTGGGCAGGTCGGTGACGGTGATGCTGGCGTCGCTCGAGCAGGTGTCGCCCTCATCGACGGCGTCGTTGCAGTCGTTGTCTTTGCCGTCGCAGATTTCGACCGCGCCGTTGGTGGGGGTGCAGATGTCGGAGGCGCCGTCGAAGCAGAAGCCGAATTTTCGGGTGGCTTCGGTGCCGATGTACTCGACGGTGCGGCAGTCTCCATCGCCTTCGCAGTCGGCGTCGTATTTACAGCGTGAGCGGCAGGCGGTGTTGGCGCTGCTTAGGCAGCGGAGGGCCTGAGCGTCAACGCGGGACT
>CAZXXB010000301.1:0-3702 GCA_964644185.1 uncultured Myxococcota bacterium
GATGCCCAGCGTCGCCAGCTCACCCACGCTCTTCAGCCCCTTGTGGTGCGCGACGATCATCGACCCAAAACCCATGAGGTTCGTCAGCGACGCGAGCAGCGTCGCCGAACCCGTGTGCCGCAACACGAGCGGTATCGAGTCGGGCCCCTCTTCGAGGTAGCGGTGGTAGATGTGTATCGAGTTGTCAATGCTGATGCCGACGATGCACGGAATCACGATGCCGTTGATGAAGTTGAGCTGAATGTCGAACAACACCATGCCGCCCGCGATGCACAGCATCGCAATCGCAAGCGGAGCAACAACAACGAGCGCCGAGCTGACCTTGCGAAAATCGAGCAGCAACACGAAAAACACCGCGAGAAAACTCGCCGCGACGAGCCACAAACCGTCTTGCGTGATGATGTTAAAAATGTTCCCGGCAAGCCAGTTCTCGCTCATGATGTGGGCTTCGTCTTCGAGCTTCGTCAGCTCTTCACGAATCATCCGCATCTCATCCGACCAGTCGAGCAGCTCCTGCGTCTCAAAAAACATATAGTCGGTGAAAAGCACCAGCAGACGCGGCTCACCCGCCGCCGTCTGAAAACGCGACTTCAGCACGTTCGGCACGTCATCGAGCGTAAACGGCTTTGCCAGCGTCAGGTCGCGCGCCTCTTGCCACAGCTTGCGATCCTCCTCGCTCAACCTCTCCGGATTCACCCGATCAAGCTCTTTGCGAATCGCCTCAAACTTCGCCTGCCGCGCAGCCTGATTCGGGGGCACGAGGTCACTCACCCCCAACACGCGCGTCACGCCCGACGGCTTACCCGCCTCACGCCGCTCATCGCGCACCCGCTTCACAATCTCTTTCACCGCCTGCTCGTCGCCCGGCTTGCCCACCAGCACCATCGTCTGCGTGAACGACGCCCCAAGCCCGTTGATCAGATAGTCGTCAAACACCCCTGTCGGAGTCTCACCCTTCAGGTTCGACCAATTCGTCTCGACCTTGAGCTGACCGGCATATAGCGCCACGCACGACCACACCGCAAACGCCGGTATCGCCGTCAGCACCAGCGCGCTCGCCCAGCGCGGCACGCGAATCCCTTCATTGTGTGCCACGCTCGCCGCACGTTGTTTCATCGGTACGAGCCGGTCGAGTACGAGGTTCGACGCCGGCAAAAAAAGTAGCGTCACCGTGACCACGCTCAACATGCCGAGCCCGCCGAGAATACCGAACTCGCGATACCCCGCGAACGTCGCAAGCGTCAGAATGAAAAACCCACTCGCGTTCGTGAACCCACCAGAGATCACCGCGCGACCGGTGCTGGTAATCGACTCGACCGTCGCCTTCTCGGCAGTCAGCCCGCGCCGCCGCTCCTCCATGTAACGCAAAAAGAGGTGAATCCCCGACTCAATGCCAAGACCCGAAAGAATCGACGCGAGAAACCCCGTGATGATGCTCAGGTGACCAATCGCATACCGCGCGAACGCAAACGTCCATGCCACACTCACGAGCAACGGCAGCGACAGCAACAGCAACGTGCGCAAACGCCGCGTGTAAAGCGTAATCAGCAGCACCACCGAGCCAAACCCCAGATACGACGCCAGCTTCAGGTCGTTCTGAAGCATCTCGTTCTCTTCCATGCGAATCGGCACCGAGCCCGTAAATCGCACATCGAGGTCTTTCGGAAACCGCGCGCCATCGAGCAGCGCAAGCGTCCCCTCACGCACCTCGGCCTGCGCCCGCCGCCCAAATTCGACATCCGCCGTGTGCCCACGCAGTCGAATGAACACCACGAGGTAGCGCCCATCTTTTGTGACGACGTACTCGTCTTTCGGCAGACCGCTCTCGCTCATCCGCTTTTCGACCGTACCCGCGAGCCCGCCCTCCTGCTCGTCCCCCTCATCTTCGAGATCGACGAAAAGACCCGTCTTCGCCAGCGTCTTCTTATCAATCCACGACGCGATCTCGTCGGTGAGATCATCAAGCTCAGTCGCGTCGAGGTAGTACAGCCGACGGTCTTTGATGAAATCGAGCGCCAGCCGCCCCTGCACCAGCAGCACCGTCGGCAGCTTCGACAACTCGGCTTCGAGCGCGTCGGCAAACCTCTTCGCACGCGCAAGGTCACGCGCATCCACAGCGACTACCATAAACGCCGTGCCGCCCGTCTTGTCGATCACCGCGTTGAGGTCAACCACCGCCGGGTCGCTCGGCGGCAACAAATCGGTAAAACTCTGCTTGAATTGAAGCTGCTGCGCCGCGAACGTCGCCGGCAGAAGCGTCGCAAGCGTCAACACGATCAACGTGAGTGGACGCCGCAACACAAGCCCCGCAAGTCGCGCGAGCGCCCCGCGTGATGCTGCGTCATTCATCGGGCCATTGGGTGCTTGCGGGTTCTCGCTCATCGTGGGCGCGCGACCTAGCACGATTGCCCCTTATGCGAAAGAGAACGCACCCCCACGCCCTCCGCTCACCCCATCGCGAACGACTCACGGCGCCGCCACCGGCGCTCTCGCTGGCGCATGCCTTCGCAACCACACGAACCACCCCATACACAGCACCGCAAAACCCATCGCGATGAACTGGCTCGTCGAAACCGACCCCCACAACACACCCTCAACCGTCCCTCGCTCCGGGTCGGCGCGAAAAAACTCCACCACGAACCGCGCCGCCGCGTACAGCGAAAGATACAGCAGCATCACCTCGCCGTGCCGATGAGGCCGCCTGCGAAACACGAGCAGCACCGCGACAATCACCGCAAGCGCAAACGACTCATACAACTGCGCCGGATGCACGGGCGCCGAGTCGCCCATCGTCAGCACATACCGACTGTGTGGGTCGGTGTAGCGCACCGCCAGCGGAAACCCCTCGCTCGCATGCGCCCCCCAGCAGCACCCCCCCCCCAAACAACCCCCCCCCCCCAGCGCGTGCGCAACCGCGATCCCCGGCGCGCTCGCATCAAACACCGCAAGCGTCGGCAACTTCTTCACCCGGCAAAACACCACCCCCGTCACCAACGCCGCAATCAGCCCGCCGTACCACGCGAGCCCCCCCGATGGAGACAACAGCAGCATGGGTCGCTCGACATACATCCGCCACTCGACCACCGCATACAAAACGCGCGCCCCCACAACACCCATGATGAGGCCCCACAGCGCGATGTCGGTCATATCCGACTTCTGCACGCCGTGACGCGCCCCCTCTTCGCGCGCAAGGTACGTCCCAAGCGCAAACCCAAGCGCCACCATCACCCCCCACGTGTGCAACGGCAGCCCCACGATCGGCAGGCGTTCAATCAACGTCGGAAACATCATTCCCCTCGCGAACTCGCAACGCGTTGCAACGATTACACGATACGGCGCACCTTCACCGCGCGGCCCACGACGTGAGACATATCCTGTCTGCGCGCCATGGCACGCTACCTATACCACGAGCCGTCTGGTGCGATACCGTACCGTCGCTCAAACAGGCGTCAACCACGCATCATTCGCATCTCATCACCGCGGCGGCCCCACACGGCTCACCGTGACCGCCGCGAGGCGTAGCAGCACATGAGTTCAAACTCCGAAATCCGCAACCTCCATCAGCAACGCGCGCGCGACCTCGTCGTCGTGCGACCGCTGCCGGTCTCGGCACCTCTCGCCCACATCGCCCTCGCGCTCGCGACCGATCTGCTCGAAGCGCGATTGCCCGTTATCACCGTCTGACCTTCCATGAGCATCGCT
>CAZXXB010000302.1:0-3690 GCA_964644185.1 uncultured Myxococcota bacterium
GAGCGGGGTTGGTGGTGAAAGCGGGGTTGGTGGTGAGACGGGGGGCGGTGGTGAGAGGGGGTTTTGTTTGAGAAACCTGACACGAGCGTCACTAAAATGTTGTCTTTCGTCGCGAGGGCGGCTAGCGTCGCGGGTCTGATTTGCGTTTGGATTCTGGTGTAGCGCTTGGCATTGCGTCGCACGCGCTCACGACCGAAGGGGTCGTTCGAGGGGTGGGTGCGACCGCGAGCAGACAGGGGAGTGACTCATGGTAGTGTCGACGACGCGCGCTTCGGCGTGGCGCTGTTCGTTTGCGAGTTCGTGCGTGGCTGCGCTTGTCGCGGCTTCTACGGCGCTCGTGTTGAGTGGCACCGAGACGGCGCATGCGGCGGGTCTCTATCAGCCAGGGCCGGGCGTGAAGGCGATTGGTCGCGCGGGTGCGGTGGTTGCTGGTAGCAATGACGGGCGCTCGCATTGGTATAATCCGGCGAACCTTGCGAACATCAAGGGGACGCAGTTTCTGCTCGACATCACGGCGGTGAATGGTGACCTGAGTTACACGCCGTCGAATCCGGCACAGATTGCGCCGCTGTCACCCGCGACGGCGGTGAATGATGGTGGGCCGTTCACGACGTTTTCGCTCGAGCGCACGATTCCATCGATGGCGATCTCGACCGACTTCAGCTTTGCGGGTCAGCCGGGGCTGGTGTTGTCGGGGGCTGTGTATTCTCCGTACGCGGTCGATTTTCAGTACGAGCCGGTGAACCCGCAGCGGTGGGCGATGATTGATAGCAACCTGTTGCAGGTGAACTATGGTCTCGCGCTTGCGTATCGGACAAGCTACGGGTTGCGCGTGGGCGGTGAGATTACGCTCGTGCAGGTGAAGTCGCAGCAGCGGCTTGCGATTTCGAGTGCGCCTGCGCCGCTTGGCGCGTTTCAGGTGGGCAACGATGCGCTGTCTGAGATCAGCTCGGATGATTTCACGGTGAGCGGCGTGCTTGGCGTGGGGTATGAGCTTCCGGTGTTTGAGAAGGGTTCGCCGTGGTTGCTCGACGTGGCGTTTTCGGCGCGGTTGCCGGTGTCGTCGATTGGCGAGGGCTTTCTGGCGTCGCAGGTGCCGGGTGTTGGCACCGACCAGCTTTACTTTGGGTATTGCGACCCGTCGTTGTCGGCGGCCGAGCGCGACGCGTGCATTAAAGAGATCAACGATGACGCGACGAAGGGTAGCAACTCTGCGCCGATGACGTTGCAGGTCGATTTACCGACGATTTTGAGCACGGGCGTGCGGTTTGCGCATCGTGAGTGGTTCGAGGTCGAGTTCGACTTTGTGTGGGAGCAGTGGAGCCGTTTGCAGCAGGTGACGGTGGTGCCAGAAGAGGGTTGGAGCGTGTTTTTGCCGCAGGATTCGGGCACCGAGCCGCTTGCGATTCCGCAGATTGCCGACAAGCGTTTTTATCAGAACACGTATGCGTTTCGTCTGGGTGGTGAGGGCGTCGCGGTGCCGGGCATCATGCGGGTGCGCGCGGGCGTGGCGTATGAGACGGGGGCGATACCCGATGAGTGGTTCAACATTGGTCGCTTTGACCGCGACAAGTGGATTTTTGGTGTGGGCACGACGCTGACGGCGGCGATGTTCGATTTTGACCTGGGGTTCAGCTACGTGTTGCAGCAAGACTTCACGGTGACGAACGGTCGGTACGAGCAAATCAACTTCATTGATACGCCGGCGACGGCGCCGATCGACAAACGCGGGCAGATCGTCAACAACGGTGATTACTCGACGAGCGCGTGGATGCTGGGTCTTGGTGTGGTGGTGCACCTTGATCATTTCTGGAATCCACCGGGTAAAGGCGCGGTGACGGGTGAAGAGGCGGCGAGTGCGGCGGCGGCCGATGCGGCGTCTGGTGCGGCGAGCGAAGCGGCGGTTGAGGCGGCGGGTGAGGGCGACGCGGGCAAAAAAACAGAGTGACGGACGGGTGAAGTCTCGATAACGTCTCAAACTGGCTTCGTCGCGGAGATTCGCCGGGTTCGAAGCAAAGGTACGCTGGAATGCAGAAGCAAGGCCGACTGGGAAAGAAATCGTTGTGGTTAGGGGCGCTCGTGGTGGCGCAGCTTGCGGGGTGCGAGAACCCGACGTTGCAGGGTTTTGAGGGGCTCGAGGCGCCGTACATTCGCGCGCGCGATCAAGAGCAGTGCGACCTTGACCCGAAGTGCAGCGGCGTGAGTGACGATGACGACGCGGGCGAGACGGGCAACGATGGCGATAATGTTGCGCTTGCGGCGTGTCGTCAGAAGCTGTGTGACGGTGGCAAAGAAGAGACGCCCGAGTGCGGATGCTGCACCGACGACAGCGCCGACGGTGGGGCCGAGATTTGCACGTGCGTGTTGAACCCGACCGATCCGTCGTGTGCGCCGGTTGAAGACCGCGACACGATTTTTCTGGGTTGCAAGAGTGAAGATGGGTTGAAGACGCTTGGCTGCCGCGACACGAAGACGGGCGAGCCGCGCGATTTCTGTTCTCCGCGAGATGAGGCGGGTGAGTGTGAGTGCGATGCGATCTCGCCGGAAGAGCTGTTTCGCGGTGGGCAGTATGTGGCGAAGGCGTCGCTGCGCGGCACGAACGATGTCGTGAATACGCTGTTGAAGAACAAGCCGATCGATTTGAATCTGCTGTTGACGGTGAAGAACACGAACAAGCCGGTGGCGAGCGGTGAGGCTGCGCTCGACGGGGTGTTGTGCATCGACAGCGAGAGCGATCGGTTGAAGCCGGGTCAGCGCATTGACGGCGAAGAGAACGGGTTTGGTCGGCAGACGGTGAACCCTGAGACGGGCGAGTTTCGCATCACACTGTCGGGGTTGCTGGTGCCTGGCGGGTTTGACCCGGCGCTGCCGAACGACGCGTATGCCGACGTGATCATGGAAGGTGTGATTGCGGGGCCCGAGTGCGTGGTGGGTTGGGCGACGCTGTTTTTGACGAAGTCTCCGCTGCCGTGCCCGAGCTTTGTTGAGCTTGTGGGTTCGTTTCAGGCTGAGCGCGTGGCGGCGATTGAGGGCGAGAAAGAGGCGGATGGCAGCCCGCCGCTGGGTTATGGCGATGCCGAGGGCTGGGGGATACCGTGTCTGCGCGAAGACTTCTCGCTCGCCCCCGGGTGTCCATCAGCGAAGCCGTATTTCGAGATTACGGGGCGTGACATCAACACGTGCCCCGATTTGACGGGCAAAGAGCCTGCTTGTCCGCCTGCTGAATAGCGAGACGGTTCGAGGGTTGGGTGTCGTGGCTTGTGATGAGCCGCCGCACGGGTGACGGGGCGCGTGGCCGAAGGGGTTCTGCCATGCGCGTCGTCGGTTGCGGCGTGTGCGGCTGCGCGCGGTGGCGTGCGCGGTTTGCATGAGAGGGAGGCCATCATGCGGGTAGCCGTGCGTTCGGCGTTTGTATTGCTCGTTGTCGTTGCGGCGTCGCTTTCGGCGTGCGGTGAGGCTCCATTGCAGGGGTTTGGCGACCTGCTTGAGCCGTACGAGAGCGCGCGCGATGAAGAGAAGCGGCTGTTGCGCATCGCCGAAGACCGGGTGCGCGAAGAGGAAGAGATTGATCCGCTCGTGGCGCTGTGTCGCAGCCAGCATTGCAGCGAGGGGAGCGAAGAGACCGAAGAGTGCCTGTGCTGTGATGATGCGTCGTCGAGCGCGGCGTGCGCGTGCATTTTGAATCCGGCG
>CAZXXB010000303.1:0-3672 GCA_964644185.1 uncultured Myxococcota bacterium
TCAACCGAAAAACCTTCCACCTCGGCATCGTCGGCGATCAACTCCGCAAGCCCCGATGATATCGACGCCGTCGCCGGTACGGCTTGATCGAGGTGCGACGGCAACGCGGCGTGCGGCATCGCGCCATGCACCGCCGTCGCCTGCGACGCCAGCGCCGGGGCCGGCGTCGGAGAAAAGCTCGCATACGTCAACAGCGCAGCCGCGCACACCGAGACCGCCGCCACATGCCGCGCCCGCACCCGTGGCTCACCCACTGGCTCAATGATGATCGAGACCCGCTCGCCCGCGAGCCCCGATGAAGTTCTCTTCTGCATAACGTCCCGCTGCGCACACGCAGCCCGATGACCCTGAAACTGACCCTGAAACAATCGCCCCCGTAACCTACCGCGCACCCCGCTCGCGTCAACTCTTTGGATCGCGCAAGCGAGAAACCAGTGATCGCGCAAGCGCAAGGCCAGTGATCGCGCGCCCCCTCTGCCCTGTTTGACGAACCGCGACCGCTCGCGTACTTGCGCATCCAAACGGGCGCTGCCATCCTGCCACATTGGCCCGACACACTGGTCCCATGCAATCGGGCGATACGCCGCGCGACGAAATCACCATGAAACCCCAATCCAGCACACCACCCCCGACGAAGCCGCTCGCCACAAAGCTGCTCTCGACCGCCGCCGCCACGACGCGCTGGGTACGCGCGCAACAGGCCGACGGCCTCACCGTCGGTTTCGTCCCCACGATGGGAGCCCTGCACGCCGGCCACGCCTCGCTCATCGCCCGCGCCGCAAAACAGTGCGACCGCGTCATCGTCAGCGTCTTCGTCAACCCGCTCCAATTCGATTCCAAAGACGACCTCGCCCGCTACCCCAAAACCCTCGCCGCCGACCGCCGCCTCATCGCCGCCGCCGGTGGCACCGCCGTCTTCGTCCCCAGCGTCGAAGAGATGTACCCCGAATCAGCCCGCACCCGCGTCATCGTCTCTGACCTCACCACCACCCTCTGCGGCGCCACCCGCCCCGGACACTTCGAAGGCGTCGCCACCGTCGTCGCCAAACTCTTCAACATCGTCCCCGCCGACTTCGCCTACTTCGGCGAAAAAGACTTCCAGCAGTTGCAGGTCATCCGCCGCATGGCACAAGACCTCAACTTCACCATCCGCATCGTCGGCTGCAAAACCATCCGCGAACCCGATGGACTCGCGATGTCGAGCCGCAACATCCACCTCACCCCCGACGAGCGCGCGGCTGCCCCCGCAATCTACCGTGGCCTGCGTGAGGCCGCGTCTCGCTGCGCAAAAGGTGAGCGCGACCCGCATAAACTCATCGACCGCTTCCGCGACATCATCCACGCCGAGGCACCGCAAGCCCAAATCCAGTACGCCGAAATCGTCGACCCCACGACCCTCCAACCCCTCGCCACCATCACCAACGACGCCACCATGGCCGTCGCCGTCTTCTTCGGCAAAACCCGCCTCATCGACAACATGCCCCTCACACCGGGCAAAAAACGACCCTGACCATGGCCGCCAAACCCACACAGTCCGCAAAATCGCGCCCCGGCGGCGACGGGGTGCTCATCATCTCGTCAAACCGCAAAGCATGGCACGACTACACCGTCGAAGAGACCCTCGAAGCCGGACTCGTCCTGCTCGGCACCGAGGTCAAATCCCTCCGCGACGGAAAAGTCCAACTCGGCGACGCATACGCCGCCATCCTCAACGGAGAAACCTGGCTCCACAACTGCCACATCCCCCAATACTCAAACGCCGCCCCCACGATGAACCACAACCCCGACCGCGTGCGAAAACTCCTCCTCAACCGCCGCGAGATCGACCGCCTCCGCCGCTTCATCGAACAGCAGGGCAAAACCCTCATCCCACTCAAACTCTACTTCCGCGCCGGAAAAGCCAAATGCGAACTCGGACTCTGCACCGGCAAGCGCAAGTCCGACAAACGCGAAGCCATCAAACAACGCGAAACCATGCGCGAAGCCGACCGCGAAATGCGCTCCCGCTCACGCTAACCCCACGCTAACCCACACAGGTCACACCATGTCATCACAACAGGCCCAGTGGCTCCTCTTCGCCCTCGTCGCCCTCATGCTCGCCCGCCACGCCTACGCCTTCTACAAAGGCGCCGGCACAAACCACCTCTTTGCCCTTCTCGGATGGCTCGTCATCGCCCCCGCCGGATACCTCCTCAACTCAAACTACAACGCCGCCATGACCATCTGGATACTCGGCGTCGTCATCATCGTGCTTCAGCACCCACTCGCCCGCCTTCTCCCTCGTCAACAACCTCCGCAAGATAACCCTCCCGACTAACCTCACCCGCGCTCGCCGCCGCAAACGTCGCCAGCGCCGCATAAAACGCATACAGCGCATCCACCTCTTTCGACGCCGCATCCGCGCTCGCCTGCTCACGCAAATTCACGATCAAAATCGTGCTCTGACCAAACTCGAACCGCTTGCGCTCGGCATCTTCAAGCCGCAACGCCAACACCGTCGCCCGCCGCGCCAACTCCACCCGCTGAAACGCCGCCGCCACCGCCGACCGCGCATCCTGCACCTGCGCCGTCACCGCATCTCGCACATACCGTAGCTCCGCCGATACAGCCTCACGCTTCGACTCCGCCGCCCGCGTACTACCCCGCGCCTCACGCAACGGTATCGGCAGCGAAAACGTCAGATACGTATCAATCCGCGCCGGATCGAGCGACTTCGCCCCCGTCCCAATATCCTTCGACGCCTCAAACTTCAGACTCAAATCCGGCAAAAACCGATTCCGCGCATACTCCACATCAAACTCCACCGCATCCAGCGCCCGCGTCAGCGCCTGCACCTCCGGCCTTTTCAACATCGCCCGCCGCAACCCCGCATCAAACGCCCGTTCCATCGGCTCACGCGGCACCGGAAACGCCCGCGGATGATAATCCAGCCGCGGAACAACAGGCCGCCCCTCACCATCGCGATAATACAGCGACAACTTGATCGCCGCCTCCTGCAACGACCGCTCCGCTGCCACGAGCCGCTCGCGCCGCTCGATGATCACCCGCTCGTTATCGACGCTCTCAATCTCGGGCAAATCACCGCTGCGCACCCGCGCCGCAATCTGCTGGTCGCGCGCAACCGCAATCGACAGCAACCGCTCCGCCACATCAAACTTCTGCCCCGCCGCAACCCACTTCCAATACGCATCCGCCGCATCACGCAACGTCTCAAGCCGCTTCAAATCAACATCAAACCCCGCAATCTCCTGACCAATCAACGCCTTCTGCAACTTCAACCGCTTCTGATCAATCGGCCCATCACGCAAAAGCGGTATCGCAAAACCCGCCCGCACCTCGCCCCCATCGAGCGTCTCACGCTTGCCGTCATACAGCGCAATGTTCCCATCCGTCAGCCGATACCCCGCGTAAAACTTCGTACCCCACAACGTCGTCGGCTGCTCACCCACCACATCCACTGTGTACGCATCGTAATACCCAAGCGGAGTCGCATTGAGGTTCGACCCCAACTGAAAATCAAACGCCCCCTGCGCCGCAAGCGCCTCACCCTCCGCCATCCACTGCTTCTGCGCCGCCGCCAGCAACAACGGATAATGCCGTCGCGCCGAGTCGAGCACCTCACCCAGCGTCCACCGACTCCGCTCACCCAACGCCGCTTCCGTCGCCGGCACA
>CAZXXB010000304.1:0-2872 GCA_964644185.1 uncultured Myxococcota bacterium
AGTGGGGCGGGCCGGATGGTGCTGGTGGCGCGGCTGTGGGTGCGAATGGGGTAGCGACGGAACCGGTGCAGTTTCCCGTCAACGCGACGCGCACGACGCTCGTCTATACCTACCTCGATGCGAGCGGTAAGTATGTTGATGAGACCGAGATCGCGAAGATTCCCGAAGCGGCGCGGCAGCAGGTGATCGTGGTCGATTTGTCGCTTACCCCCGAGCAACGGGGCGCGACGAACGAAATTGTGATCGCCGATCTTTCGTCGGCGACCGACGAGCACGGGAATTATCCGACGACGCGGGTGAGTCGGTACGCGTTTGAGAAGGTCGCGGGCAAGGCGGCGCGCAAGCAGTGGAGTGACGCTGAATTGACGGCGGAAGATGCGGCGAAAAATGTGATTCTTTACTCGGCGCCGTGGTGCGGGGTGTGCTCGCGCGCGAAGCGATTCATGCGCGAAGAGGGGATCGCGTTTGTCGAGCGCGATATCGAGGCGAGTGAGCGCGCGGCAGCTGAACTCGAGGCGAAGGCGCGCGCGGCGGGTACGCCCGTCACGGGGGTGCCGGTGTTCGACATCGGCGGAAAGCTGATGGTAGGTTTTGATGGTGCGCGCCTGAAAGCACTTGCCGATGCGGCTTCACTCTCGCGGGCGAAGTCGCAGTGAGAGCGGGCCGCGTCGCGGCAGGCTCTGGCGCGTCATCTCGTTTCACGCGGCGCACACAGGTACGTGATGTTGAGCAACGGAATCGCAAAATCGTCGAACCATGCTGCCACAGAGGGTGCATCGCGCCTTCGCGGCAAGCGCATCGTCGTCGGCGTTACGGGCGGCATAGCGGCGTACAAGGCGTGTGAGCTGGTGCGGCAGCTCTCGGCGGAGGGGGCGACGGTGCGCGTCGTGATGACGCGACATGCGCAGGAGTTCGTGGGTCCACTGACGTTTCAGGCGTTGACCGGCGAGCCGACGCACGTGGATTTGTTTGATGCGGCGCGAGAGGCGGCGATGGGTCACATTGCGCTTGCGCGGTTCGCCGACCTCGTGATTGTGGCACCCGCGACGGCCGATTTCATCGCGCGTTATGCTCATGGGCTTGCGCCCGATTTGCTGGGGACGATGCTGCTTGCAACGCGTGCGCCGGTGTTGATTGCGCCGGCGATGAACACGCAGATGTGGGCGCACGCGGCGGTGCAGGCGAACATGCAGACGCTGCGCTCGCGGGGCGTGTTTGTTGTGGGTCCAGCGGCGGGTGATCTGGCGTGTGGTGAGGTGGGGGCAGGACGACTGAGCGAGCCTGCCGAGATTGTGGCGGCGGCGCGGCGGGTGTTGTCACCGTGCGACTATGCGGGGCTCTCGGTGCTGGTGACGGCGGGGCCGACGGTCGAGATGATCGACCCGGTGCGGATGTTGACCAATCGCTCTTCGGGCAAGATGGGGTTTGCGATTGCGGCGGCGGCAGCAGAACGGGGTGCGCACGTGACGCTCGTCGCCGGGCCGTGTGCCCTTGCGACTCCACCGCTGGTGCATCGGGTCGATGTGCGCTCGGCAGAGGCGATGCGCAGCGTGACGCTCGACTACGCGGCGCGGTCGCACCTTATCGTGATGGCAGCGGCGGTCGCCGACTACGCTCCGGTTGCGACGAGTGCGACGAAGCTGAAGAAGAACGCGGCAACGATGACGCTTGAGTTGACGCGCACGCCGGATATTTTGAGTGAGCTGGGCGCGTTGACGCGGCGGGGCGCGCTGGTGGGGTTTGCGGCGGAAACCGACAACATGATGGTCAATGCGGCGGCGAAGCTTGCGGCGAAAAAATGCGATTATCTCGTCGCGAATGACGTGAGCGCGCCGGATGCAGGGTTTGACGTCTCGACGAATCGGGTGACGCTCTTTTCGGCGGCGACTGCGGTGACGACGGCAGGGGCCGCAGGGCCAGAGTCGTTTGGCCTGATGAGCAAAGACGATATCGCCTACGTGCTGCTCGACAGGTTTGTCGATGCGGCGCGGGCGATGCTCGATGCGGATGTGATTCCGCAAACGGTACAGCCGCAACAGGATGCACAGTGCGTACCCCAGTAATGCGTACCCCACGTTTGAGTGAAGATGAGGTTGCGGCGCGGCTTGCGACGCTGCCGCGATGGGTGCGTGAGGGTGACGTGATTCGCCGCACGGTGACGTGCGCGACGTTTGCAGATGCGATTGCGTTTGTGACGCGCGTCGGGTTTCTCGCAGAGGCCGCTGACCATCACCCCGACATCGACATTCGCTTTCGCGACGTGACGCTGAGTCTCACGACCCACGACGCGGGGGGGCTGACTGATCGCGATCTAGCACTTGCCCGCGAGATCGATGGCGCGGCGGATGGGTTCGCTCAACGCTGATTGCGGTTTGCGAGCGCATCGAGAATCGCTTTTGCGCTGGCGGGCAGGGCACCTTCGGCACGTAGCTTTGCGGGCAACTCGTCGAGGTCGCGGGGCACGAGGTGTTCGGCGGCGGTGAAGAGTGGACGTGCGAGGGTTTGTGCGTGGCGCGCGGTGACGCGCGAGCCTGAGCGCAACGTGCCCTCGATGACGACGACCGCGTCGGCGAGGCCGGCGATGATGCGGTTGCGGGTGACGAAGAAGCTACGTTGGGGCGGGGCGCCGGGCATGAATTCGGTGACGAGGGCACCGCGGTTGCGTATCCGCGAGAACAGATCGACGTGCTGGTCGGGGTAGACGACGTCGGGGCCGTGGCCGAGCACGGCGATGGTGCTTTTTGCGGCGTCGAGCGCGGCGACGTGGGCAGCGGCGTCGATGCCGAGCGCGCCGCCAGAGACGATGACGCAACCTTCTTCGGCGAGTTCTTCGGCGAGGGCGGCGGCAAATTGTGCGCCCGCGGGTGAGCAG
>CAZXXB010000304.1:2882-3644 GCA_964644185.1 uncultured Myxococcota bacterium
CTCGTGCGCCGACGAGGGCGACCCGTGGGGCGTCGGTGAGGGTGCCTTCGACGAAAAGCACAGGGGGAGGCTCGGCGAGGTCGAGCAGCGAGACGGGGTAGCGTTTTTCGTAAGGCCAGGTGGCGAATCGACGGGGTTGCTCGACCCATGCGAGGGCGGCGTCGATTGAGGCGTCGAGGGCGTTTTTTTCGGTGTCTCCGTCGAGGGCGAAGAGTGAAGCCTGCGGGGCGGCGAGGGCGAGGGCTTTTGAGGGGCGGCGGGCCTCGGCGATGAGAGTGCGAAAGCGGGCGGCGCCGACGCCGGGAAGGCGCGAGAGGGTGAGCGCGGCGCGTAGTTCGTCGGCGTCGGTTGCGTATTTGCGGGCGCGCGACACGTTGCGTTTACTCACTCGCCAGAGGCTGCGTCGAGGACGGCGATCTCGGCGCGTTCGCGGGCGCTCCGCGCGTCGCCGCGCACCTGCACGCGTCGGCTGACGCGCTTTTCAAGTGCGTCGAGGGTGGCCTGTTTGTCTTCGATGAGGGTGGTCGCGATCTCGGGGTGGGCTGAGACGGTGAGTGGGCCCGGGGGCAAGATGGCGGCGCGGCGGATCGCTTCGCGCAAGATGGTGGCGCAGATGGTTTCGCGCGAGCGGACACGTCCGGAGCCGTTGCAGGCGTGGCAGGGCTGGGTGAGCGAGCGGGCGAGCGATTCGCGCGTGCGCTTGCGGGTCATCTCAACGAGGCCGATGTCGCTGATGCGTACGACGTTGGTGCGGGCGCGGTC
>CAZXXB010000305.1:0-251 GCA_964644185.1 uncultured Myxococcota bacterium
ATCGCTTCCGAGGCCGAGGCGCGCTGGTTGCCGCAAAGCGACATCGCAACCCGGCGCGGCCTCTTCGGTCACCGCAGCTTCAGCTTCGACTTTCTCGCCGAGTGGATGCTGCGCCGCTCGATTGCCCACGCGACACAACACGACGAGCGCCAACTCGCCCCCGCCGCCACGTGGCTAGAGCGTCGCGCGGCACTCACCCACGCCATCGCCCAATCGGGCGACGCCGCGTTGTCCCGACTCGCGCGCGCGCT
>CAZXXB010000305.1:284-1892 GCA_964644185.1 uncultured Myxococcota bacterium
AAGTACTGGCGACCTTTTTCGATGCACTCGACGCGCAGGGCGCGAGCCCTGAAGCCTTCCTCCGCTTTGCCGAATCACGGCGCGGCTTACGCGTCGCCACTGAGCCATCAACCACCCCCGACGCAAGGGTCGAAGACGCACTCTCGCAAACAAGTTTCGAGCGCGCCCGACGCATCGCCCCCGTCTATGCCGCCTATCGTGCTGAGCTTCGCGCACTCAACCGCACCGTTCTCGGCGAGCGTGTTCGCATCGCCGCCAACCGCGTCGCAAATGTCCACCAGCACGGCGCCGTCATCGGCACGCACTACATCGTCGTCGGCTTCTCAAGTTTCTCCGGCGCGCAACTCGACCTGCTCGCCGCGCTTGCAAAAGAGGCCGGTCAAACCGTCGGCTCGCTCACTGTACTGCTCCACTACGAGCCCGAACGTCGCGAACTCTTCGCCGCCGCCGCCCGCACCATCGACCGACTCGGTGTCGTGTTCGCGCGCGAACACGAGATCAACGCCACCGACGTCGGAGACCTTGCCGACTTCGACGATGATCGCGCCCCCCCACTCGCCTGCATCGAAGCCTCGCTATTCGGCGAACTCGATCACGGTTTACGCGAACACCCGGCACCCCCACTTGCCCCCGACCCCGCCATCCGCGACGCCGTCGCCATCCACGGAGCCGCAAGCCGCACCGACGAAGCCGCGTGGGTTGCCCGCCGCGTCTCGCGCCTCATCGCAAGCGACACCCCACCCGGCGCGATTGGCATCTTCACGAGCGATCTCGCAACCTACGGCCCGCTCCTCCACCGCGCGCTGACCGCCGCCCATGTCCCCGTCGATGCGCGCACGCCGCTCGACGCCGCCTCAAGTGTCGTCGCGTCGTTCCTCGCCGCCTTCTCACAAGCCATTCACGTGCGACCCACCGTCGCCCACGTCTTGCCCGTGCTGTCACACCCTCTCGCCGGACTCTCGCGCGCCGCCGCCGAGTCGCCCGCTCACGCGCGGCGCCGCAATGCGCTGAACGCACCCGACGCCTCCGCTTCCCCCGACCCGGCGCAGGGCCTCGCCCAATTCGCCTCGTTTCTGCGTGGCTACACCGTCGAGACCAACGACACCGCTGCGACGGCCCTCGTCGATCTCCTCGCCCATTTCTGGAACCTCGAAGCCCGCGAATCCACCGCCGCCGACTACTGCGACGCCCTCTCGCGCCTCGTCGCTCACATCGAGGCCACCGCCTACGATCGCGACGACACCGCGGCAATCCTCTCTGCCAGCGCAGCCGCTCTCACCGCATTGCGTGACATCGCGCACGACCTGCCACACGATGCCCACGACGCCGCCGCCACCATGCGCGCCGCACCATTTTTTCACCTGCTCCGCTCCGCGCTCGCTGCACCTGTTGGGGCACCCCACGCAACCTACGGCAACGCCGTCGTCGTCGCGCCGCTCGGCGACCCACGTTTCGGCAACTTTGACGTCATCTTCGTTGTCGGACTCGTAGAGGGCGAGCTACCCGCCGTCGAGCCCTCGCTGCGCGTCTTGTCACGCGCTGCGCTCGCATCACTCGACGCCCACACAGGTCACGCAACCGCCTTTTCCCTCGAGCCCGCAAAGGCCG
>CAZXXB010000305.1:1931-2597 GCA_964644185.1 uncultured Myxococcota bacterium
CCATCGTACTCACCTGGCCCCAGACCGCCCCCGGCGGTGCCCCCAACGTCCGCTCAAGTTTCGTCGATGCCGTCGTCGATGCCCTTGGCGACATGGCAACATCCATCGAAGAGACACGCGCCGTCGCCGTGCTACCTGCCGCGCGCGACGAAGCATCGACCACGACCGAATGTGAAGAGGCGCTCGTCGCCGACCTCACCCAGTTTCGCAACGACCCCGCAACACTTCTCGCCGCTCTCGATGACGCCCCGTCGCGCACCCACGCTACGCTCGCGCACGCCCTTTCGTCTGGTGCAGCCCAACTCTCCCCCAACCGCTTTGCCCCGCTGCTCACCGAGCATCACGCACAACTCAGCGCCAGCGCCCTGCAGGCATGGGTCAATTGCCCGTTTCAATTTCACGTTCGCCGCACCCTCCACCTTGAGCCCCACGGATACTCCGAGCACGACGTCATGTTCTGGGGCGAGCTTTCTCACGCGTTGCTCGAAGACATCTACCGCGCGCATGGCAACGACGTTTCGGCACTGCTTGCCGCCACGACCCCCACCGCCCTGCGTGCCGCCCTCGACGACCTCTGCAACGCGATCAAGGCACGCGGCGACAAGAGCGATCTCGCAAAGCGCGTCAAAGCCCTTTTCGACTCGCCCGTCAAAACCGTTGAACTCG
>CAZXXB010000305.1:2615-3567 GCA_964644185.1 uncultured Myxococcota bacterium
TGCGCCTCGCGCAAATATCTCGCGCCGTTGAAGCCGACGCGGGGTTGCTCGGTACCCACGATGGGCTCGATGTCTTTCAGCGCGACGGTGCGCGCACGAGGGCTACGGTCACCCGAACCCCGCACGCGTTCGAAGTTGCCTTCGGCATGCCGCCAGCATCAGGTGACACGGGCGACGACAGTGCCGCAGCCCCGCAATCCCACGCCGCGCTCGCGCTCGACGTCGATGGCATCCCCGTCGCATTGCGTGGACGCCTCGACCGCCTCGACCGCGTCACCGTCGAGTGGCCCACCGGCGCATCCACCGACGGGCTGCTCGGCATCGACTACAAGAGCGGAAAGTCACCCAACCGCGCCCGACTCGCCCTCACCGCCCGCGACGCCCAATACGCCGTCTACACCGTCGCGATCGAGCGCGTGTTGAAACGCACCCCGATGGGGTTCGTCTACCTGAGTTTGCGCGACGCAAGCTTCAGCGGACGCACGGTCGAGGGCGTCACCCCAGCGCTCGGTGCAGTCCCGTCGCGAAAACCCACCGATGCATCACTGGCCGCACAGTTCTTCGAAAACCCCGCCGCCGAGGTCGCGTCACAGGTCGAGACCATCGAATCGTGGGTGCGCGACATTCGCGTGGGACGCATCGACGTCGCGCCCGATGAACTGCTCGTACCCTGCACCCACTGCGAGGCCCGCCCCCTCTGCCGCGTCGATGAGGCCCGTTTCGTCCGTGACCTTCCACCCGTCGCACTCGAACGCCCCATTGACGAAGACACGGCGGCTGAGCGACGCGCAGCCGAAACGCAGCCCCGCCGCGCCTACGCGCCCGACACCTTTCAGCAGGCAATCATCGATGCAGGTGAGCGGCTCGTCGGCGTCACCGCCTCAGCCGGTAGCGGAAAAACCGAAACCCTCGCCCAGCGCATCGCCGAGGTACTCGGCAACGGTGACGCCGA
>CAZXXB010000306.1:0-3560 GCA_964644185.1 uncultured Myxococcota bacterium
TGGGCACGGCAGCACGGTGCTTTTCAAAGTCAACGCGACGCATGCGATGGTAGCGCTCGAACAGCCCGTGTGGCGCGACAAGCTCAGCGTCGTCGCCGAGTGGCTCTCGGGGCAGCACGACCTCGGCAACTTCATTTATGGGCTGGCGTTTCACCCTGACCACACGTGGATCTTCGTGCTTGCCCATAAGGTGCCAACGTCGGGCGACCCGTACAGTCGCGATAAGATGGCGATCGTCGGCGAGGTCGGCGTGTTCTTTTTTTGATGTTGCTGGGGGGCGCTGACTGCGGCGACGCACGCGTCACATCTTCTCGTAGACGAACGGTTCGATATCCATCACGCCGGTGACGCCATCGGGCTGCTTGTTGAGTTGCTCGATTTTGCCCGTCTCTTTGTCGGCGCGGAAAAACCAGATCGCGTCTTCGTCGTAGCGCGTCGAGCCGATCGCCCACGAGCGCGCGCCGTACGTGCGTCCGAAATCGAACCAGCGGTGCCAGTGCCCCGCCGCCGACATCAGCACCGTGTCTTTGTATTTCGTCTGCAGGCTGCGCAGCGAGAGGTCGCGCACTTCGTTTTCCTGCATCAGCGGCATCGGTTGATGCACCATGATGAGGCTTGGCACCGCGCGCTGAAGCTGCGCTTCGAGAAAAAGCAATTGCTCTTCGCCGAGCGAGCCGTTGATGCTGCTGGCCGCGGGGTTGTCGGGGTTCATCGTCTCACCGCGATAGCAATCGAGCATGATGAAGTTAAACCCGTGCAAATCGACGTTGTAGTAGCTCTTCTTCAGGCCCAGTTTTTCGGCGAAGAGTTGCTGCGTCAGCTCGCGCGACATCGTGCCGAGGTTGTAGTCGTGGTTGCCGAGCAGCAAATGCAGCGGCATGTTGAAACCGTCGAAAATCGCCTTCGCGTTGTCGAAGCAGGTCGTGTTCTCGAAGTAAAAGTCGTAGTCGCCCGATGACGGGTCGTGCAGTACGTCGCCCAGGTGAAACACCGCCTCGATCTTTTCTGGAAACGCGTTGATCGTGTCGCGCGCTTTGGTGAGGCGAATCTCGACGAAATCGCGAATCGTGCTCGCATCAAGCGCGTTGCCCTCGCCCCCATCCCAAAACGCGTCTTTGATGTGCGAGTCGGCAATCATCGCGAAGTAGAAGTAGCGTGACTTTTCACCGTCGCCCGTATCACCCGCATCGCCGTCGGTCTCGGCGGTGTCACCGCCCGTGATGTTGCCACTGTCTTCGGCGGTATCACCGTTATCGCCAGTATCGCCCGCGTCACCTGCGTCGCCCGTGCCGGTCTCGCTGTCTGTCGTGGCATCATCATCGTCGTCGCCGCCGTCATCATCATCACCCGAGGCATCATCATCGTTGCCGGATGCGTCGTCGTCGTCGTTCGCAGAACCCGTGTCGGCGCTGCCCGTGTCGGTGTTGCCGGTATCGGTGTTGTCGTCGCCCGTGCCGGTCTCGCTGTCATCGTCATCGCCACAGCCCACGAGCAGCACCGAGGGGTAGAGCGCGAGCGTACCGAGCGACGCGCTGGTGAGGCGCAAAAACCGACGGCGCGATGAGAGCGGCGACACATTACGGACAACGAGAATACGCGGACGCTGGGTCATGACTTTGATCCTTCACGGGCCCAATAGCGGGCGCGAGAGACAGCTTGACGAAGGGCGTGTGCCAATTCTGGGTTGCGCGACGCAATCTCGGTGAGTTGCGCCTCGCAGTCGGCGAGATCGACGGGTGTGGCGCGCATCGGCGGCGCTGGTTCAACGGGTGGCGTGGGTGCAGGTGGCAGGTTTGCGACGACGCGGCTGCGCAGGCTCGTGACGGTGTTGGGGGCGAGTCGCTCGATGCGCGCGCGAATCTCTGCCGAGGCGTGGCGCAACTCTTGCGCCCACGCTGGTGAGTTGACGGCGACGATGAGTGCGCCGTCGTCGGTGACTTCGAGGGCGCGACAGTTGCGCGCAAAATGATGGCCAGCGGCATCGGCAAACGCTGCAACGGCGCGGGCGTTGCGCACCTGTTTGCGCACACGCAGAAGCCCCCACGTGCGGTCGAGCGTCTCGTCGAGGCGCTCGAAGCGGGCATGTGGCGGTTGCTTTGGCAGGCTGCTCATTGCGTCAATTGCCGCTGGGTATCGGTGAGTGTTCCCACTCGCGCTCTTGCAGGTATTTCATGAAGCGCTCGCGAAATTGCGCCTCGGTGAGCCCCGTCGCCCGCTGCATCGCCGCGTTGAAATCGGCCCCATCGCGCATCGCCGCGTGCAGCGCTGGTATCGCCCGCGTGCCACCGACGAGCAACAGAAAATCAAACGCCCGATGCGAGATGCCGTAGGCGACGTCTTTCTGGTCGCGAAACATCTGCTCGCCCTGCGTCAACGGGCCCCGCGCCGGAGACGTAGTAGTTGCGCACTGCTTCGAGGTCCATACGGCGATAGCTCTGCCCCGACGCCGACGACGCCATCCCCTCGCGATACCAGAGCGGCAAGACGCGCGTTGTCCAGTTCGAGGGGGTGCCGACGGCCTGATACATCACGAGGTGAAACAGCTCGTGCAGCATCAGTTCGCGAAACGGTTCACGCCACTCGGGCAAGCCCCACGTGCGCGGCGACTGGATATGAATCACGTCGTAGCGGGTCCACGCACGCAGCCATGGATACCCAAGGCGGTTGACCGCTTTTTCGAGCGCCTCGTGGCTCTCGTGAATGACGATCTCGAAGTTCGCCCGTGGGCCATCCCAACGAATCGACTGCTGCAAAATCTGCGGCATGTGCTGCTGCAGGTACAGAAACACTTCGTCGTCGGCCATTGTCGCGCGCACGACGGCGTCGACGGTGCGGGCGGCCGAGGCAGGCTCACCCTCGGCGGGTGGCACGGCAAATCGTACGCGGGTGAAGAGGCCGACTTCGCCACCCTGCTGCATGCGGTCGATGCGGCGCGGTGTCGTTTCTCCGCAACCCATGACGACGAAGGTGAGCGAGAGAATGCCAGCGAGCGTCGCGGCGAACGAGAGGCGAGGTACGGTAACGAAGCGACGAGTCATCGAGAAGCTGCCTTCGATGCGGCGCCTCACGCGAGTGCGCCGGTTGCGGGTACTTTCTCGACAAAGATGGTGCAGGCTTCATCGCGACGCAAGGAAAGTCGAAAGCCTTTGACCCACAACATCATCGGGCCGCCAAACGGGGCGGCGCGCAGCAGTCGCACGCGGGTACCCGGCAGCACGCCCATGTCGATGAGACGCTGCAAGATCGCCGAGTTGGCGTTGAGGCGCCGCACGATGGCCTCGTCACCCGCCGCCAGCGTTGCGAGAGGCACCCACTCGCGGGGTAGCGCGGATGCTGGCGGGGCTGGCACGAGCGGTGCGGCGTGGCTCACGACGATTATGCCTCGACAGGTTTGACGAGGTGATGCGAAAAGTCTCCGCGAATCGTCGTCGCCGTGGTCGGATGTTTTTCGACGAACTCAGTGAACGCGACGATGCGGTCAAGCGTATCGCTGCTCACGTAATGTTCGAGCACGCCCGAGTCACGCTCGGCGGTGTCGGCTGGAAGCTGCAGCACCTCAC
>CAZXXB010000307.1:0-3544 GCA_964644185.1 uncultured Myxococcota bacterium
CCGACGGGGCCTGCCCGCTTGCGCCGCGGGGGGCGGGGCGGCGGCCCGGGCGCCCCGGGGGGCGGGTGCCGGCCGCGGCTGGGGCGGGGCGCGGGGGGGCGGGTGGCAAGACGTCGTGGGGCGGTGCGGGTGCGCTGGGTGGCGGGCGTGGGGTTGGTGGTGGGCGTGCGGGTGGTGGTGTGGGTGGTGCGATGGGCGGCAATGTGAGTGACCCGGGTGTTGGTGAGTGGGCGAGTCGCGCGGGTGATGAGGGGCGGGTGGTGGATATCAACGCGGACCCGGATGATCCGTTTTCGAAGGGGAAGCATGTGCAGCACGCGCAGTTTGGGCGTGGTGAGGTGCGCGCGCGTGAGGGGACGGGCGGTAAGGCGGTGGTGACGGTTTATTTTCTTGGCGTCGGCGTGAAGAAGATTCAGGCGCGGTTTTTGTCGGCGGCAGAGTAGGGCGGCAGAGCAGGGCGACGCGGTTCGAGGTGCGTGCGGGTTAGCGCAGCACGACGGTGATGGTGGTGGCGCCGTTGTATTCGCTGAGCATGTCGGCGAGCGAGCGCTGGGTTGAGATCGCGGTGCCCTGTTTGCGCAGGAGGACGGCGTCGAAGCCGGCGTAGGTGACAGCGCGGATGATGTCGTTGGGGTCGCGGGTTTCGAGTCCGCGTTCTGCATCCCACTCGATGGTGAGGCGGTTGTCTTCGACGGTGACGAGGGTGCCGCGTGCTGAGTCGTCGCTTGTTGAGCACTCGCGCAGGGTGTTTTCGGCTTCGAGGGGCTCTTGGTTGTCGCTGTCGATGGAGACGGCGCAGTCGATGGCGCGGCGGTAGACGCGGTTTGACTTGAGGGGGTCGAATTCGATGTCGGCGTTGAAGACGAAGGTGACTTTTCCGTCGCGGTCGGGTTCGCCGAGGTCGGTGGAGATGAAGGTGAGGGCGAGTGGTGAGGTTTCGAGCGGTTCGACGACGACGACGCGGTCTCCGTCGTATCCGGGTGTGTAGGTGAAGGCGGCGTCGGCGTAGAAGTTGCGCTGATCGTCGTCGTCTTCTGTGGTGAAGGCGCTGAAGATGGTGGCGGCGTAGGTGACGCCGTAGACGAGTTCGCCTTCTTCGAATGAGGCGACGCCGTCTTTGACCTGTTTTGTGATTGTGCGGCGCTGGAGGTCGTCGTCGTTTTGCCAGACCTGGGCTACGCCGTCGTTGCGGATGACGGCGGCGGCGGCGGTGATGAGGTCTGAGCCTGAGGTGGGTTGCAGTCGCAGGGTGGCTTGCACGTCGAGGTCAACGTCGCTCGCGAAGACGCGGATGGTGGCGGGTGGCGAGGCGAGGTCGCGTGGGTAGAGGTAGGCGTCGTAGTAGTAGTAGACGACCGATTCGAGAAAGCGGGTACCCGTGACGCGGCGCAGGGTGTCGAACGAGTTGTGCGAGAGAAATGAGCGGTAGCCTTCGGCGTCGATGGCGATGGTGAAGTCTTTGTTGGGGTAGACGGCGACGGTCTCGTAGACGCCGTCTTCGTTGATGTCGGCTTCGTCGGTGGTGCCGGCGGAGGTGATGGTGAGGTCGTAGTCGGTGATGCGCTCGCCGGTCACGCCATCGTAGACGCGTCCGGTGAAGACGTGGGTGTCGGGGGCGACGAGTGGGGCGGGCTCGTCGTCGGCGCAGGCGGTGAGGGCGAGTGTGGTTGCGCTGAGAACCGCCGTGAAGAAGAGCGCCGTAACGAACGGGGCCGTGAAGTCGATGCGTGATTTCATCGTTGCCTCTTGTGGTGCCGCCAACGGGAGAACACCGTGGGGCACACGGGGAAGAACAAACGGGGCACCCTGAGATAACCCACAGAGAACCGATAGAGACCGAAAAGAGAACGAAGCGAGAACGTGTGCCCGGTGCGTAGTTAAACACGCTTTGCGAGGGCCGCAAGAAAGGCGACCGCTTCTTCGCGGGTCGAGATGATTCCTTCGAGTTGGGCGTCGTCGAGTTCGCGCAGCCAGTCGCCGAACTGGGGTGAGGGTTTGAGACCGAGGGCGATGAGGTCTGACCCGGTCGCGAGGCGTTGTGGGCGGGCGGCTTCACCCGAGCCCCACTCGGCGAGTTTTTCGCGGACGAAGTCGTGGGCTGAGAGGTCGCGGTGCGAGGCGAGGCAGTCGTAGCGGTGGAGTGTGAGGTGGGCGTCGAAGTGGTCGCGCCAGATGAAGCGTTTGAGGGTCGAGACGCGCATGAGTTTGACGTGGGCGAACTTGCCGTGATCGCGGACCATCGCGACGAGGAGATCGGTGTCGTCGTTGGAGAAGCGGAGTCGCTCGCAGATGGCGCGTGTCATCTCTGAGCCGACGGCTTCGTGGTTGTTGAAGCGGATGCGGTCTACGAGCATGAAGGTTCTGGGTTTGCCGATGTCGTGCAAGAGGCAGCCCCAGCCGACGAGCGGGTGATCGGTTGGTTGCACCTGATCGAGCAGCAGCATGGTGTGGATGAAGACGTCGCCTTCGGGGTGGTATTGGGGGGGCTGGGCGACGTCGTGCATGGCGGTCACTTCGGGGAGGATGACGCGCAGGAGGTCGAGGCGGTCGAGGAGGCGAAAGGCGCGGCCCGCGTGTCCGCACTGGAGGAGTTTTTGTAGTTCGTCGCGGATGCGCTCGGCGCTGACCTCGACGATGGCGGGGGCGTGCTGGCGGATGGCGTCTTCGGTTGCGAGGTCGAGGGTGAAGCCCAGGCGGGCGGTGAAGCGGACGGCGCGCAGCATGCGCAGGCGGTCTTCGGCGAAGCGGGCGCGGGGGTCACCGATGGCGCGCACGAGGCGGCGGTTGAGGTCGTTGATTCCGTTGACCCAGTCGTGGACTTCGCCGGTGTCGGTGTCGGCGAGGAGTCCGTTGATGGTGAAGTCGCGGCGGGTGACGTCTTCGCGCGCGGTGGCGAAGTGGACCTCGCCCGGGTGTCTGCCGTCGCGGTAGCCGCCCTCGACGCGAAAGGTGGCGACCTCGACGTGCCGGGTGGTGTCGGTGGGGTCGACGACGACGACGACGCCGAATTGCGCGCCGACGAGGAGGGCTTTGGGGAAGAGGGTGGCGACGACGTCGGGGGTGGCCGAGGTGGCGATGTCGTACTCGTGGGGGTGAAGGCCGAGGAGGAGGTCGCGGACGGCACCGCCAGCGAACCATGCCTCGTGGCCGTGGGCCTTGAGGGTGGTTGCGACGTGGCGGGCGAAACGTGCTGGGGGGTCGTCGGCGAAGACGACGCGCGGGGTTGTGAAAGTCATGGCGCACCCCGGTCAACCGGGCGACGGGCGCGAGGCTATTTGCGCGCGCGCATCGCGGCGGCGAAACGTCCGTTGGGAAACTTTTTGAGGTACTCGTCGATGGTGAGCAGCTCGCGGTCGCGTTTGCCCTGGGCCTTGAAGGCGTCGGCGGCGAGGGGGTAGGGCTCTTCGGCGGTGGTGAACTCGCGCATCAGGCCGCCGAGGGTTTTGATTGCGTCTTTGGGTTTGTTGGCCTTGAGCTGCTTTTCGGCTTTTGCGAGGCCGGCGCTGAGGGCTTTTGGTAGCGTCGTGGGTAGGGAAAGAGTGTA
>CAZXXB010000308.1:0-683 GCA_964644185.1 uncultured Myxococcota bacterium
AAGCCGCCATCAAACTCGGAGAATTTCGCGAAGACCTCTACTACCGCCTCAACGTCATCGCCATCGAGATACCTCCCCTGCGCGAACGCCCAGACGACATCCCGCTCCTCGTCCAGCACATGCTCCGCAAGGTCAACCAGCGCGAGGGTCGCAACATTCGCGGCGTCACACCCCGCGCCATGGATATCCTGCAAGCCTACACATGGCCCGGCAACGCACGCGAACTCGAAAACGTCATCCTCCGCTCGGCCCTCGTCACCGGCGGCGACATGCTCGACGCCGACGCCTTGCCCCGCAAGATCATCGAAGCCACACGCATCACCACCGCCCAGTGGTTCATGAGCGAAGCCCCCAACGCCGTCGCCGCCGACTTGCTTCCGCAACGGCCCCACACCCCCATCGCCGGCGCACCCTCGCTCGCCGCAACGGGCCACGATGCGCCATTCGCCGCCAGCGCCGCCGCAAGCATGCAAGTCACCTCGCCCGTCGAGATCGCCTCACCGTTCGACGACAGCAACCCCGCCTCCACCTTCCCACAACACCCCACCGCCTCACGCACCCTGCAAGCCGTCGCCGCCGAAGCCGAGTCACGCCAACTGCGCGACGCCATCGCCGCCGAACGCGGACACATGTCAAACGTCGCCAAACGTCTCGGCATCAGCCGCGCCACCCTCTACCGCAAG
>CAZXXB010000308.1:764-3502 GCA_964644185.1 uncultured Myxococcota bacterium
CCGCGCCACACAAAACATGCACCACCTCGCATTGCGTATCTCGGGTGCCGATTTCGAAAACTTCTGGTAAAAAAGTGTCACCCTGATCTATGGTGCATTGCGTCGTTGCTTGGCACCCCAACGCTGTCCTTCAGACCCTATTGAGGAATCCCATGTTTCTCCACGTTCGTCGTCTGCGCGCTTGCCTCGCCTCCACCGCTCAACACACCGGTGCAACATACCCCGTGAGCACCCTTCGCGCGGCGACCCTCGTCGCGATCGCGACCTTCGCCATCACCTCCGTCGCCGCCTGTGGCGACACCGCGGCCGGCGACGACGACGACGACGACGACAACGCCGCCGTCACCGCCAACGACACCGGCACCGGCAACGACACCTTCGGCGGGTTCGACACGTTTGGAGACACCAGCGACACCGGCAACACCGGCACGACCGACACCAGCGGCGGCACCGGCGACACCGGCGAAGACATCTTCTGCAGCAGCGTCATCGCCTGCCCTGAAGGCTACTTCTGCGAACTCGTCGACCAGTTCTCTGGCTCGTGCAAACCCAACGCCGACACAGGCGGCGACACCTCCGACACAGACGATACCGACGCGACCGGCGACACCGACGGTGATGACGACGACGATTCGGGCGACGACGATGACGACGGCCCCTGTGATGGACTCCAACCGACCTGCCTCGACGCCGACAAGCTCACCCGCTGCAGCGACGACGGCGTCACCCCAGAAGAAGTGAGCTGCGCAACCGAGACCGGCGGCGGCTGCGTCAACGGCGCATGCACCACCTGCGTCCCCGGCGACCGTGAGTGCATCAGCCTCACCTCGTCGAGCCAGTGCGACCAGTTTGGCACGACCTACGTCCCCGCCGTCTGCCCCCCCAACACCGCCTGCCGTACCGACGGCATCTGCGAGCCCGCCGAGTGCACCCCCGCCGCCGTCTCATGCACCGACGAAGACACCCTCGTCACCTGCAACGAAGACGGCACCGAAAAAACCGTCACCAAGTGCAGCGAAACCAAACCCGGCAGCACCTGCACCAAAGATGGATGCCTCAGCCTCTGCGACAAAGCCGCCAAAGAAGAGAGCTACGTCGGCTGCGAGTACTGGCCCGTTGTCCTCAGCAACACCCAGCTCGACGCTGCCTTCGAGAGCGAGTTCGCCATCGTCGTCGGCAACAGCGACCCCACCCGCTCTGCCGAGATCACCGTCAGCAACTCCGCTGGCCCGGTCGGCACAAAAACCACCGTCGCACCGCGTTCGACCTCGATCATCAAACTCCCATGGAACGCGGTCGACGTCTCCAAAACCTCCGGCTCCGGCGCGAGCCTCAAGGTTGAAAGCACCTCAGGCAACGCCAACACCGCATACCGCGTCCAATCCACCATTCCCGTCACCGTCTACCAGTTCAACCCACTCCCCTCTGAAAAGAACGGCGACTTCTCATTCACCAACGACGCTTCGCTGCTCTTGCCTGCCCACATATTCGACACCACCTACCTCGCCGCCTCGTACCCCCACATCACCGCCAAAAACCGCAGCGTGACCCGTCCCTTTGACTCACCCGGATTCGTCACCATCGTCGCCACCGAGCCCGGCGAGACCGAAATCAAAATCGACGTCCGGGGCTACGCCGCCGCCGGTGGACTCGTATCGGCCTCACTCGCCCCCGGCGCGTCGCTCACCGTGCGCCTGCCCCAATACGAGGTGCTCACCATCGCCACCCAACTCGGCGGTGCCGAAAAATGCGGAGCCAATCGCAGCGCGCTCGACTCGTTCCAGAAGCTCTGCGTCTACGAAGAGTCCGACCTTTCCGGCTCAATCATCCGCGGCGACAAAAAATTCGCCGTCTACGGCGGCGCCGACTGCACCTTCTCGCCCTTCGACAAGTTCGCCTGCGACCACATCGAAGAGCAGGTCTTCCCGTTTTCGCGCTGGGGCACGAGCTACTTCGCCGTTCGCAGCGAGCCCGTCATCGCATCAAGCTCGGCCAAAGACGTCTGGTCGGTCATCATCGCCAAAGACGACACCAAACTCACCTTCAACCCGCCGGTGCCTAACCCCGTCTTCCCCACCGCCACGATCTCGACCATTACCGGCAACGCAGGCGACGTCTACTACTTCAACACCAACACCAACCCCGAAGCCTTCGAGGTCAAATCGCAGGGCGAAGACTTCCCCTTCCTTCTCTTGCAGGTCATGCCCGGCCAGGAAGCCGCAGGGGCGACCGCCACCGCCGGCGACCCCTCGCTCATCACCGGCATCCCCGTCCAGCAATACCGCCGCGACTACGTCTTCCTCACACCCAACACCTACGCCAACGACTTCATGACCGTCGTCCGCAAAGCAGGCAAAGCCGTCACACTTAACGGAAACCCCGTCACCGCCACCTTCAAAGCCGTCGGAACCTCGGGCTACGAGTGGGCGCGCATTCGCATCGGCGATGGACAACAAATCGTTGAGTGCGCCGACCCGTGCGGCGTCACCGTCATGGGCTTCGACGAATACGTCTCTTACGGCTACCCCGCCGGCCTCGATCTGAAAAAGATCACCGTCGTCACCCCGGGCGGAGGTTGACAGACCGCCCCGATGCGCAAACACTAGAAGTGCTCAAACACTGGGCGCATCGGGGTCGTGGTCTTCATCTCGGTTGCATTGCAACCGGTCACCGGGGGTTTGATCAATGTCGTCGCTCGCTCGCTCTGCGTTCTCGCCTTCTCATCGCGCGTCGCTCGT
>CAZXXB010000309.1:0-3492 GCA_964644185.1 uncultured Myxococcota bacterium
CAAAGCAAGCCACGCCGGTATCGTCACGAGAACCGGCATCAGACTTTGCCGCGTCAGCACCGTCAGCCCCAGACAAACCCCCACCGCAACGAGGTGCCGCGTGCCAATCCGCACCCCCGAGAGCATGATATTCGCTGCAATCAGCAACAACAGCAGCGTCGGCGTCTCGCTCGTAATCGTCGCCGCGTGCCCGATGCCCGGCAGGTACAGCGCCCACACCCCCCCCGCCACCACCGGAAGCATCTGCCGCACCTTCTTATCGACCGAACCCATCAGGTCGTACGCAAGATAGTCTGCAAGGCGCAGCAGCAATAGCAGGTTGCCGACATCCATCAGCACCCAGAAAATGCGCGTGTACTTTATCGCCCCGCCCGGCACGAGCGACCGGCAAATCGCCGCCACCCACACCGTCGTCGGCGGCCAAAACCGGTCGCGCTGCCCGCTCGTCAAAAACGCATCAACTGCTCGCCAGTAGCCAATCTCATCCGTCGCGAATTGCCGCTCTTCGGTGACAAACCAGCACAGCACACGTGCCACCACCGCGAGCACCACAATCTGCCACGTCGCGATGTAAAACGACTGCGCGCGACGTCCATCGGGCCGCCGCTCGCGTCGCTCACGAGAGCGTGACTCAAACCCCTTCGATTCTGTTGATGAACTCGAACTCATGCACGAATCGCCCACCATGGCTCGCGCCGCGAAGCGCAATAGAAGCCGGAGACGTCGCTGTCGACCCCGAACGAGATGCCTTACCGAAAGACGGACTCCCGTAACAAACGCAGTTCCAAGTTGCAACCACGCTGCGACATTCTCGTACCCCTCACCGATGTTCTGCCGCAATGCGTTGACGTTCTCGGCACACGTCGGGCATACATTGCCTTCGATTCCGCCCGGTGTTTACGCTTCGCTTCCGCGAGGCAGGTGTGTTGGGCATGGCAAACCGCAACGAAGCCCGTTCAAAAGTCTTCAGCGTCATCGACGGCGCGCTGCGGCTCGACCCCGCTGCGCCCGCCGACCTGCCGCTCTTGAAGCGCGTACCCATGCAAGACGCTGTCACCCACGAGAGCGTCAGCCTCACCGTCGTCACCCCCGTCTTCAACGAGCGCCACGTCGTCGAGGCCAGCTTGCGACGCGTCCTCGAACTGCGCCACCCCATCATCCGCTCGCTGCAACTCATCATCGTCGACGACCAGAGCACCGACGGCAGCTTCGAAGTCTTGCAACGCATCGCCGCCGAAGACCCCCGCGTCATCCTCCTGCGCAACCCCCGCAACATGGGCAAAGGTGCCGCCCTCCGCGCCGGATTCGAACGCGCCGAAGGCGAAGTCACCATCGTCCACGACGCCGACCTCGAGTACAACCCGGCCGACATCCCCGCCCTGCTCGTCCCCTTCGTCAACGAAGGTGCCGACGCCGTCTTCGGCTCACGCTACCTCACGAGCGAATACCGGCGCGCCCTCATGTACCGCCACTCGCTCGTCAACAAGGCCCTCAGCACCCTCGCCAGCTTCTCAACCGACCTCAACGTCACCGACGTCGAGACCTGCTACAAGGCCGTTCGCACCTCGCTGCTTCAGTCCATGCCTCTGCGCAGCAACGACTTCCGCTTCGAAATTGAGATCACCCACAAGCTCGCAAAACGCCGTGCCCGCGTCTTCGAAGTCCCCATCCGCTACCTCCCTCGCAGCTACGAGGAAGGCAAGAAGATGCGCTTCAAAGACGGCATCCATGCCCTCACCGCGATGGCGCGCTACCACTTCATCGACGACATCTACCGCGACGACGCCTACGGCTCGAATATTCTCACCGAGGTTGAGCGCGCCCGCCGCTTCAATCTCTGGATGGGTGACGTTTTGCGCCCCTTCGTCGGCGACCGCGTACTCGAAATCGGCGCCGGCATCGGCACCCTGACAAACCAGTTCATTCCCCGCGACCTCTACGTCGCCTCAGACATCAACCCCGATTACCTCAGCTACCTGCGCTCATACTCATTCGGCAAACCCTACCTGCGCGTCCTCGAACTCGACGCCACAAAACCCACAGATTTCAACGGGCTCGAAGGCGAGTTCGACACCGTCTTGCTCGTCAACGTACTCGAACACCTCGACGACGACGCACAGGCGCTGCGCAACGCCTACCGCGCGCTCGCCCCGGGTGGACACCTCATCGTCCTCGTCCCGCAAGGCGAGCACCGCATGGGCACCCTCGACATCGCCCTCGAACACAAACGCCGCTACTCGACCCAAACCCTCACCGCCGTTTTCGAGCGCGCCGGGTTTCGCGTCGAGCGCACCTTCGATTTCAACCGCTTCACCGTCCCCGGATGGCTCGTCAACGGCAAACTGCTACGCCGCAAGTCGTTCTCGCGCGTGCAACTCAAAGCCGTCAACGCCCTCGTGCCCGCCCTGCGCAACCTTGATGAGGCCCTACCCTGGGCCGGACTCAGCCTCATCGGTGTCGGAGTCAAACCCTGAGCGCCATGAACCCCTCGGTCGCACAGCCCATCACCGGGTGGGGCCGTTACCCCGTCGCGCAAAGCCGCGTCTACCGCCCTGAGCGTCGCGCCGCCGTCGCCAGCATCTTGCGCGACCCCGACGAGACCAACCTCATCGCCCGCGGACTCGGACGCAGCTACGGTGACCCAGCCATCAACCACGACGGCGGCGTCGTCAACATGACCCGCCTCGACCGCATGATCGCCTTCGACCCAGCAACCGCCATGCTCGAAGCCGAGGCCGGTGTCAGCCTCACCGACATCATCGAAACCTTCCTCCCGCGCGGATACTTCCCCCTCGTCACCCCGGGCACCAAGTTCATCACCATCGGCGGTGCCATCGCGAGCGACGTCCACGGCAAAAGCCACCACATCGACGGCTCGTTCATCAACACCGTCGAGAGCTTCGAGCTACTGCTCGTCGACGGCACCATCGTCACCTGTTCGCGCACCGAAAACGCCGACCTCTTCTGGGCCACCGCTGGCGGCATGGGACTCACGGGCGTCATCCTCTCAGCGCGCATTCGCCTGCGACCCGTCGAATCGAGCTACTTCATCTGCGACTACCTGCGCACCCGCGACCTCGACCACACCCTCAGCGAATTCGAGGCCCACGACGCCCGCTACAATTGCTCAATGTGCTGGATAGACTGCCTCGCCACCGGCAAGACCCTCGGTCGCAGCGTTCTCATGCGCGGCGACCACGCACGCCGCGACCAACTCCCAGCTAGCCTCGCCGCCAACCCCCGTCCCATTCTCCACCGCGAAAAAGCCCGCGTCCCCATCGACGCACCAGAGTTCGCCCTCACCTCGCTCACCGTCCGCGCCTTCAACGAGGCCTACTACCGCCTCAACGCCACCTCGCTCGGCAAAGTCGTCAACTACGACACCTTCTTCTACCCGCTCGACGCCATCCACGACTGGCACCGCATCTACGGTAAACGCGGTTTCATCCAGTACCAGACCGGATCGGAAGAGCATACGTCTGAAAGAGTGTA
>CAZXXB010000310.1:0-3484 GCA_964644185.1 uncultured Myxococcota bacterium
GGCCCACGCCCGTCGATACGCCGGTGATCTTTCACGATCCGCTCGCGCATGATGCGCGACTTCAACGCCTCAAAGTAGCTCGCCGCGAGCGCCGTTTTCTCTGCAAACTCTTCGCCAAGCCCTTCCAGCATCGCCGCCTTCGTCGTCGCGTACTTCTCGTACCGCGCCTGCTTCTCGGCAATCAGCGTCGCCTCCGACAAGCCCTTCTCGCACAACTCCGCCACGCGCTTTTCGAGCGCCGCATTCTTCTCCGGCGGATTATACGGCAGCCGCGCCTTGCCAAGCTTCTCGCGCCACTCGAACATCGCATCAATCAAAGGCTGCACCGACTTGTGCGCAAACAGCAGCGCATCGACGATCACCGACTCTTCGACGAAGTTCGCACCACCCTCGACCATCACAATCGCGTCACGCGAGCACGCAACCGCAATATCCACATCCGACTTCTCAAGCTCCGCCGCCGTCGGGTTGGCGATGTACTCACCATCCACACGACCCACGCGAACACCCGCAACCGGCGTGTCAAACGCGATGTCGCTCAACATCAGCGCAAACGACGCACCCGTCAGGCACAGAATCCCCGGGTCCACGTCAGGGTCCGACGACACAACCGTCGGCACAATCTGCGTCTCGTAATTCCAACCATCCGGAAACAGCGGACGCAGCGAGCGGTCGATGATGCGCGAACGCAAAATCTCATGCACACCGGGGCGCCCCTCGCGACGGAAGAAACTGCCCGGAATCCGCCCCGAGGCGTAGCTCTTCTCCTGATAATCAAGCGTCAGCGGAATGAAATCGACATCTTTCGCCGCGCCCGCGCACGCCGTCACCAGCGCCACCGTGTCGCGCATGCGAATCATCACCGACCCGCCAGCCTGACGAGCCACCTTGCCCGTCTGAATCGTGATCTCGTGCGCCCCAACCTGAATGCGCTTCTCGTGAACGTCAAAAGCAATCGTCGGTGCAGTCGTGGCAGCCATGCCTTACCCTCTTTTTCGCGCGCACTAAGCGGCGTGCAATTCGTGAATGACAAGCGAGGCGAGGCTGCGGCAATACGCCACACGCCTCGTGCGACGCGTCTCGCGCCCGCCCTCGGTCGTCAGAACGGTGATGTGTCGCGATGGCTGCGTGCAAAGACCAGGGAAGTTAGTCGAAGAAATCAACGCCTGCGTCGTGCCTTACCATCACCCTCAGACGCTCATTACTTTGACTAAACATTCGCCTTGGCCCCGCAGACCACACGCGACGCGGGGCCGTGTACCGTATCTCGTCACAAAACGCAAAACCCCGCGGCACATCATCTGTGCGGCGGGGCTCGTGAGGCGCACAAGTCGCGTGCGTCAGCTTACTTGCGCAGACCCAGCGACTCGACGATCGACCGATAACGGCCCTCATCGCGGTCACGCAGGTAATCGAGCAGACGACGACGGCGCGAGACCAGCTTCAACAGGCCGCGACGACCCGCGTGGTCTTTCGAGTTCGCGTGAAAATGCCCCTGCAACCCATTGATCCGCATCGACAAAAGCGCAATCTGCACCTCCGCTGATGCCGTATCGGCCTCGTGACGACCGTATTGACGAATAATCTCAGCCTTGCGTTCTTTTTCGAGCAGTGCGCCCATGTTTCGTCTCCGATGCCGGAACCTCGCTCCGGCCTCAGCAATGGCAGGCTCGCGCCCACCGTAACCCCCGGGCTTACCCAGAGGCATCTCGCAGAGTCGCAGAAGCTTCGCGCGACAAACGACTCCGCCCAAAATGAGGCGCCCTCTTGCCCCATCATTCGCGCATAGTCAAGCGCACGGCGCCACCGATTTGCAACCTCTCCGTCGCACCAGCTTTTCACGTCTCCATCGTCCCGCCACAACCACCCAGACCTTCGTTTACGCCACCGCAAATTACAGATAAACCCTCACCGCCATGAGCGACCCCACGAACCAAACCCCCGCCTACCCCATCGAGCAGGGCAGCCTCTTCACGAACCCAGCCGACGAGGTCGCCCGCCTGCGCCGCGAAATCGAAGACCACAACCGCCGTTATTACGTCGAAAATCGTCCCATCATCAGCGACGTCGAGTTCGACACCCTCTTCCGCCGCCTCAAACAACTCGAATCGCAACACCCCCATCTCATCACCCCCGACTCACCCACCCAGCGTGTCGGCGCCACCGTCGAAGATGGATTCGCAAAAGCCACCCACCTCGCACCCATGCTCAGCCTCGACAACGTCTTCGACGAGACCGAGTTTCGCGAGTTTCTCCGCCGCATCAACCGCGCCCTCGGCCTCGACGACCTCGACCACCCCCACACCTTCTGGTGCGAACCCAAACTCGACGGCGCCTCCATCGAACTCATCTACCACGACGCAAAACTCACCCAGGGCATCACCCGGGGCGATGGAGAAACCGGCTACGACATCACCCCAAACATTCGCGCCATCGCCTCGATTCCGCTCACCCTCGACCTCTCACGCGTCACGGCCACCCTCCCCCGCACCTTCGCCATCCGCGGCGAAATTCTCATGCCCCGCGCCGCCTTCGCCCGCCTCAACCGCGAGCGCGAAGCACAGGGCGAAGACCCCTTCGTCAACCCCCGCAACGCCGCCGCCGGAACCCTCAAACAGCAAGACCCCGCCGTCACAGCCGCACGCGACCTGCGCTTCTACGGCTACGACTTCGCCCCCGCCAGCGACCTCGCGCTGCCAACCCAGCACGACCTCTACGCCATGCTTCGCGCCCTCGCCTTCCCCACCCCCGATCACGCCGAACGCTGCCCAACCGTCGACGCCGTCATGGCCCGCTACCACTTCTTTCAACAGCAGCGTCCCAACCTCGCCTACGAGATCGACGGCGTTGTTCTCAAGCTCGACGACCGCCGCCTGCAAGCCGAACTAGGCTACGTCTCGCACCACCCACGCTGGGCCATCGCCTTCAAACTCCCAGCCGAAGAGCGCACCACCGAACTGCTCGCCATCGACCTCCAGGTTGGCCGCACCGGAGCCATCACCCCCGTCGCGCGCCTCAAACCCGTCTACGTCGGCGGTGCCACCGTCTCCAACGCCACCCTCCACAATCAAGACCAGATCACCCGCCTCGACCTGCGCATCGGCGACACCGTCTGGGTTCGCCGCAGCGGAGACGTCATCCCCGAGATCGTCCGCGTCGTCGTCGAAAAGCGCCCCGAAGCCGCCCAACCGTACTCGATTCTCGAAGCCATTAACGGCCTCTGTCCCGCCTGCGGCTCCACCGTCTTCCGCGACGAAGACGAAGGCGAAAAAGTCTACCGCTGCCAAAACGCAAGCTGCCCCGCCCAACTCCGCGAACACGTCTTGCACATGGCCTCGCGAAAAGCCCTCGCCATCGATGGAATCGGCGACAAACTCGTCGATCAACTCATGTCGCGCAAATTGCTCAACTCCATCGCCGACCTCTTTCGCCTCGACAAACCCACCCTCGAATCACTCGAACGCTTCGGCGAACTCTCCGCCGA
>CAZXXB010000311.1:0-3448 GCA_964644185.1 uncultured Myxococcota bacterium
CTCGCCGCTGTCGCGCCTCAGTGTGCCAGCGATGAGTTCGCCGGGGGTGAAGCCAGCGATCGCAGATTTGAGCGACCCCGGTGCGGGTGTGGCGGCGGTTGACGAAGCGGCGCGGCGCGGGTCGAAGGGTGGTAAGGCGGCAAAGCGGGGCAAGTCGGGTGGCAAGACGAACTCGCTCACCGGGCTTGAGGCGGTCGATGCGTTGCTCTCGACGCTTCCATCGGCGCGCGGTGGCGGAACGCTGGCGACGCCGGCGGCGGGTGCAGTGAGTGCCGGGCTACCCGCGGCGCCAAACGAAAGCGTCTACGATTCACCCGATGTGACCGCGGGCGTCGATGTGTCGGTGGCCGGGGTGTCGGTGGGTGGCGCTTCGGCGGTTGATGTCTCGGTGGGCGGCGTGTCGGTGGGCGGGGTGCACATGGGCAGTGTGCCACCGAACGCGGCGCGCGCCGTTGATGAAAGCGATGCGCTGGTCAACGAGGCCGCCCGCGCGTTGAGTTCGCCGGATGGCGAGTCGAGCGACCCCGCCACCGGCGAGCGGGCAGGGTTACAGCCGACGACAGATGAGTTGCGCGAGCCAATCGTGCCGCCAGTGCGTCGCGAGGGTGGGCAGACGAGCGTTTCGCCCGCGACGGCGTTGGCCGAGACGGTGATTCTTCCGCCCCGTGAGCCAGGTGCAGCGGCGGCTGTTGACGCCCCGACGCCCGCGGCGGCGTATCGCGAGGGGCAGGGCGCAGCTCTGGTCGAGCCTTCGCGCGCTGAGCGTGCTCGCGATGATGGGCCCGCGGGCGATGAAGAGGGCGAGTTTGATGCGCAGGGGTTCGACGCCAACGAGACCGAGCTGTTTGTTGACGAACCGACCGAGCTTGGCGAGAGCTGGTTTGACGACGCCGACGAAGAGGGCTTTTCAGACGACGAGTTCGAGCGGTCGCATTCGCTGAGCGAGGTGTATGGCAGCGATGCTCCGGCGGGTGCCGCGGCGTTGCGCCGGTCGGGTGAAGAGCACAACGACCGGTATGCTTCGCGGTCGGTGATTGAGCCGCGTCCGCCACGCGCTGTGGCGCCGGTCAACGAGGCGGTCGAGCCGGGGCCCGCGCCGATTTTTCCGCACCATTCACGAGGCACGACGCGGTACGACTCGGTGCCGTCACTCGTCGATATGTCGGATAGCGTGCGCATCGAGTGGGCCCCGACGAGGCCGATGCCGAGGCCCGTGATCGATGCCGACGCCGAGGGGTTTGTGCGCGCGAATCCACCGCCGCCAAACCCGCGCGATGCGATTGAGCAGGTGCGAGCGCGAGCGGCTGAGCGCAAGGTGCGTGACGTACAGCTTCCACCGCTGTCGCCGGATCAGGCGGTGGATGGGACGTTGCTCAAAAAGCTGCGCGAGATGAAGGGGCTTACGCTCGATGAGGTGCTCGAGCGGACGCACATTTCGCGGCGTCATCTAGAGAGCCTCGAAGCCGACCGCTTCAAGCAGCTTCCACCGCGGGTCTACGTGCAGGGGTATTTGAAGATGCTGGCGCGCGAGCTTGGTGTTGACGAGAAGCTGCTGGTCGAAGGCTACCTGCGCACCTACGACCGCGGCTGAGGCGTGAAATGCCCGAGATCGACCCGCTTGCGTGATTCGTGGTGAGAGAGAAATGACGCTGCTTCGCATCAAAGACGTTGGTACACTTGACGGGTATCGAGTTCGCCTGACCCTCACCAACGAGCAGGTGATTGAGCGTGACCTCGCGCCATACCTGCGAGGGCCGTTGTTTGAACCGCTGCTCGCGCATCGCGACCAGTTCGTTGAGGTGCACGTGGTGGCAGGGTCACTTGCCTGGCCCAATGGCGCTGATTTGTGCCCTGACACGATCATCTGGGGTGGCATGCCGCCGCAAGACCCCGCAGTCGAAGCTCCGCTCGCGGCGTGAGATGCAGTCGCCGCTACGCAAAGCGGGTCGGCAATTCGGCGCGGATGCGGTCGCGCACTTCAGCCGCCGACTTCGAATCGAACATGATGAACATGTGGATGCCCGGCGCGCCCGCGTTGAGCAACTCGATGCATTGCTCGGCGCACAGATCGATGCCCACACGCTTGCCCGAGGCCTCGTCGGTCACACCCTTCAAACGCGCCTTGTGCCGCTCGGGTACCGGCACGCGAAAGTGCTGTTCCATGCGCAGCGCCTGATCGTAGCTCGTCAAAATGCGCACGCCCGGAAGTATCGGCAGCGTCACGCCCGCGTGCACCGATGCATCGCGAAAGCGCGCGTAAGTCTCGGCTGAAAAGACCATCTGCGTGACGGCGAAGTGCGCCCCGGCATCGGCCTTCGCTTTCAAAAAGCGGACACCCTCATCACGGTCTGGGTGATCGGGGTAGGCCGCGACACCGATGCAAAAGCGGGTCGGCTCGCCCTCGGCAAACGTTTTACCGGTGTCGTCGTGGCGGGTGCGGTATCTTCCGCGATTCATGTTCGCGATCTGTTCGACGAGCATGTACGCGTAACGGTGATGACCCGGCGCAATCTGCGAGCCATCGCGCTCGCCATCGGCGTTGAGAAACCCTGGCGGGTCGCCGCGCAACGCGAGCACGTTGCGCACGCCGAGGTAGTGGTGATCGACGAGCGCGTTTTCAAGTTGATCGGGTGATAAATCCTGACAGGTGAGATGGGCGAGCGACTCGACGCCAAACTGCTGGCGAATGATGAACGAGAGCGGCAATGTTCCGCCGCGCAACGAGCCGCCGGCGCCGTGGGTGACCGAGACGAACTGCGCGCCTGCTTTGACGGTGCGCTCGATCTGCGCCAGCGCGTTCTTGAGCGAGAGTCCGTTACGGGGCGGAATGATCTCGGCCGAGAGCACGGCGCGATCGGTGGAAAAGAAATCGGTCACCGGGCGCGGTGGGCGAATGAAAGCTGGGGTGTCGTCGGCGGCGGTCGCGAGGTTCTTCTCGCGGGCCACGCCGGTGGCGTTGGCGCTCATGGTGAGGCGTGATAGCAGAAACCTTCGCAGGCAAACAAACGGTGCCATTCGGGCGCTGACACCCACGAGGGGTAAGGCACCGCACGACCAAGCCAAAGGGGAGATTTCAGCATGTCGATTCGATTTGATAACCGCGTAGCCATTGTCACCGGGGCCGGCAACGGACTCGGCAAAGCCTATGCACTCTTGCTCGCCTCGCGTGGGTGCGCCGTCGTCGTCAACGATCTCGGTGGCGGCACGCAGGGCACGGGGGCGTCAACCAGCGCCGCCGATGCCGTCGTCGCCGAAATTCAGGCCGCGGGGGGTAAAGCCGCCGCCAACTACGACAGCGTCGCCGATGAAGCAGGCGCGAAAAACATGGTGCAGACCGCGCTCGACAACTTCGGTGGCGTCGATATCGTCATCAACAACGCCGGGTTTCTCCGTGACGTTTCTTTTACCAAGATGACCGATGATGACTGGCTCGCAATCATTGGGGTGC
>CAZXXB010000312.1:0-3441 GCA_964644185.1 uncultured Myxococcota bacterium
GTAGTACGACGGAGATGATTTTTGGGCAGGAACTTCCGCACAACAGGTATGTGAGTGTGTCGGGGATACCGGACCCGCGGGTGGCGTCGGGGTCGGCGATGGGTCGCGACTACCATTATTTTTTGTTGATGGGGTCGTGGATTTTCGTGCAGAAAGATGTGACGGGAAAGACGGGTGGGACGCCGATTGGTGAGGGCGAGTACGAGATGTTTTCGGGGGCTGGGCGGTTGATCGCGATTGAGAGTGACTCGCGGTACAAGCCGATCAAAGATTTTCTGGTGAAGACGCTGGGGTACTCGGCGCCGAAGCGGACGTATCTGCTGCTGGATGGTGAGGTTCCGCGCAGTGGGTATCGGGTGCCGCTGGTGTTTGGGTTGGCGGTGTTCGTGTTTTTGCTGAACGTGCGGGGTATCGTGCGCAATCTGCGTGGTTCGGCGCGGCGCTGAAGTCCGGGGTCTCAAGATTGGGGTGATGCGTGGTTTTGCGTCGTCGAATTTTGCTGCTCGTGGCTGGTGGGCTGATTGCTCCGCTGTTGGTGCTGATCGTGGCGGGCAGCGCGGCGACGCAGCACACGTTGTCGCGGCAGCAGCAGCGTGAGACCGAGAGCGCGGTGAAGACGGCGGAGTTGCTGTATTCGGGGTATCTCGACAATGCGCGGGCGGCGGCGAACTCGCTTGCGGTGGATGCGGCGTTGCAGGCGATGCTGGCGGATAATCCACCGCCGGGGTCGGGGGTGCTCGAGTATGTGGTGCGTGAGCGGTTGCAGTTTTTTCGCGCGTTCAAGGTGATTGATTTTCTCGAAGTGACCGACCGCAACGGGCGCATCGTGGTCTCTACGGTGAGTGGACGCACGGGTGCGCAGGTGGCGGTGCCCGCGGCGGCGAGTGACGTGAGCGCGGGTATCGAGTCGGTGGCCGAGCGGTCGGTGCTGGTGGCGCGGGCGCCGGTGTTTAGTCACGCGGGGGTGCAGATGGGGTCGGTGGCGGCAGGTTTTGCGGTTGCGGATACGCTGTTGCCGGCGATTCAGCGGGTGACGGGGGCGCACGCGGCGCTGTTTGCGGGGGGTGCGCTGCGGCAGAGCACGTTTTTGGCCGACGGGTATCGGGGGGTGATGAATCCGACGCCCGGGGTGGCGGGTGCCGCGACGATTAATGGTGAAGAGCATAACGCGGCGTATGTGGGGTTGTCGGATTCGGGGGGCAACGCGGTGGCGCTCGTGGGGGTGTTTTCGTCGCGGGCGCTCGAACAGTCGCTGCGGGTGCGGTCGACGATCATCACGCTTGGCATCGTGGTGATTTTGCTGATGTTCGTTTTCATCGTCTATGCGGGGTTGCGGCGCAGCGTGATCGCTCCGTTGTCGGTGTTGACGCAGGCGGCGGGGCGCATTGCACGCGGCGACTATGACGAGCCGTTGAAGGTTGCGGCAGAGGGCGAGATTGACGAGCTGGCGAAGACGTTTGAGCACATGCGGGTGACGGTTGCGGGGCGCACGCGCGAGCTTGAAGAGAGCCGGGCAGAGCTCGACACGTATGCGAGCAGACTCGAAGAGCGGGTGGCAGAGCGGACACGCGAGCTGGAGCGGGCGAACCGGGCGAAGAGCCAGTTTCTCGCCAACGTGTCGCATGAGCTGCGCACGCCGATTAATGGCATCTCGGGGTTTGCCGAGCTGCTGCTGGAACGTCCGCTGGATGTGGAGGCTGAGGATTACGCGCGGACGATACTCGACTCGTCGTCGGCGTTGTTGCGCATCATCAACGATCTGCTCGATCTGTCGAAGATCGAGGCGGGGCGGATGGAGATCGAGTCGATTGCGTTTTCGCCGCGCAAGGTGGTGGAAGACGTGACGCGTACACTCGTGCCGCTGGCGCGGACGAAGGGGCTGAACCTTTCGGCGACGGGGCTCGATGCGCTTCCGGCGGCGGCGATGGGTGACCCGGCGCGGTTGCGGCAGGTGCTGCTGAACCTCGTGGGCAATGCTGTAAAGTTCACGCACGCGGGGCATGTGAGCGTCGATGCGAGCGTGATGCCGACGACGGCTACCGATGGGCGTGGCGAGTTGCAGCGCGTGCGGTTTGCGGTGCGTGACACGGGCATCGGCATACCGCCCGAAAAGCGCACGGCAATCTTCGAGCCGTTTGTGCAGGCAGATACCTCAACTACGCGAGAATACGGCGGAACCGGGCTTGGGCTTTCGATTGCGCGACGCATCGTCGAGGAGATGGGCGGTACGATCGCGGTAGAGAACAATATGGTCGATGGGCACGGCACGGTGTTTGTCGTGACGCTGCCTCTGTCGCCCGCCGACCCGGCAGATTTGCCGGTTGCGAGTCACACGGGGACGTCTCACTCGGGCATCTCGCAGTCGGGCGCGGTGACCGGGGGTGAAGGTGGCGCAGGGGCGAGCGAGCGCGACCGGCGGGTGACCGGCGAGGGCGTGGCGACGTTGCCGGGTGTGCCGAAGGTGCCGATGGTGGTGGTGGCGGAAGATAACCCGAACAATGCGAAGCTCTACGGGCGAGTGCTCGAAAAGCTGGGGTACGTGGTGGTGACGGCGAGCACGGGGGCCGATGCGGTCGAGGCAATGCGGCGGCACGGCGCGGCGGTCGTGGCGGTGTTGATGGATATGCAGATGCCGGTGCTCGATGGGTATGCGGCGACGGCGGAGTTGCGGCGGCTGGGGTTCACGCGGGTGCCGATTCTGGCGCTGACGGCGTCGGCGATGCCGGGTGATCGCGAGCGGTGCCTTGCGGCGGGTGCGAGCGACTACATGGCGAAACCGGCTCCGCAGTCGGCAATCGCGGAGTGGATCACGGCGCACGCGCCGATTGCACGGGGCGCGCCGCGTGAGGTTCGGCCTGATGCAGCGCGTGACGTGCCAGGTGAACCGACGCTGGCTGAGGCGCGGCAGGCAGATGCGACGTTGCGTGAGCCGATGCTGCGTGAACCGACGCGCCGTGATTCGCTGGGGGTCGATCTTCGGCAGGTGGTGCCCGAGTCGGCGCGCAGTTTTGCCGAAGAGGTGTTGCCCGTGATGCCGCGGCGGGTGAGCAGCGGCGTTGACCCGTTTAGCGTGCTCGACGCCGAGCTGATGGCCGAGTATCGCGCGACGGTGCATGAGCTTGTGGCCGAGGTGGTGGCGGCGGCGATGGCGCGCGACGGAGCGAAGGTGGCGGCGCTGGGGCATCAGTTCAAGGGGAGCGGAGGGAGTTATGGGTTTGACCGGATTAGCGAGCTGGGGGCGCTGATCGAGGCGGCGGGGGCGTCAAAGCGGTTTGACGCGGTGGCGGGGTATGCCGCCGAGATCAGGGCGTGTGTCGATGTGGGGGCGAGCGGGGCTGACGCTGCAACGGCACGTGCTTGACGCTGTCGGGTGGGATGTCTCGGGCGAGTGTCGCAAAGGTGCGTCAGTGCAACGAGAATTGACAACTTTCGACACCCGTG
>CAZXXB010000313.1:0-3432 GCA_964644185.1 uncultured Myxococcota bacterium
GAACTCTCTATCCTTGCCGCGGGACTCGTTTCCGCGGCACCCCGCCCTCATACGTCCCACCGGTCCCACTCGTCCCACCGGTCCCACTGGTCCCATTCGCCACGTCACATCGACGCGCCCCCTCGTGCGCGTCCCCCCTTTTCCTCATTGGGGAAAAGGGGGACAGGGGGTTAGGGGGTTACGGCGTTACGGCGTAAGGGGACAGGGGGTTAGGGGGTATCCGAAACACCGCGACCCCACACTGCCGCCCCCCACAGCCCCCTCCGGCGCGCCTCGTGGACGTCTTCGTCCACACCGCGATGAGCCGCCAGGCGAAGAGCCAACAACTCAGCGCGCCGCCTGCGCCCACTCGCAATCCACTGCGTCCGCTCGCGCGCCAAAAAACCCCTCCCCTGAAGGGGGGGGAGGGGTCGGCCCGAAGGGCCGGGGGTGAGGGCGTTTGCAACCCACAAAACACATGGCATCATGCGCCCATGCTGACGCTACCGAATCGCATCAAAGCAAAGCTCGAGTCCGACCAATCACTACTCGGCGCCGTAAACACGTCGCTCGCCAACTTCAACAACCTCATCAAAGACGGTCACCTCGAACTCTTTCCCGAATTCACAGATCACGGACCAGCTCACATCAACGCCGTCATGGCGTCCGCCGCAAGCCTCATTACCGACGATGCATGGCCTGGTTCTCACCGCAAAAGACGCCGCTGCCCTCGCACTCGCTGTCGTTCTGCACGATAGCGCCATGCACCTGCCGCGCGCGGGTGTCGTAACGCTTATCGATAACGCACCACTGTCTCCATCCAGGTCGCCCCGGTTTCTTCCGCCCAGCGAGCAGCGCCCCTGGGCGCAACTCTGGCAAGAATTCTGCCGCGACCTCCGCCACAAACCCGCCGAGTGGTGGCGTCGCGTCACGACCGCTGACGTTCCATGCCCGTTACCCAACATCGACTTCGATTCATCATGGACTGACCACCAGAAATCGCTCGTTGGCGAATTTGTTCGCCGACACCACACCCGCCTCGCTTACGAATTTGCACGCTTCGGCGTACCGGGTGCCTCTGGCTGGGGTGCCGTAGCACTTGCCGCCGACCTTGACGACGACGTGCGCGAAATCGCCGGTCTCGTCGCATGGAGCCACGGCACAAACATCCGCGCCGCGCGAGACCAAATCACAAGCGCAGACGAAGACTTTCTGAGTGGCCTGATGCATGCGCCATTTCTCATGGCCGTCCTCAGAATTGCCGACTACGTGCAGGTCGATTCATCACGAACACCGAAAGCAACGAAACGCCTGAAAGGCGTGCGCAATCTGGTGTCAAGCCGAGAGTGGTGGAAGCACGAAGCGGTCCGATCCGCCCAAGTATCGAAAGATGATCCCGAGTGCCTGAAAGTTACCGCGAATCCAAGCGACAACGCGACCTACCTGGCCCTTCGCGCACTCTTCGCTGACATTCAACACGAGCTTGATTCGTCGTGGGCCGTCATCGGTGAGGTCTACGGACGCACGTGGCCACAACTCGGAATCACGCTGCGTCGCATCCGCTCAACCATCGACGATGAAGCCGAGTTTGCCAAGCGGGTCGAATTCATACCCGGCGACTTCAAACTCAAACTCTCGTCGCCCCAGATACTCGAGTTGCTGGTCAAGCCGCTCTACGGCGATAGCCCCGCGGTTGGCGTTCGCGAACTCACCCAAAACGCAGTCGATGCAGTCATCGAGCGCGACAACATCGACCCCGTGTATCGCGAAACGTTGCGCCACGACGGCAAGCCCGACATCACCCTCGATTGGCGTATATGGCGATACTTACTGGCTCACCGCGGTTGATCGCGGCGTTGGTATGACCGCCGAAACGATTCGCGACTACTTTCTTACGGTCGGCGCGACCTATCGCGAGAGCGCAGACTGGCGTAAAGACCACCTCGACGAAAACGGAGACCCAAAAATCACGCGCGTCGGACGTTTTGGCGTCGGCATGCTCGCTGCGTTCCTCATCGGCCCTCAAATCAAGGTGACCACACGCCACTTCCGCGGTGACACGGGGCTCCAATTCACGATCCGCAAAGGCCAAACCGAAGAGGTCGAAGTCCGTGAGGTCGCAGATGTGCCTGTTGGCACCCAGATAGAAATCGAGATTGAACAGCGCTTCGTTGACGACCTCCTCGAAATAGGCATACCGCAATGGTACTTCCGCGACTGGCCGCGAGTCGCCTTGCGTCGCCCGACACGCCAAGCGAACGAATACACGCTACAACTTGGAGAGACGATTGACTTTAATACGTGGAATGCTTCTCTGTTGCATCCGCCGCTTTCTGTCGCTTGGCAATTGGGGCCGGGTTCAATGGTTACTGAATGGCCGAAGCTACTTGTCGATGGCTTCTCGGTTGCTAAGCCACTATCTGAGGGCAAGTGGTCTGGTGACAGAATGCACGACCACACAGTCCAAGTCGCCGCAGCGCCCGTTGCAGTGTACCTCGATAGAATCGATTTCGCATTCTCCGATCCATCGAGTCAAATTTCGCTCAATGTGCCTCGCAATCAAATCCTCAACCTTGAGGCTGTCCTTACGCACGAGTTCCGCATCAATCTGGTTGCCTCTATTTTGCGCTCAAGCGCCTCAAGCTATCGAACCTCGCGCAATCTCTTCCCTGCGGAGGGATTCGGGCGCAAATTTTTGGCAGCAGTAGGCATTTGCAACTCCGTGGCGCTTGCAACGGTTAATGGCTGGGTTGCAAACCACCCAGCCGCCTTGCGCAAACATATGATAGAGTGGTTTGCCGTGGTGGTAGATATAAGTCCTATCAATCAAGAGGGCTCCGGCTTTGTAATGCGTGCCCTTGACGCCTGCGCGTCGTCGCGGTTTGCGTTCGGCGACACGGAAATTGGAGATGACTCGTTCGATTTTTGCGGGGCAGGCTTTCGATTGCATGTCAGAGAAAGAGATCGGGTTTGCATAGCGTTCGCGCAAGATGGGTCACGCGAGTGGCTGAAGCTGGACGCGGAACACCTTCCTCGTGAACTACAACTTATCCGCGCGTATATATTGACACACCTAGACTCGTCGCAGAAGCCATCATCGAATCTACGTTCTCGTTCCATTCGTCCGCGCTATGACGAGGTGATATGCGACTTCTACCCTGTAATCGACTTGCCCGAAGGCCCGTATAACGACGTAATGTACAAAGCTTGGCAGCGGGTGTGCCCTGATATGCTTGTTCCGTGGGCAGACGAAACATCAGAAGACGAACAAGATTCGTCAGACTAACCTTCCACCACCTCTTCCCCCTCCCCTGAAGCGGGGGGAGGGGGTGGCCCGCAGGGCCGGGGGTGAGGGCCTTCCTGCTCGAAGGCTGAGATGCTCGATTTTCGCCCCCGCCTCTTCCCCCTCCCCTGAAGGGGGGGAGGGGGTGGCCCGAAGGGCCGGGGGTGAGG
>CAZXXB010000314.1:0-3415 GCA_964644185.1 uncultured Myxococcota bacterium
CTGGCCGAGCTGACGCACAAACCCAGCAAGAGCCTGCACCGCATGCTGTCGCCCAGCCATAACCCGCCCATGCAGCCGATACAGCATGTCACCCAGTGACCGCCCCTCGGGCACACCCACAAAGCAAAACCCACCCCGCGCCGTCAGCCGCCCCATCTCACCCAACGTCACATCGAGGTCTTCCACGTGCTCAAGCACGTTGAATGCACACACGAGATCAAACCACCCCGCCCCAACCTCACCCAGTCGTGCCCCCGACAATAGCTGCCGATACCCCGCGGGCGGCACCCGAATCGCCGCATCCACCTCGCACCCCACAAACTCCGCCCCGCGATACAGGTCAACAATCCGCGGATACCCCGGAAGATCAACACGACTGCCCGTTACCCCACACCCCACATCGAGCACCCGCGTCGGGCGCAGCGCCAACAGAAACGCGCGCGTCTCGTCTTCGCTCGCGTGCGGAAACCTCATCGCCCCCACACCCTCACAGCGGTATCGCCTCTGGCTTGTCGGGGTTCGGCGCAAGCCGCAACTCCGTCCCATCCGTCAGCCGCACACCCTCGCAAAACAGCACATACCAACCCCGCTTCGCCCCCCGCGTCACCCGCAGCGGACCCCGCATATCGCCCGGCTGCATCGCAAACGCCGCCCCCACCAACTCGGGCGCTAACCCCGCCCTGTCAACCCACTCGGCAAGCCCCGCCGTCGCGTAGTGATAGTTACCCACAGCATACTCACGCGCCAGCGCCACAAACTCTTCGCCCGCTCGCGCCCGCCGCATCGCATCGACCACCCGCTCACGCGCCGGACGCTTATCCACCGCCTGCGACCCCGCTGTCGCCGCCCCTTCAACCGCGATCTGCGTCGCCGTCGCGGGCTCTGCCTGCGCCATCACCCCATCGTCATCGGCCACATAAATCATCCGCAACCGCACGTGGGTCACGTTCACCTGCTGCGCCAGCGCACCCGCCGCACCGCCGCCAACGTCACCCGTCTCACCGCCCCGTGCAGCCCCAGAGCCCCCCTGCCCCTGCGCCACCCCACCACCTTCACCCTGCACCTCACGAGGCACCCCAGCGGGCGGCCCCACCGGTATCAACTCGCGCAACGGCATCGGCGTAAACGTCAACGCACCAATCAAAAAACACACCCACCCCACCACACGACGCCCCGCCGACAGCGAGACCTCTTCATCATCCACCGGTGGATGCCGATGCCCGATGAACCGCAACAAAATCGCCCACACAATCCACGACGAAAAATACAGAAACGGTGTATCGGCTGGCGCGTACCCAAAGTTCACCGCCGCAAGCGCGGCAAGCCCCGTCAGCCCCATCAACCACACCATCCGGTGAAACGCCCGCGACAACCGCTCTGCCCCGCGTCCAAACATCGCATACGCAATGTGCCCGCCATCGAGCTGACCCACCGGCATCATATTCAGCGTCGTCACAAGCATCCCCAACCACCCAGCCCACGCCATCGGGTGCGTGTTGATGTCGTGGTGCGGAGCAAACTCACCGTGAATCAGGTACTTCGCCAGCCAGTAAAGAACGTTGTTCCCCTCAGACACTGCAGGCGTCGCCGGGTCAAAATACTGCACCTCGCTCAACGCCACCCCAATCACCATCACCGGCAAAGCCACGATAAACCCCGCAATCGGCCCTGCCGCCCCCACATCAAACACCTCGTGCTTGCGCGTCATCCGCTCGCGCATCACGATCACCGCCCCCATCGTCCCAAACATGTTCAAAAACGGCATCGGAATAAAAAACGGCGGAGAACACGCGATCCCATAATACCGCGCGTACACGTAGTGACCCATCTCGTGCGCCGTCAAAATCAGCATCAGCGGCACCGAATACTTCATCCCGTTCAAGAGCACGTCGAGCGTCGTCATCGTCCGCGCCGACTCACTCGTCAGCCCAAACGAAGCCCCCGCCACCGTCGTCGTCGCGAACGTCAGCAAAAACAGAATCACCGGAAGCAAATAGCGGAACACGCCGCCAAAGCGAGACATGCGCGAGGTCGTCATGGGCGGGTACTCGCTGGCGTCGTCGCCGCACCAGATGTCGACTCAGGCGGAATCTCAGCGTCGGCATCCACTGAAATCGTATCAACAAGCGAAATCGCCGTTCGCCCCGCCGTCAACACATACAACGGACGCTTCACCTCACCGTTCGCCGCCACCGTCAACTCCCCCGTTGCCGCTTTAAACCCCTTCGTCGAAAGTATCCGCTCAAGGTACTCAGCACGGTCACGCGGCACAACCTCACCCGTCAACACCGCCCGTGTCAGCGCCGCCACATCAAACGCATGCGCATCCACCACACCTGGCGCACGCCGCTGACTCTTCGCAAACGCATCCGCAAACGCCGACCCCGGCTCGCCACCCGCCGCCGGAAAAAACCCATCCACAAAAATCGACCCCCGCACATACTCACCCCCACGCTTCACAAGGTCAGGGTGATTCCACGCCGCAACACCCAGCAACCGCACCCCACCCCCGGCCGCCACCTTCCGATTCAAGTCGCCCTTCTGCACTGTCCCCGTATTCAACACGATATCCTCCACCGCCAACGCCGGAGCAATCAAACTCGCCGTCCGATAAAAATCCGGAATAAACACCGCGTCGAAATCAACGATCGGCGACACGTCACGCGCCGCCTTCTCACGCGCCTTCGACTTCTCAAACGCCGACGCCCCCTGCCCCGCGTTCTCACTCGCAAGCCGCCCATACTCACCCCGCAACTCAAGATGATACCGCCCCACGAGCGCACTCGCCGGCTTCTTAAACGTCGTCGCGTCCGGCGCATACCGCTCCACCGCCGTCACACTCCCACCCCGCTTCTCCACCTCATCCCAAAACGCAAACGTCAAATCCCGCCCATAATCATGATTCGGATACACAATCGCGAAACGCTTCAACTGCAACCGCCCCATCGCATAGTTCACCACCGCCCGCGCCTGATCCCGCGACGTCAACCCATGCTGCAACACATACGGACCAATCTCCGCCAGCGTCTCATGCCGCGACAACGCAAACAGTGGCACCCGCAACGTCTCCGCCTCATGCGCCGCCGCCTCCGCCGTCCCCGACATCAGCGGACCCAGCACAACCATCACGTCATCTTCCACCGCCAGCTTGCGCAGCGCCGCAACCGTCCGCCCCACCTCTTCACCCGTGTCATACGCAATCAACTTCAACGTCTCACCCTTCGCCGCCCCATCACACGTCACCACCACCCGCCGCATCTCACCCGCCCCATCACTCTCCTGCCGCGCACACGCAACCCGTTTACCCACCCCCGTCGCCTCACCCGCAAGATTCGACAACCCCAACACCATCGCCTCCAACACCCCCTCGCCAAACGTCCTGTACCCCCCCCCCCACCCAACCAACCCCCCCCCC
>CAZXXB010000315.1:0-3375 GCA_964644185.1 uncultured Myxococcota bacterium
TTACTAAAAACCACCACCTCATGCCCACGCGACAACAGCTCGCGCGCCAACGCCCGCGACCGCGTCGCATGACCAAACCCATGATGCGTGACAAAATACGCGACCCGCATCACCCCTCACTCACACCCCGTCGGACTCGGCAACCCCGCCCACCGACACGCATGACGCCCCGGCCCTTCCGGAAACAAATCAAACAACTCATCAAGCGTAATACCCGTCTCGCGACACAACTTGCGCACCCGCGGCGCCGTCTCAAACTCGCGATAATACCCACGCAAATAATTCAGCACCCGCCAGTGCGCCTCGCCCAGCACCGCCATCCCATCCCCCGCCGCAAGCTCGCGCGCCACCTCTTCGCTCCACGCGTCGAAGCTCGCCAAAAACCCCCGCTCGTTGAGCACGAGTGAACTCATGCCGGCCTTCTCGTCTCAAGCGCCCGCGCCAGCGTCATCCTGTCCGCATACTCAAGATCACTCCCCATCGGCAGACCCTGCGCTATCCGCGTCACCACAATCCCCGATGGACGCAAAAGCCGCGTCAGATACAGCGCCGTCGCATCACCCTCCACCGTCGGACTCAACGCCAGAATCACCTCCTGCGCACGCTCACCCTCACTCTCACTCTCACTCTCACTCTCACCACCCCCACGCTCACCCCCACGCTCACCCGCACGCTCACCCGCACGCTCACCCGCCGACAGCCGCGCCATCAACTCACGCACATGCAAATCATCCGGCCCCCGCCCCTCCAACGGAGATATCGTCCCGTGCAACACATGATACCGCCCGCGAAACTCCCCCGTCCGATCAATCGCCAGCACATCCTGCGGCTTCTCCACCACGCAAATCACCCGATCATCCCGCCGCGTATCGCTGCAAAACGTACACGGGTCAGCCTGCGTCGGCATGCAGCACCGCGAACACAGCCGCACCTTCTCCGCCAGCTCATTCAACGCCCGCGAAAGCCCCCGCGCCTCCTCTGGGTCGCCCCGCAACAGGTGAAACGTCAACCGCGCCGCCGTCTTCTCACCAATCCCCGGCAACCGCGCGAACGCATGAATCAGATTGCGTATCGGGTCGTGACTCGTCATCGCGCCTCACACCCCCAAAAGGTCACAGATGATCGCCTTCTGCACATGCAGCCGATTCTCCGCCTGCTCCCACACCGCGCTCTGCGGACCCTCAAACACCCCCTCGCTCACCTCTTCACCCCGATGCGCCGGAAGACAATGCAAAAACACCGCATCGCGATGCGCATGCGCCATCAACGCCTCGTTGATCTGAAACCCCGCGAAATCGGCTAACCGCTTTTCCGCCTCACCCTCCTGACCCATCGACACAAACACATCCGTCGACACCACATGCGCCCCCTCGACCGCCGCCCGCGCATCACGCACCACATCAATCGTCGCACCCCGCGCCCGCGCCGCCTCAAGATACCGCCCATCAGGCTCATACCCCACGGGGCACGCTATCCGCAGCGTCAGCCCAAACACCCCCGCCGCATTGATCCACGAATTCGCCATGTTGTTCCCATCACCCACCCACGCATACACAAGCCCCTCCACCCGACTGAACCGCTCGTAGACCGTAAACAAATCCGCCGCCACCTGACATGGATGCGTCGTATCCGTCAGCCCATTGATCACCGGCACCGTCGCATACCGCGCCATCTCCAGCAGCGTCTCGTGCGCATACGTCCGCAATACCAGAATGTCGCAATAGCGCGAGAGCACCCGCGCCGTGTCGCGTATCGGCTCACCACGCCCCATCTGCGTATCGCGCGACGGCAAAAACACCGCATGGCCCCCAAGCTGCGCCATGCCCACCTCAAAACTCACCCGTGTGCGCGTTGACGCCTTCTCAAAAATCATCCCCAGCGTGTGCCGCGCCAGCACGAGCCGCTCCGACCCCGTCACATGGTCGGCCTTCATCTTCGCCGCGCGATGCAAAAGGTGGTACGCCTCTTCACGCGACAGATCGACGATCTCAAGAAAATGCCGCACCATGTTCCCCTCGCGTCGGATGAATCGTCAGCCAGTACCGCACCTCGGTCGCCGCACCCTTCTGCCCCCGCCCCGCCAACGCCCGCGACAGATTCGACAACCCCTCATGCAACCTTGTCAGCGTCTCTTGGGTGCGGATAGCCGCCTGCGCCGAAGAGGTCAACTCACGCATCGCACGCAAACCCAGCGTCTCATACAGCCGCACCAGATCGCTCCACGACGCACCCGCCGTCACGTGCCGAATGAACAGATCAATCGCCGCCCCCTCTTCACCCATCGCCCGCAACGCATGCACCCGTATCCCCACCGGAAAATACCGCGCATTCCGCCCCAGCAAAAACGCGTGCCGCAACCACCGCACATCGTGCTCATGGGGCCCCGTCGCGCGAAACGCCGAAAGCGCCGCACCCGCCCCCGCAAGGTCACCCGCCCGATACGCGCACAACGCCACAAGACCCGCCGCCCCCGCATTGCGTGCAAACCGCGAAAACAGCGCCCGCCCATACGTCAACGCCGCCTGCACCTGTTCTTCCGTGCTCGCCTCGTTCAACGTCCGCGCCAGCACATAGTGCCCCGCCGTCAACGTCCGCGTCATCCACCCCCGCGTATCCCCCTGCGGAGGTTGCAACGCCGCATCAAGCAACCCCCGCTGCATCAGCACATCAGCCAAAAGCAGTTTCTGCGCCCGCTTGCCCGGCTCACCCATCGCCTTGCGCCACGCCGACAGCGCCACATCATCGCCCCCCGCCGAGTGCAGCGCCTTTGCAAACAGCACCTCGCGCTCACGCTGCGCCAGCGTCTCGGCCCCATACGACGCAACAAAATCGAGCGCCGTCTCGCCATACCCCGCCGCAACGAGCGCCTCCACCGCCTCTTTCGCAAACCGCTCTGCCATCGCCTGCGGCACCCGCCGCTCATGCACGAGCCGCGTCATGTGCGCCGCATGTGCCGACACCTCTTCAAGCGTCAGCGTCGCCGCCGCGTGCGCCGTCGCGCAACACATAAACAGCGCCCGCGCCGCCGCCTCGTCGTGCAACGCCAGAAGCTCAACACACGTCGCAAGCCCCACCCCGCGCAACGCCTGCGACCGCCCTGCATCACACGTCGCCCGCGACTCAAACCGCCCCCCAAACCCGTGCGCCCGCACGAGCGAAAACAGCGCCGCCACTTCGCCCGCATCGCCCCGCATCACCACATCATCAATCAACGGGTCGAGCGCCGCCTCGGCCTTTGCCGCCGTCAGCAAAATCGCCAGTGGACGCGACAAAAGCCCCGCAAACGACGCCCCCCGCCGCGCCGCCACGCTGATGGAACTGCTGGTCGTGCTGATGATCATGGCCATCCTGTCGACCATCGCGGCCGGCGTCTAC
>CAZXXB010000316.1:0-3320 GCA_964644185.1 uncultured Myxococcota bacterium
TGAACGAAGCGCCGACGTCGATTTGGCAGGAGGTGCCCGCGACGCAGGGGCGGTTGGTGCCGCAGAGACCTTCACCGGCTTCGCAGGGGAAGATGTCGGTGCAGAAGAATGCGGTGCCGGGGAGGATGGATGGAGGGCGTGTGCATGAGCCGCAGTCTCCGCCGCAGTCGATGCCGGTTTCTCCGTTGCCGGCGTCGAGTGCGCCGTTGATGCAGTGGGCGGGGACGCAGGTGTCGAGGGTTGGTTTGAGGCCGAAGCGGATGGCGTTGTCGGTGGCGCAGACGAGTCCATCTTCGCAGGGGCGAGTGGGTGGGGCGCAGTTACCCTCGCCGACGCCGCAGGGGAAGGCTTTTGAGCAGAAGCGTGAGTCGCCGTTTTTGATGTTGACGGGTCGGGAGCAGACGGCGGTGCAGGTTCCGCCACAGTCGACGTCGTCTTCGCCTGGGTCGAGTTCGCCGTTGGCGCAGAGGTCGGGGACGCAGATGTCGAAGGCGGGGTTGAGGCCGAATGAGCCGCCGTTGTCGGTGCCGCAGATGAGGCCGTCGGCGCAGGGGCGCGTGGGGAGGCTACAGTTGCCCTCGTAGGCGTCGCAGGGGAAGGGGATGCTGCAATAGAGCGAGGTGTTGACGCGGAAGGATGGGGGGCGTGTGCACGAGCCGCAGTCGCCGCCGCAGTCGATGCCGGTCTCGCCGTTGCCGGCGTCTTGCACGCCGTTGGTGCAGTGGGCGGGTTGGCAGACGTTGGTTGAGGGCGAGAGTCCGTAGCGGGCACCCATGTCGTTGACGCACGTAAGGCCGGTGTCGCACTCGGTGGAGTTGCGGCAGTTGCCTTCGCCCGCGGTGCATTTGTTGGCGGGGTTGCGGCAGTAGTCGGATTGTCCGTTGGTGCCGCCGAGTCCTTTTTGGAGGGCGGACTGGAAGACGAAGCCGGTGTTGCCGGAGGCTTCGCGGTAGTCGGCCTCGTTTTCGGGGGTGACGTCGGCGTCTTCGAGTTCGCCGTCGTCTTCGAGGTCGCAGCTCGCGAGCAGGAATGAGGATGCTGCGAGCGAAGCGAGGGTGAGAGCGTGCGTTCGAAACGTCGAGCGGTGCGTCATGGTCGAGACTCCTTGTGCTTCTGTGCGCCTGTGCCCCGCAGAGGGCGTAGTGCCGAAATGTCGAGTTGCCGCCGTTGGTCTTGCCCTTGCGGCAGAGCGTCTCACACCCCCCGAATATACTACGTAGAAATACCTAGTTGTGTGTCGAAAATCACGAAAATATCTTAAAGTTTGAACCCATTGCTTGGACTTGCAATGTCTGAGTTGGCGGTTGTGCGTGTGCGTTGGCGGGTGGAGGGTGAGCGTGGGCAACTGGGGGTGAGGCGGGGGTGCGGGTGCGAACTGCTGATGGTTGCAGAGGTTTTCGTGGGCATACGGGGGCGAGGGGGTTGGGGTGGGGTGAGGAAGCGGGGAAGTTTGCGGGAACAAAAAAGGGGGCGATTGCCCCCTTTGCGCTTTATAGCGTGTATGCCGTATTCGAAACGGGCGGTGTGACGCGCCGTGGTCGGTCGTCGCGGCGATTACCAGGCGACATCGACGGCGTTGAGGCGTCGGTTGTTGACGTCGCCGGTGGTGCCGTCGCCGACTTCACCCAGGAGAGCGATGCCCCAGCATTTGGCGTCGCCGCTCGTGGTCTCGGCGCAGGTGAAGGCACCGCCACCCTGAATGTCGGTGGCATCGGTGACGCCGCTGACGACGGTGGGGTTGACGCGGCGGAAGCTTCCGTCGCCGGTGGTGCCGTCGCCGATTTGGCCCGAGAAGGCGAAGCCCCAGCACATGGCGGTGTTGTCGCTGAGTGTTGCGCAGGTGTGGCTTGAGCCGGTGCCGATTGAGGTGGCGTCGGTGATGGTGAGAACGTCAACGGGTGTAAGGCGGTTGGTGCCCTGGGTACCGTCGCCGAGTTGTCCGCTGCCGTTTGCGCCCCAGCACTTGATGGTGCCGCCTGTGCGGGCGCAGCTGAAGTTGGTGCCGAGGCCGATTTCGTCGGCGCCGGTGAGGCTTGAGACGGCGACGGGTACGAGGCTGCGGGTGGTGCTGTTGTTGCCGAGCTGGCCTGAGCTGTTGAGGCCCCAGCACATGACGGTTTCGTCGGCGAGAATGGCGCAGGTGTGGTTTCCGCCGCCGGTGACCGCGGTTGCGGTCGAGATGCTGCTGACGGTGACGGGGGTGTTGCTGGCGGTGGTGCTGTTGTTGCCGAGTTGGCCTTGCGAGTTTGAGCCCCAGCAGCGGACGGTGTTGTCGGAGAGAATCGCGCAGCTATGGGTTGAGCCCATGCCTAACGCGATGACGCCGGTGAGACCCGAGACGGCGGTGGGGGTGGTGCGGTCAGTGCCGGTGGTTCCGTCGCCGATTTGACCGGCGTTGTTGAAGCCCCAGCAGCGGACGGTCTGGTTGGTGAGGAGCGCGCAGGTGTGGAAGGTGCCGGCGGCGATTTGGGTGACGCCGGAGAGGCTGGGGACGACGACGGGGCTGAGGCGGGTGTCGGTGGTGCCGTCGCCGATTTGTCCGTTGCTGTTGTAGCCCCAGCAGCGGACGGTGCCGTTGTTCATGAGTGCGCATGCGTGGTCGGTGCCGGTGGTGATCTGGGTGACGGCGAGGCAGTTGCCGCCCGAGCAGGTGCCATCGACGCTCGTGCACTCGTTGTCGCAGGCGCCGCAGTTGGCGGGGTCGGTGTCGGTGTCGATGCACGAGTCGCCGCAGAGGGTGTCGCCGCCTGCGCATCCGCAGGTGTTGGAAGAGCAGGTGGCGTCGCCCGCGCAGGTGCCGCAGTTGGTGACGGTGCGGGTTGCGCCGCAGAGGTCGGTGGCGGTGATTGAGCCGCACTCGGCGCCTACGCGGTCGCAGAACTGGGCGTCGTTTTCGGCGTTGCAGACGCAGACGTCTGCGAGGGCGTTGAGTCCGTAGGCTCCGCCGGCGTCAACGGTGCAGGTGGTGCCAGAGGCGCAGGGCTGGTTGGTGCCGCTGCATGCGCCCTGACCGGCGTTGCAGGGGAAGGGCTTGCTGCAGAAGTATGAGCCGCCGTTGTTGAACTCGGGTGGGCGGGTGCACGAGCCGCAGTCGCCGCCGCAGTCGATGCCGGTTTCACCGTCGCCAGCGTCTTGAACGTTGTTGGTGCAGTGGGCGGGTACGCAGGCGTCGACGGCGGGTTTGAGTCCGAAGCGGGCACCGTTGTCGGTGGCGCAGACGAGACCGGGCAGGCAGGGTTTGCTGGTGCCGCCGCACGAGCCTTCGCCTATGTCGCAGGGGAAGGAGGAGGGGCAGTAGGTGGAGCTTCCGTTGGTGAGGC
>CAZXXB010000317.1:0-577 GCA_964644185.1 uncultured Myxococcota bacterium
AAGGGGGGGAGGGGGTGGCCCGAAGGGCCGGGGGTGAGGGTCCACCGGAGCCATCAACACTGCGCCTCACGCCGCCTTGCGCTCTTCAACCCCCGCCTCGTCGGCAAACTGCGGCTCATCGCTGTAACGAAACGCAGCGCCCATCGTCGCCACGCCCTCTGGCATCGTCGACGCCGCACCCGTCAGCGGATTCTCCCACTGCCCATGCCGCTCCAGAATCTCCGCCACGTGCTCACGCGCCTTGTACCCGATGAAATCTTCAACCTTCGGGTCGGCGTAATAAATAAAATTCACCAGCCCCCGCACCGCCTTCAAAAACGTCCCCGCAACCACGTTGTGGCTCTCCGACATCCACGCCACGATCTCGCGCCGCTCTTCCACCGACAAAAAGATCCACGGACGATGCGAGCGCGACATCGCCATCGCCGCAAAGTTGAACGCCTCCAGCGCCGCCGGAAACCCAAGCCGAAAGTGCAACGGAAAATGGCTCAGATAAAACTCGAGCCGCGAATTCACATGGTCTGCCGTCAACTGCGGCGCATCCGCTCGGGTCGGCATCAGCGCCTCGACGAACCCC
>CAZXXB010000317.1:594-3303 GCA_964644185.1 uncultured Myxococcota bacterium
GTAAACATCCCCTTGGGCCGCCCCGACTCAAACGTATAAATCTGCGGCCCATCGTGCCGTACCCTCGTCGCGCGCTCACTCATGTCGTGTCTCCAGTTGACATCGGTTGAGGTTTTAGCCCCCCAAGTCGACTCAGAATCATCTGGTCGCTCTCACCAAAATGCCGAAACGCCGCCTCACGTGCCCCCACCGTATCGTGCGCCCCAATCGCCTTCACCAACGCCGTCAGACTCGGCAGGTAATCATCGGTCACCACCCACAAAATCGGCAGCACCCGCAGCACGTGAATGAAAATCCCCACGAACGTATTGAACGCCCACCGCGCCACCACGCTGTTTGACGAATCAAGCAACGCCCGGAAAAAATTAAAATCGTGCTCGATCACGGCCGCCACGTCGTCGCCGTTCTCCATCGCCGCCGCCACACGGTCGAGCGCCGCCTGCAACGTCGCCACATCGCGCGCCCCCGCATTCTCCGCCGCAAGCGCCGCCGCCTCCGCCACCATCAACCGACGAAACCGCAGCGTATCGTCAATCAACCGCTCAAACTGCCCCGTCCCCGCCGCCACCCGCAAAAAGTGCGGAAGCAAACGAAGATCGCCCGTCTGAATGAAGTCATTCACCCGTACCCCGTCGCCACGACGCACCGTCACCAGATTCAACGCCGACAACTCGCGAATCGCCTCACGCAGCGTGTTGCGATTCGTGTCGAACTGCCGCGACAAATCGCGCTCGGGCGGCAACCGATCGCCCGCCTTCACCGCGCCCACCAATATCTGGTCCCGCAATTCCGCCAGTATCCGCGTCGCCGTCGTCGCAAACCCCACCGGAGAAGCACCAAGCGTCGCAAACAGCGACGCATCAAACCCCGGCGCGTCAAACACCGACTCCGCCACACCAGCATTCTCCGCCGGTGCTCGTGTCGTCGTGTCGAGGCTCTCTGCCGTCGTGCTCATCGTCGCTGCCGCCATCGCCGCCTCGTCGGTCGCCGTCGCACCCTGTGCCAAACGTGACCCCGTGCGTGATGCCTTTTCGCCCGCCGACGCCTTTGGCGCCGACCGTGTCGCTCGAACCGTCATGCCTGTCTCCCGCGTTGGGCCGCCGGGTGAATCCCAGGGCAGCCACATTGCTCGCGAAAGAATAGCGGTTTGGCTCGTTGCTGTGCAGCCCCTTGCGCGTGCCCCGTCTGACGCACCCGCACAGTTGCTTGCTGGCCCAACCTATCGTGGTTGAACCAATGTGGTTAAACCACCACACGCACACCGCGTCAACGACTTTTTTGCTCTCAACGTCTTTTTTGTATCACCACGTGACTCGCCACCCTCAATACCGCACCACCACCGCCACCTCGTTCGCCCCCAAAATCGGACGCAACCGCACCTCGCCCACCGCCACCTCACCCGCCCCCGCCCCCTCCATCGGACGCAAAAACTCCACGATCGCCCACGCCGCAAACCCCGCCCCCACCGCATACCCGGCAATCGCCCCCGCCAAGAACGGCCCCCCTTCACCCTCTGGCTTACCCGTGCTCACAATGTGCAAACCCACCCCCGTCCCCATCCCCGCCACCGCCACCAGCGTCAACACCCACGGCAACGTCCGCGTCCGCCCAAACGGCGTCCCAAACTGAATCCCCCCTCCACCCCCTTCCGACTGCCCCATCGCCGCCCCATACCCCGTCTCTGGCCCCTTCAACGTCAACCCCATCGCCTCACCCGCGTAAGCCCGCTGCGGAACCACAACCGCCCCCACCACCGCCCCCGCAACCGCAAACGCCACCGCCATCGCAACTACGGTTGCCACCACGCGCTTCACAAACTCATCCATCGCGCTCTTCCACGTCGCCTTCTTCCACATCGCGCTCTTCCACATCGTCTTCGTCCACATGAAAAAATCTCCCATCGTTGACCCAGCCGCAGGCCCAAAAATCACGCTTTCGCCCCTGTCAAGCCGCAAATCCTGACCAAACGCAAGCACCATGCCATTGACGCAATCAAATCTCTTGGTATGGTTCTTGTATGGGACTCGAACTGCGCGCCAATCTACGCCAAACCCTCCGCCAAGACCTGCGCATGACCGCGCAGCTTCAGCAGGCCATCAAACTCCTCCAGATGGGACGCATCGAGCTCGAAGACGCCGTCCGTCAGGAACTCGAAGAAAACCCCCTCCTCGAAGAAGTCCTCGACGCCACACGCCTCGAAGCCGTCAGCGAACGCTCCATCGAAGCCACCGACGCCGGAAACGCCGTCTCCGACGTCCTCACCATCGACCACTACGCCGGCTCCGCCTCCGCCGAATCCGAATACAACACCCCCGCACCCCTCGACCGCGGCCCCGAATCGCTCGGCGAAACCCTCGACGCCGAAGCCGCCGCCGAACAGCGCCCCCTCGCCGAAAACGTCAGTTGGGACGACTACCGCGACGACTACCAGTTCGCCACCGCACCCGGCACAGGCACCTTCTCAGACGGCGAAGAAATGCCCGGCGTCGACCAGACCCTCGAAAGCGGAACCACCCTCTACGACCACCTCATGTGGCAAGCCCAGCTCGCCCCCGAACTCGACGACTTAGACCGCGCCATCGCAAAAGAACTCATCGGAAACCTCGGCGACAACGGCTACCTCGAAGACATCGGCGTCATCAGCGCCATCGCCGCACAATTCAACCTCCCCGAACACCACGTCGACCGCGTCCGCGCCGCCGACGCCGC
>CAZXXB010000318.1:0-3291 GCA_964644185.1 uncultured Myxococcota bacterium
GTTTGCGGATGCAAACCCGGGGTGAAAGAACTGCCCTCAGGGGTCGCCGAACGGACGTGAGGCGGGGGAGAAAGCTCAGCACCCCTCAGGGGTCGCCGAACGGAGGTGAGGCGGGGGTGAAAGCTCAGCACCCCTCAGGGGTGGGTTTGCGGATGCAAACCCGGGGTGAAAGAACTGCCCTCAGGGGTCGCCGAACGGAGGTGAGGCGGGGGTGATAGCACCCCTCAGGGGTCGCCGAACGGACGTGAGGCGGGGGTGAAAGAACTTTCGTATCGGTTCCGCATTCTGATACCCTCCCAGCCCATGCAGCCAGCACGCCGCCCCGCACCATTCTTCGCCCGCGTCTCGCGTGCCCTTCGCGTCACCCTCATGTGGCTCATCTACATCCCCGTCTCCATCCTCTTCGACCTCTTCTACATCCGCGCCTTCCTCTTCCCCTACCGCTGGCTCACGCGCGGCGACCCCCGCTACAACGTCGTCGGATTGCGCGCATGGGCCGCCATCATGGTCACCCTGTTGCGCACCATCTGCGGCGTCCGCTTCATCCGCTACGGCGATCTACCCACTCCGGGCGGTGTCGTGCTCGTCGTCAACCACCAGAGCATGCTCGACATCCCCGCCGTCCTCCACGCCCTCGTCGCCACCTCAAAGCCCCACTTCGTCCTCAAACACACCCTCAAATACGGCCTGCCCATCATCTCCGCCGGCTCGCGCGTCGCCGGCATGGCCTTCGTCCACCGTGGCAAAGGCGCCGCCTACAACCGCGAACAAATCGCCGCCCTCGCACGCCGCGTCGAACCCGAACAAATCAGCGTCGTCATCTACCCCGAAGGCACCCGCACCCGCGATGGACACCTGCGCACCTTCAAAACCGGCGGACTCAACATCATCGCCGAGTCAACCAACGCCGACATCATCCCCGTCGTCGTCGAGGGACTCTGGCCCTCCGCCGGTTTTCGCGGAATGTTCCGAAACCTCCCCAACACCACCGTCCGCTTTCGCTGCGGTGACCGCATCCCCATGAGCCGCTACCGCGACGACCCCACCGCCACCCTCGCCGAGATTCGCGCCTTCATGCTCGGCACCATCGCCGCCATGCGCCGCGAAGACGGCGACCCCACAACGCCCCGCGCCGACGGCAACGAACCCATCCCCCACATCACGCTTCCCCCCGCCCAAAAAATCTAAAGATGCGTGAGGTCGAGCTTCAAAGCTTTCGCCATCGCCACCATGTCGTCTGGCAGACCCGCCTTCACCTCGACCCACACCCCCGCCTTTGTCGGATGCGGAAACCGCAACATCGCCGCGTGCAACAATTGCCGCTTCGCCTGCGACAACACCACCCGCATCGCCGGTGACGGCGCAAACGTCGGCGGCAAATGCTCGATGCCATACCGCGGGTCACCCACAATCGGCAGACCCCGCGACAACAGATGCGCCCGTATCTGATGCGTCCGCCCCGTGCGAATCACGAGCCGCACCAGCGCCGCACCCTTGCCCGTCGTCACCGTCTCATACCGCGTCTCCGCATATTGCCCACCCGCCGCCGCAACCTTCACCTTGCGCGCCCCAGCATGTGGCGCATCTTCACGCACCACAGGCGCAATGATCGTCCCCTTCGCCGGTCGCGGAGTCCCCCAGATGATCGCGCAATACTGCTTCGTCACCCCATTCGTCGCATCGTGCCGACGAAACATCTCCGCAAGCTTGCGCAACGCAGGCCCCGACAACGCAACAGCCACCGCCCCCGACGTCTCGCGATCAAGCCTGTGCACGAGCGATGGACGAAACGTGCTCTCGCCGTCGCCCCGGTCATACGCCGCCAAGATCAGGTCAATCAGCGTCGGCTCGTGCTCATGCCCCGCACCAGGGTGCATCAGCAAACCCGAAGGCTTATTGATCACCAGCACGTCATCATCGCGATACAGCACCTGCAACCGCTGCGCCGCCACCCGCGCCACATCTTCCGACACCGCCTTCGCCCGCACCTTCTGCCGCGCATCATGCTCAAACGTCTCGCGCGGCATCTGCACGCTCACGCGATCCCCTTCAGCCAGCCGCGCATCACCCTCGGCCTTCGCCCCATTCACCCGCACCTTCCCCGTGCGCAACATCCGATGCAACGCCGACAACGGAGTCCCCGTCAGCCGCTTGCGCAAATAGCGATCAAGCCGTTGCCCCGCCTCGTCGGCGTCAATCACCTTCTCAACCGCCGCCTCGCGTGGCTCACGCGTCGCGCCCTGCTCATCACCGCTCATCGCCAAACACCACCGTCACGTGAAACACAAACGGCTCATCCTCTCGCGGAGCCACGCGCACCTCGCGCGGCGCACCCGCATCATCACTCAGCACCACCGTCCGCCCCGTGCGATCACTGCGCGCCACCCCCACACCCGCCGCCCGACTCACACACGGCACGTCGCCCTGCATCTGCCGCTCTAAACTCACACGCGGGTCAATCACAAACGTCCGCGTGTCCTCCACCTTCGCCGTCGGTGCCTCTCCACGCGCGCGAAACGCTATCCACCGCGTCGTGTCACCCGGCGCCGGAGCCTTTCTATCCGCGCTCGCCTGCGCATGCGTCGCCGCAAGTCTCGTCAACCCCGCACTCTCTGAAAACGCCTTCTGCGTCAGATCACCACCCCGTACCACGTGCCCCCCCGCATCGCGCCCAAACCGCCCACTGCACGCCCCATCAAGCCGCGCAAACACCGCCTTGCGCACCGCCAGTGGGTCCTCCAGCTTCGGTGCCGGACGCGCAAAAATCTCCGCCACGAAAACCCCACCCCGCGCCGGCAACACCGACACCCCAACCCGCGTGTAGCCCCGCTCAAACAACGCCGCACGATGCCCCGGCGACCCCAACAGCGCCGCGTGCGCCTCTGTCAACGTATGATGAAACGCGAGGTTCTCCGCCGCCGCCTCGACCGGCAGCCCCGCCTGCGCGAGCCGCTCTTCTAGCCCCCCCGCACCCTCGTTGCGATGCGCCACCGCACCATCACGCACCATCGCCCGCACCTTCTGCTCCGCCACCTGCGCCAACCCCTCATGCACCTGCAACGCCCCCACCTTCACCCGCGCCCGCAACCGATTGATCTCACGCACCAGATCATCCGCCGTGATCAACACCGGCACCTCTTCATTCGGCGACGCCACCCGCTGCGACGGCGTGCCACTCGGCGGCTCATTCAACCACACCTCACCCGCCCGCTTCGTCTCCGTCGGCTTCAACCGCTCAATCGGCGCCACCGGCGGCGCCATCTCACAATAAAGATTCACAAGCGCCCCCAC
>CAZXXB010000319.1:0-3273 GCA_964644185.1 uncultured Myxococcota bacterium
GGGGAGGTACCTCGATGGCGATGACGTTGAGGCGGTAGTAGACGTCTTCGCGAAATTCTCCGAGTTTGATGGCGGCTTCGAGGTCGCGGTTGGTGGCGGCGACGATGCGCGCTTCGAGCGGCAGTCGCGTGCTGCCCCCGACGCGTTCGAATTCGCGTTCTTGCAGGACGCGGAGGAGTTTTGCCTGAAGGCGCGGTGCCATGTCGCCGACTTCATCGAGCAAGACGGTGCCGTCGCGGGCCTCTTCGAACTTGCCGACACGACGTTGCAGTGCGCCGGGGAAGGCGCCTTGTTCGGGTCCGAAGAGTTCGCTTTCGAGGAGCTCTTCGGGGATGGCGGCGCAGGTGACGGCGACGAAGGGGGCTTCGCGACGGTGGCTGTTGAAGTGCAGGACGCGGGCGATGACTTCTTTGCCGACGCCGGATTCTCCGGTGAGGAGAACGGGTGACTTGGCGTCGAGAATCTGGCGGACGAGCTGGAAGACGCGCAGCATCGAGGGGCTGCGTCCGACGGCGTTGTCGAAACCGTAGTCGTCGCGGACGGCGTCGCGCAGGGCGGCGAGTTCGCGCTGGACGCGCTGGTGTTCGATGGCGTGTCGCAGGGTGGCGAGGAGTTTTTCGGTTTCGATGGGCTTCGTGAGGTAGTCGTAGGCTCCGGTGCGGATGGCGGCGACGGCGTTTTCGACCGAGCCGTGGGCGGTGAGCATGATGGTGGGGGTGTTGGGGTGCTCGCGGCGGATGCGTTCGAGCAGCTTCATACCGTCGATGTCGGGCAGTACGAGGTCGAGCAGGATGACGTCGATGCGCTCAGAGTCGGAAAGGGCGCGCAGTGCGTCGAGTCCGTTGGTGACGGGAATGAAGTCGTAGACGTGCCCCAGGCGGCGCTTGAGGATGGTGTGGACGGCGTTGTCGTCGTCGATGAGCAGAATGGTGAGTTTACGCGACATGAACCCGAGTTTCCGCCCGAAGAAGTTACCGCCCGAAGAGGGGGGGGAGCGCCCACAGATACCGTTGAATGAGGCTCGAAACGATACACCGAGAGGCGTCGCGTGCAAACCCGTGTGGGGTATATGCAGAGGTTTCGATTGACGTAGGTCACGACGCGAGCGAGAGTCAGTGGTATGGCGACAACAACAGCGACGACGATAGCGACAGCAACGGGATCGGCCAGCCTTGCGGGTGCGACGGCAATCGCGGGCGCGACGGCGCGGATGATCGATACAAACGGTGTGCGGCTGAACGTGGTCGAGGCGGGGCCCGAGCATGGCGAGCTGGTGGTGCTGCTGCATGGGTTTCCGGAGTTTTCGTATGGTTGGCGGCGGCAGATTGGTGCGCTTGCGGCGGCGGGGTTTCGGGTGATGGCACCCGACCAGCGGGGTTACAATCTTTCAGACAAGCCGCGGTGCGCGAAGCATTATGCGATTGATACGTTGGCGCGTGACGTGACGGGGTTGATTGAGGCTGCTGGGCGCAAGCGGGCGTTTGTGGCGGGGCACGACTGGGGGGCGGCGGTGACGTGGTGGCTTGCGAATGCGTATCCAGAAAAGTTGAAGGGGTTTGCGGTGCTGAATGTGCCGCACCACCAGGTGTTTTTGCGGAACCTCGCGACGCCGTCGCAGCTTTCGCGAAGCTGGTACATGTTCTTTTTTCAGCTTCCATGGTTGCCCGAGCAGGCGCTGCTTTTTAACGGGTGCGAGCCTGCGTTGCGGGGGGTGCAGCGGTCGGCGCACGCGGGTGCGTTTAGCGATGAAGACCTCGAGCACTATCGGCGGGCGTGGCAGCAGCCGGGGGCGATGCGGGGGATGCTGAACTGGTATCGGGCGGCGTTTCGCACGCGTCCACCGCGACTCAGGAGCGCGCGGATAGAGGTTCCGGCGATGATTTTGTGGGGTAAGCAAGACGCGTATTTGAAGTACGAGATGGCGGGTGAGAGTGCGGCGCTGTGCGACAAGGTTGATCTGTTTTTGATTGAGCGGGCGACGCACTGGGTGCAGCACGAAGAGGCGGGTTTCGTGAACGAGCATTTGATCGAGTTTTTCAGGCGGCATGCGTAGGTTTGTTGCGGAAGGCGATGCAGTGAGGCGATGAGCGAGCGCGAACAGAGCAGTCACGGCGAGGCGGGCGTGCAGCTTGCGGTGATCGTGCCGTGTACGCGTCCGAATCGGGTGGGCGAGATTGTGGCGGCGCTTGCGGCGTCGCCACGGGCGAATGAGATTGCGTTGTGGGTGGTGGGTGCGGCGGGTGATTCGGGCATTTCAGACCCGGCGAGTTTGCCATTTCGATTGCACTGGGTGGTGTGTGGGGCGACGCACCCGAACGTGCGGCGGATGCTGGCGATACGGCAGACGGATGCGCCGCGGGTGGCGTTTTTGAGCGACGATGTGGTGCCGCACGCGGGGTGGGTCGAGGCGGCGTTGTCGTTGCCGGCAGATGAGGCGGTGGCTGCGACGGGGCCAGAGACGCCGTACAGGGCGAGCGCTGCCGCGCGGCTCGCGTTTCGCATGACGCGCGAGCTGGTGCTCGACTCGATATGGCCGACGCGTGAGCATTTTGTGCGGGAGATTCACTGGAGTGATTTGCCATTTAGCAACTGCGTGTTGACGCGGGCGGTGTTTGAAGAGGCGGGGTTGCCGACGCCGGATGTTCCGGGGCCGTTGGCCGAGACAGAGTTTTGCTTGCGGGCGAGTGAGTTCACGCGGTTTGTGCGGCTGCCGGGGCTTGCGGTGCGGCATGATCGGTATCCAGATCGGTTGCGTGAGTTTCTTGGGCAGAGTTTTTGTCGGGCGCGGAATGATGGGACGTTTTTTGTGCGGTTTCCGGAGTTGAATTTGCGGATGCCGTCGCGGGTTGTGACGGCGTTGCTTCCGGCGGTGTTGCTGGCGGGGCTGGTGGCGGCCGACAGGTTGTTTCCGCTGGTGTTGGCGAGCGGGTTTGCGTTGTATCTTGCGATGCTGGGGTGGTACGCGCGCAAGGTGCATGAGCGGTTCAACGTGGGGTCGCTGGCGCAGACGTCGGTGTTGTTGCTGGTGTTGCATGTGACGCAGTTGCTGGCGTTTCAGCTTGGTATCGCGCGTGGTGTGGCGCAGCTCGTGTGGGTGGGGTGCGGCGGGGATGATCGGTTTTTGACGCAATTTGGTACGCTTGGCGCGGTGGGCGGTGGGGTGACGGCGGGTGCGGCGGGTGCGGGGGTTGGCGCGATGGCGGGTGCGGGGGTCGGGGGAGGGGGCGGAGGGGTGTCAAAAAACCACCACGACACGCCTCAGGTTTCTAAGAC
>CAZXXB010000320.1:0-3267 GCA_964644185.1 uncultured Myxococcota bacterium
GGATTCTACAACGCCCGCGTCAGCGAAATCGCCAAAGCCGCAGGCGTCGCCGACGGCACTATCTACCTGTATTTCAAGAACAAAGACGACATTCTCATCTCCATCTTCGAAGAAAAAATGTCGTGGTTCATCGCCCTCTGCAAAGAGCGCCTGCAAGGCATCGACAACCCACTCGACCGCCTCGAAACCATCATCCGCTACCAGCTCGAACTCTTTGAAAAAGCTCCGGAAATGGCCGAAGTCCTCACCGTCGAGCTGCGCCAGAGTTCAAAGTTCATGCGCGAGTACCGCCCCAAGCCCTTCCTCGAATTTCTCCGCATGTTCACCGAAGCCATCCGCGACGCCCAACAAGCAAATCTCATCGCACCAGAATACAACCCCCGCGTCGTCCAGCGCGCCATCTTCGGCGCCATGTACGAGACAACTCTCGCGTGGGCCATGGGCGAACGCAAACACTACGCCCTCAGCGACGCCGCCTCACAACTCGCCCGCATGTTCATTCACGGACTCCAAACCCCCTCCTCTCAGAATACAGCCTCGCAGACTCCTGCATCGCACAACACACCCCCCGAGCTTCGCGCCGCCGCCGCCTGACCCCAAAAAATCCCCAAAAAAGACACGGAAATCACCATGCAGCTTCGCTTCGCCAACACCCACGACATCGAGCGCACCGTCCGCAACCGCCCCCTCATCATCATCCCCATCGGCAGCACCGAACAGCACGGCCCATCAGGCTTTCTCGGCACCGACCACCTCTGCGCCGATGGCATCGCCCTTCGCGTCGGCGAAACCACCCAAACCTGGGTCGCCCCCACCATTTCCGTCGGCATGAGCCAGCACCACATGGCCTTCGCAGGCTCAATGACCCTGCGCCCCACCACCCTCATTGCCATCTTGCGCGACACCGTCATCGGCCTGCATCGCCACGGATTCACTCACTTTTTCTTCATCAACGGCCACGGTGGAAACACCGCCACCCTCTCCGCCGCCTTCTCCGAAATCTACATGGAAGCCGACGTGCGCTGCGCCTCAGTCAACTGGTGGCAATTCGAACCCGTCTACAAACTCGCCCGCGAACTCTTCGGCGAGTGGGAAGGCTACCACGCCACCCCCGCCGAAATTTCCGTCACCGCCGCCCTTTACCCCAATCATTTCAAGCCCTTCGCCAAACCCGACCTCACCATCGGCAACGACAACCGCGTCTTTTCCGCCGCCGACTTCAAGCGCCGCTACCCCGATGGACGCATGGCAAGCGACCCCTCCCTCGCCTCCGCCGAACACGGATTCCGCCTCATCGACGCCGCCGTCACCAGCATCGGCGCCGAGCTTGAGCTTTTCTTCACCCGACCCTGACCGTCGCGCCACGTCGCCCGCTAAACCCGCGTCACCAAAGACGGAAACGCAATCACCAGCAGCGTCGCCAACACCTGAACGACGATAAACGGCACCACCCCGCAGTAGATTGCCGTCGTCGGCACGTGCCCCGGCGTCACCCCACGCAGATAGAACAGCGCCATCCCAAATGGAGGCGTCAAAAACGACGTCTGCAAAATCATCCCCAGCACCACCCCAAACCACACCAGATCAACCCCATGCTCGCGACACGCCGGCAGCAGCAACGGCACGATAATAAACGCGATTTCAAACAAATCGATAAAGAACCCGAGCGCAAACACGAGGCTCACCGCGAACGCCACGAGCCCCATCGCCCCGCCCGGCAACAGCGCGAGAAAATCACCGAGCCACAAATCACCCTCAACCCCGCGAAACACAAGCGCAAACGCCGTCGAACCCACCAGCAGAAACATCACCATCGCACTGAGCCGCATCGTCTCAACCGACACCTCACGCACCATCGACAACGTCAGCCGCCCCGCCGCCCCCGCCAGCACCAGCGCCACCACCGCCCCCAGCGCCCCCGCCTCCGTCGGCGTCGCCACCCCCGCAACAATACTCCCCAACACAACCACGATCAGCAGCAGCGGCGGAATCATCACCTTCAACGTCCGCGTCAGCAGCGCCACCCCCCGCAATGTCCGCGCTTCCGCCGGCAACGCCGGTGCCGCCTCTGGAAACACCAGCGCAATCGCCGCCACCGTGAGCCCAATCAACCCCGCCAGCATCAGCCCCGGCACCAGCGACCCCACAAACAGGTCGCCCACGCTCACCCCCATCTGATCCGCCAACACCACCATCACCACACTCGGCGGAATAATCGCACCAAGCGTGCCCGACGCCGCAATCACCCCCGTCGCCAACGCCGGGTTGTATCCGTACCGCAGCATCACGGGCAGCGAAATCAGCCCCATCGCAATCACGCTCGCCCCCACAACACCTACCGCCGCACCCAGCAGCGTACCCACCAGCACCACCGCCAACGCCAGCCCACCGCGCAACGACCCGAACAGCTCACCAATCGTCTGCAACAAATCTTCGGCGAGCCGCGACCGCTCGAGCAACGTCCCCATGAACACAAAAAACGGAACCGCCAGCAGCACGTAGTTCGACATGATGCCGAAAAGCCGGTCGGGCATCGCAGACAAGAGCGATAGCTCAAACATCTCGGTCGCGATGCCCACCCCCGCAAACACCATCGCCACCCCCGCAATCGCAAACGCCGCCGGATACCCCGACGCCAGAAACACCACCAACCCCAGAAACATCAGCGGAGGCAGCACATCTTCGAGGTAGAACTCGATCATCGCCTCGCCCCCTGCCCGTCTCTCGAACCACCCCGCAGCTCACCCCACGACCGCATCGCCACCGCCACCCCCTGCATGAGAAGCAGCACAAACGCCAATGGAACCGCCAACTTGAGCGGATACCGCGCGAGCCCACCCGGGTCGGGCGACACCTCACGCGCCGCCACCGAATTCAGCGCCCACGGCACCGTCACGTAGAGCATCCCCACGCAAAACGGCATCAGAAACACGAGCGTCCCCGCCAACTCGTTGAACGCCCGCAACCGTGGCGAGTACCGCGCGTGGACAAAATCAACCCGCACATGAGCATTCGCTCGCAACGTATCTGCCGCACCAAGCAAGAAGATCAGCGCGAAGAGATACCACTGCGCCTCAATCCACGTGTTCGAGTTGAGCCGCTCGCCACCGATTTTTCCGGCGTAACGCAAGAGGGCATTGACCGCCCCGACGACGATCATCAGGGGCACGAGCCACGCGGAAATCGCACCGCTGCGCGCGACGACATGTTCGAGAAGGCGAATCACGGTCTCGACCGTCTACCACACGCACCACGACGCTGGGTAGC
>CAZXXB010000321.1:0-2673 GCA_964644185.1 uncultured Myxococcota bacterium
CAAGCTCTTCGCCAATCGCGATGGCAGTTTTCAGCCACGACTCGGCCTCGTCGAGGCGACCGCGAGCGTATTCGATCTGGCTCATGTTGTTGTAGGCGGTCGCGAGGTTGGGTTTGTCGCCAAGCTCTTCGCCAATCGCGACGGCCTTGCTCAGCCACGACTCGGCTTCGTCGAGACGATCGCGAGCGTATTCGATTTGGCTCATGTTGTTGTAGGCGGCGGCTAGATTGGGCTTGTCGCCAAGCTCTTCGTCAATCGCTATGGCCCTCTTCAGCCAAACCTCGGCCTCGTCGAGACGACCGCGATCGTGTTCGATTTGGCTCATGTTGTTGTAGCGGATCGCGAGGTTCGGTTTGTCGACAAGCTCTTCGCCAATCGCGATGGCAGTTTTCAGCCACGACTCGGCCTCGTCGAGACGACCGCGAGCCATTTCTATACCGCACATGTTGTTGTAGGCGGCGGCGAGGTGAGGCTTGTCGTCAAGTTCTTCGACAATCGCGATGGCCTGTTGCAGCCACGACTCGGCCTCGACGAGACGACCGTCGCGTCTTAACCATTCGGCGAACGTGCCGTGCCAAACAGAGAGTTGCCGTGTGTTATACGTTGACGGTGGAGCGTCGAGCGCTCGAGTAAAGTGACCACTTAGCACCCTGTACGTGCTGACCGCCTCGTCAGCTTTCGCGGTGTTGTATTCATCGTACGACTCTCTAATCGCACGCCCCAACGCATTAAGCCATGCGGTACGGATTGAGTCTTCTGGGTCGAGCGTATCGAAGCGCGTTGCCGCGTCGGCGCGGATGAGGCTGTGGATGCGGAGGAACGGATTTAAGCGCGCGTTTTCGCCATCGAGATTCACCGTGTCTGCGATGCCGAACGATTTCCAGTAGCGGATCGCGGGAGTGAATTGCGGGGGTGTTATCTCGCTCAGCGCCGCAACGTGCTCGCGCGGTATCGTGTCGCCACCGAGCATTCCGAAAATGACGAGAAGTCGCTTCGCCTCTGCCGTGCAGCGGGTATCATTGAGTGCGGCGTCGAGGAGTTTCGAGATCGATTGAAAGCCGCGTTTGTCGGCGTCTTCAAGCTGCGCGATCTCTGGCGCGTCGAGAATGGCGAGTGTCTGCGAGACGCCCGCTTCTTTGCAGTACGACGCGGCGACCTTGAGGGCCATCGGAAGGTTTCCGCAGCGGTCGCAAAGCTGCGTGCGTTGCTCTTCGGTTGCATCGGTATTGCCGAGGTAGTGGCCGAGGATTTCTAGCGCGAGGGGTTTTTGCACATCGGGCAGATGAAAACGGGAGGTCTCAAGCAGCGATGCGTCGCCGTGAATCGAGGTGGCGATGATGCGGGTGGCTGAGTTGGCGTCGACCAGTCGCGTGGCGGCTTTGAGGCTGTCGGCGGTGTTGGCGTTGTCGAGCACCAGCAGGGTTGGCGCGCTCGCGAGTAGTCCGCGCAGGTGGTCGGCACGCTGTTCGGGGGTGGCGTCGGGCGGTGGGCGGTGCTTGAGCACCTGCTCGATGCCGGAGACTGTGGTTGCGAAGTCGTCGCCGGCGGTGACCCAGAGCGCGCGGGTGAAGCGATTGGGTTCTTCGGCGAGGGTGTGAGCGAGGTGGCTTGCGAAGAGGCTTTTTCCGCCGCCTGACATGCCGTGAATGACGAGGAGTGGACGGTCGGTGAGGGGGGCGATGGCGGCGGCGGTCTCGGTTTCGCGTCCGATTTGGCGGTCGGGAAAATGGGGGAGGTTGGAGGTGGGGGGCATCGCGCCCCCGACGAGTAGTGCATCGACTTTTCGGTCAATATCGCTAACCTTGCCGTGAACCTCACTGATACCCTTTTGCGTCAAGGTATGAGCCGCCCGGCCGTGTTGGTTGATGATCCCTTGGAGGTGGTTGTCGATGACCGCAAAGAACGCCGCGTTGAGGTCGTTTCGATGGTCGACGTTGGCGATGGGCCACACGTCGGCAAACGCGCGTTTGGCAGCCTCGTAGTCGTCGGGGTTGCAGAGTTGGCACGCGCCGAGCGTGATCGTTTCGATGTGCTCGGTAATCAAGAGCCCGGCTGGGCTTTTGTCGCGACATTCCATCAACACCGCATGCAGGTGCGGTTCAGTCGTCTCGAGGTGCTCGACGAATCGGGTGAGCGCTTCATCGTAGGCGTTGACGATGTCGCCTTCAAAGAGTGCGGGGTTGCCTGCGCGGCGGCCTTCGGAGATCGCAGCGGAGATCGTCTTGCCAACGCCGAATACGGCGCGACTGATAGCATAGAGCGTCGAAACTTCGCTGAGCATCGTTGCATAGCCCCGTGGTTCGACCGTCAGGCTAGCTTGAATCGGGAACGAGAGGGAAGCGAAGTCTATAGAAATCGACGCAAACGCGCGGGATCTGGCGGCGCGATGAATCGCGCCCCTACGCGGAGCGTGGCGGGGCGGGGGTGTTGCGGGAGGTCGTGGCGAAAGCACCTCTCCCCGGCGAGGACGCCGACCCTCCCCGCATAACGCAGGGAGGGTGCAGAGGGGCGCGCGAGCCGGTGCAGTGGATTGTGAGTGGGGGTAGGCGGCGCGAGGGGGGGGATGTGTGACGTGGCGAATGGGACCAGTGAGACCAGTGGGACCGGTGGGACCAGTGAGACCAGTGGGACCAGTGAGACCAGTGGGACCAGTGAGACCAGTGGGACCGGTGG
>CAZXXB010000321.1:2762-3243 GCA_964644185.1 uncultured Myxococcota bacterium
TCGCGCCCCTACGCGGAGGGGGCCGTGGAAGGGCCGAGGTGGGATGGGGCGAGGGAGGGCGAAGGTTGTGCTTGTTGGACGGTGGGGAAGCGGGTAGGAAGATAGGCGTCAGCCCCCCAAAAACACGTTGCACGCTGGTGATGATCCAGCGGGATAGGGAACCCTTATGTTGCGTCAGATGTTTCGGGTGGTTCGGTTGTCGAATAGCGGGGGCGCGTGTGCGGTTGCGCGGGTTGCGGCTGTTCGGAAGTTGGATCGAGGTTGGAAAAGCGAGCGAGGTTGGAAAACGGGGGCGCGGTTGGTTGTCGGGATGGGTCGGTGTTGCGGTTGCGGTGTTGATGGCGCTCGTATCGGTGCGGGAGGCGAGAGCTTCAGACGCGGTCGCGGCGGGGATGCTTACCATCGGTGGTGGCATCAATTTCGTCGCAAGCACGGTGGCGCGGGGCAATCCGCAATTGCTGAACAAGGCGCAGAATGTGAT
>CAZXXB010000322.1:0-2368 GCA_964644185.1 uncultured Myxococcota bacterium
CTCGCGTGGCGCGCGAGGGGCTGCGATGGGGGTGGGGTTGCGATGGGGGTGGGGTTGCGATGGGGGTGGGGTTGCGATGGGGGGGGTGCGATGAGGGTGGGGTTTGAAGTGTGTGTGGGTGGGGAGGAGGAGGGCTGGGAGTGGTTTGTCACAATCGACAGCAAGGTGCGTCGGTGATGGGTGTGGTGGTGCTGGAAAAATGGGCGCGTCTCCACAGTGGGAATCCACAGGTATTTTCCACAGGTGTGGGTTGTGTGACGGAATCCACAGGGAGCGGGGGGATTCCACAGGAAGATGTGGAAAAATAAGGGGTTGTGCGGGTGTGTCGAATACGTTACATTACATGACGATAGGTTTGTGGCCCGCGTGAGAGCGCGTGAAACGATCGAGTGTGTGAAGTGTTTGAGTGTGTGAAGTGACCGAGTGTGTGAAGTGACTGAGTTTGTGAAGTGACCGTGCGGGTGAGGGCCAGCATGGCAGGCGAACGCCGCGAGGGAAGTGCGATGGAGACAAAGCTGACACCGACGCCCGTGCCGCACGTGGAACCACGGCGGATACCGGTGCAGCCGCGTGCGGCGCGCACGGTCGAGCGCATTCTCGCGGCGGCGGAGCGGTTGCTGCTGGTGGATGGGTATGCGCGGACGAGCACGAATCGGATTGCGGCTGAGGCAGGGGTGAGTATCGGCTCGCTTTATCAGTATTTTCCGAATCGTGAGACGATCATGGCGGCGCTGGTGAGTCGGGTGCTCGACAGGCGGGTTGAGGCGTTGCGTGAGGCGTTGTTGGCGAATGCGGTTGACACGCCGGCTGCGCTTGCGGCGGGGCTGGTGGCGTCGTGGTTGCAGGTGGCGGCGACGGCAGACCCGCTTGCGGCGGTGCTGTTGCGGCACGCGCCCGATTTTGGTGAGCGGAGTACGACGGCGTCGTGGCTGTCGCGGGCGACCGAGCTTGTGTCTCCGCTCGTTGCGGGGGTGGTGCCACCCGAGCGCGGTGTGGCGGCGCCCGTGCTGGCGTCGGCGATTGTGCGCGCGTTGTATGGGATGCTTGAGCTACCGGCGGCAGAGGGTTCGCCGGTGGTGGAGAGCGAGGTGGCGCGGCAGCTCGTGGAAGAGTGGTTGCGTGGTGGGGCGACGGGGGCGGTGGCGGCGAATGCGGGTGGTGGGGCGCGTGATGAGGCGCGGGCGCAGAAGCGCAAGGTTGCGGCACCACAGATGTCGCTGTTTTAGTCGTGCGGCGGCGGTGTGGTCATGCCGCGACGGTGTAGTCATTCCGCGACGGTGTAGTCATGCAGCGGTGGTGTAGCGACGCAGCCGCAAACGGTGGTGGCCTGTGAAGACGCTGGCGCGCCTTGAGGGTTGGATGCGGGGGCGGGGGTTTAGTCCGTTCGCGTTTCAACGTGAGGCGTGGCGGGCGTATCTTGCGGGTGAGTCGGGGCTGATTCAGGTGGCGACGGGTTCGGGTAAGACGTACGCGGCGTATTTTGGTCCACTGGCGCGGATGGTGGATGAGGCGGAGGGAAAGGGGGCGGGGTCGGTTGAGGGGTTGCGGCTCTTGTATGTGTCTCCATTGCGGGCGGTGACGCGCGACATTGAGGCGGCGTTGAGGTTGCCGGTTGACGAGTTGGGGTTGCCGGTGACGGTTGAGTCGCGCACGGGCGACACGAGCGCGGCGGTGCGGGCGCGGCAGAAGAGTCGGTTGCCGAATGTGCTGTTGACGACGCCCGAGTCGCTGGCGCTGTTGTTGTCGCAGCGCGCGGCGGGTGAGCTTTTTGCGGGTCTCGGCGGGGTGATTCTCGACGAGTGGCATGAGCTATTGGGGTCGAAGCGGGGCAGTCAGACCGATTTGCTGCTGGCGCGGTTGCGGGCGATTGCGCCGCAGGTGCAGACGTGGGCGTTGTCGGCGACGATTGCGAATCTTGAAGAGGCGGCGCAGTGCGCGGTGGGGGCGGGGCGGGCGTATCGGATTGTGCGGGCGAAGGTGCCGCGCAAGCTGTCGATTGAGACGCTGTTGCCGGAGGCGGTGGATGCGTTTCCGTGGGCGGGGCATTTTGGGTTGACGATGCGCGATGGGCTGGCGCGCTGGCTCGACCCTGCGATTGCGACGCTGGTGTTTACGAATACGCGGGCGCAGGCCGAGCTTTGGTATCAGGGGCTGCTGACGGCGCGGCCAGAGTGGGAGGGGGTGCTGGCGCTGCATCATGGGTCGCTCGAGCGTGAAGAGCGTGAGCGGGTCGAGGCGGGGCTGAAGTCGGGGGCGATACGAGTCGTGGTGGCGACGTCGTCACTTGATTTGGGGGTTGATTTTGGGCCGGTCGAGCGGGTTGTGCAGATTGGTTCGCCGCAGGGGGTTGCGCGGCTTGTGCAGCGGG
>CAZXXB010000322.1:2464-3223 GCA_964644185.1 uncultured Myxococcota bacterium
GGCGATGGCGGGCGAGGTTGAGCCACGGAGGCCGTTTAGGCATCCGCTCGATGTGTTGGCGCAGCACATGGTGAGTTGCGCGTGTGCGGGTGGGTTTACGCGCGAGGGTTTGCTCGGTGAGGTGCGCGCGGCGGCGACGTACAGCGAGCTTACGGCGGATGAATTTGAGTGGGCGCTCGACCTTGTGCGGTTTGGCGGGGCGGCGCTGAGGGCGTATCCGAATTTTCGCAAGGTGGTGGAGGATGAGGAGGGGCGGTTTGTGGTGGCGGATGAGCGGGTGGCGCGGACGCATCGGTTGAACATTGGGACGATTGTGGCGGAGTCGTCGGTGACGGTGCGGTATCGCAACGGGGCGACGCTGGGGCAGATTGAGGAGTACTACGTGTCGAAGCTGAGGCCGGGCGACACGTTTGTGTTTGCGGGGCAGGTGGTGCGGTTTGAGCAGTTGCGCGATTTGACGGCGTGGGTGCGCAAGGCGAGTGGCAAGACGACGCAGACACCGCACTGGGCGGGGGCGCGGATGCCGTTTTCGACGCGGTTGTCGCAGGCGGTGCGCGAGCGGCTCGATGCGGCGGCGAGGGGGCAGTTTCGCGGTGAGGAGATGGGGGCGGCGAAGCCGGTGTTGAAGGTGCAGGCGAGGCTTTCGGCGATTCCGCGATTGGGTGAGTTGCTCATTGAGCTTTGCGAGACCGAAGAAGGTGAGCACCTGTTCGTGTATCCATTCGAGGGGCGGCTCGTGCATGAGGGCATCGCGGCGTT
>CAZXXB010000323.1:0-3216 GCA_964644185.1 uncultured Myxococcota bacterium
GTCTCCGCCGTCTTTGATGGTGGGGCACGATTCATCCCACGTGCCGCAGAAGACGACGACTTCGTCGCCTGGTTTGACGGAGGTGACGTTTTTTCCGGTGGCCCAGACGATGCCTGAGGCGTCGCTGCCGCCGATGTGGAAGTCTTCGGCTGCGCCGGCTTTTCGGCGGGCGGCGATGACGTCGAGGGGTACGCCGGTTGCGGCCCAGATGTTTGCGTAGTTGACGCCAGAGGCCATGACGTAGACGAGGACGTCGTCGTCTGCGAGTGCGGGGGTGTCGACGATTTCGCGCTTGAGGCTGGTCGCGGGTGCGCCGAGTCGGTTTGAGCGGACGGTGAAGGCGTGCATGCGTGGTGGGACGTGGCCTTCAGCGGGCATTTCGGCGATGTCGTAGAGGTCTTTCTTCATCGTCTTGTCTCCGAGGGTTGGCGGTGCAGTTTGCACGGGCCGAACCGTCACTGTCGCGTGGGTGCAACAAATCACACTCGCGTCACATTAGGAAGTTAGCAAAGCGGCTGCGACGGCTTCTGCGGGGGTGATGACGCCTAGTTTCTGGGCCTCGTGGGGGTCGAGCAGTCCGAGTGCGACGGCGCGGCGCAGGCGCATGCGTGTGTGGCGGTCTCCGGCGCGGTCGGTCATGACGCCGGCGATGACGGTGGTGCCTTTTTCGCCGTCGACGGCGCCTGCGTAGGCTTTGAGGTTGGCGACTTCTCGATTGACTTCGCTTGTGGGCATGGCGAGGCGGAAGGCTAGTCGGACGACGAAGAGTTGCAGGGGGTGTCCGACCCATTTTCCGGTCATGCCGAGGTTGGCGGCGTTCGTGGCGTCGTCGAAGGCTTCGCGCAGCCGGGCGAGGATGCGGGCGCGGTTGGCGTCGTCGGAGAGTGATTTGTCGGCGACGGGGTAGTTGAGGGTCATGTTGTCGATGGCGGGTACACCGACGGCGGCGGCGGTGTTGATGATGGCGGCGCGGGCGTATGCGCAGATGGGGTGGTCGTTGCGGATGGTGGGGAGGCCGACCGAGGCGGCGTAGTCGGCGATGCCGAAGATGATGCCGCAGAGGCGATCGCGGGTGCGGCTTGCCATTTGCGGAAGTGCATCGACGGCGGCTGGCGACTCGACGAGGAACTGGAGTTTGAGGTGGTTTTCTTCGAGGCCAATGCGGTGCTCGAATTCGCCGAGCAGTTCGTCAATGAAGATGAGTTCATCGACGCTTTCGGGCTTGGGCCAGATGATTCCATCAATCGGAAATTTTTTTTCGTTTTGGTTGGAGTCTGAGTGGGCGGCGGGGTTGGTGCGCGAGTCTGAGCGGGCGGCGGTGTCGGTGAGTACGACGTCGAGGTCGCGCAGGCAGTAGTCGAGGTGGAGTCCGCTTGGGCGGTAGAAGCGGAGTGCGGGGCCGAAGTTTTCTTCGCGAAAGACGGCGACGGCGTTGCGACGTCCACGCAGGACGACGTCGTCGCGGAGGGCCTGGGCGTCTTCGCCATCGACGAGGACGAGGGCGGCGTTGGGTGGTGCGGCGAGTTCGGCTTCGATTTCGTGGAGGGGGAGATCGAGCGCGGTGGCGAGGTCTTCGGGGGTGATGCGGTACTTTGCGAGGAGCGATGCGGTGGCGGCGCAGCCGTCGCGGGCGGCTTTGCGAAGTTTGGCTTCGTCGCTCGCGGGGACGGTGAAGTGGGTGCTTTGGCGCAGGTAACGCAGGGGCAGGTCGGCGACGGCGCGTTCGCGTTTTGCGAGTAGTCCGCGGCGTGCCTTTTCCCATGGGGCGAGCCAGTCGCCACCTGCCTGGTTGTGGTGCTGCGTGTTGTGGTCGTTTGTGCCGTGAGGCTGTGAGCCGTGTCTTTCGTTTGCGAATGCCGTCGCCATTGCGAACCTCCCGCCGTGTGCCACCCCGGTCGAACGGAAACGTCGCATCGTTCGACTGGTTCATATCATGCCGTGCGCGGCTTGCCACGGGGGGCGCGACGGGGCAGTGTCGCGCGCGGCTTTGAGGCGTTGTGGCGTGCGAGCGGGCGGGTGACGCGAGCAGAGAAGCGAAGAGCAGAGACGGGTCACGAGAACAGAACGAGAACAGAACGAGAAGAATAAAGAGAAGAGAAGCCGAGATGAGCGACGAGAAGCAAGCAGGGAAGCAAGCAGGGAAGCCAGAAGGGAAGAGTGCGACGGGTGCGACGGGGCTGCTGCCGGGTGAAGAGCTTGCGCTGCGGATTACGACACTTCCGCGAGATACGAATGGGCAGGGGACGATATTTGGTGGTGTGATTCTGGGGTACATCGACCAGGCGGGGGCGATTCACGCGCGGCATGAGGGGTTTCGGCGGATGGTGACGGTGGTGATGCGCGAGGTGGAGTTTTTGCATCCGGTACGGGTGGGTGACGTGGTGAGTTTTTATACGTCGACGGTGCGGTTGGGTCGGACGTCGGTGACGGTGAAGGTGCGAGTGGAGGCGGAGGGGTGGATGACGGGGAAGGTGTTGCCGGTGACGACGGGAGAGGCGGTGTATGTAGAGATTGATGAGCACGGCAAGCCGACGGTTCCGACGGCGCGGGCTCAACGAGAAGAGGGGACACGGGCATGAAGCAGATTTGGATACCGAAGGCGGGGGCACCTGAGGTGCTTGAGTTGCGTGAGGCGCCAGACCCTGAGCCGACGGGGAATGAGGTGCGGATTCGCGTCGAGGCTACGGGGATCAATTTTGCGGATATCGTGGGGCGGCTGGGGCTGTATCAGGACCTTCCGCCGATGCCGGTGGTGGTGGGGTATGAGGTGGCGGGGCGGGTGGATAAGGTGGGGCCGACGGGTGATGCGTCGCTCGTGGGCAAAGACGTGTTCGCGATGACGCGGTTTGGTGGGTACAGCGATGTGGTGGTTGTTCCGCCGAATCAGGTGTTTTTGCGTCCGGCGGGGATGAGTGCGCACGATGGTGCGGCGCTGCCGGTGAATTATCTGACGGCGTATCAGCTTGTGGTGGCGATGGGTGGGTTGCGGCGGCATGAGACGATGCTGGTGCATTCGGCGGGGGGCGGCGTGGGTATCGCGGCGACGCAGCTTGCGCGGCACATTGGGGCGACGGTGATTGGCACGGCATCGACTGGCAAGCACGAGTACCTGAAGTCGATTGGGGTCGCGCACTGCATTGATTATACGCGCGCAGATTTTGAGGCGCGGGTGATGGAGATAACGAAGGGGGCGGGGGTTGAGCTGGTGCTCGATGC
>CAZXXB010000324.1:0-3183 GCA_964644185.1 uncultured Myxococcota bacterium
GTCATCGCGAGGGCGCGGCGTGTCAAGTCCGGCCCGATTGCGGTCGGGGCAAGGTGCGGTGGCAGTAGGTCGCGGTGGCAGTAGGTCGCAGTGGCAGTGGGTCGCGGTGGCAGGCGCGGTGGCAGTAGGACTGGTGGAAAAACAGAAAACCCGCCCGGCCTGAGCGGCGGGGCGGGTAACGCTGCGGACGCGTAGAATCAGGTCGCGTTGTGCGACTTAGTTTTCCCAACAGTACTGGCGACCGCCCTGCTCGGTGTCGCACGTGCCGTTGATCACTGTCGGCTCATCGAAGTCGTTGCTGGTGTAGGTGCAGGCGTCGCCGGCGCTCTTGCCGGCGCACGCGCTGAAGCCGTCCGTGGCGCCGCTGCTGCTGTCGTCATCGTCGTCGCCGCCGATGGAGTCGTCGTCGTCGCCGATCGAATCGTCGTCATCGTCGCCGATCGAATCGTCGTCATCGTCGTCGAACGAGTCGTCGTCATCGTCGTCGAACGAGTCGTCGTCATCGTCCGCCGAGTCGTCGTCATCATCGTCATCATCATCGTCGGCGCTGTCATCGTCGTCGTCGTCCGCCGCGTCGTCGTCGTCGTCGCCGCATCCGGTCAACGCGACGGGGGCAGAGGTTGCGAGAAGGCCGGTGAGAAGGAGAAACAAAAAGCGAGTCGTCATGGTGATAGCCTCTTTGTACGAGCATGCTCGAATCGCCGTTTCGATTCTAAGGGGCGCGCTCGGGGTGTGATTCGCGTGAGTTTCGTTGCGTTGGCGCGGCGTGTCAAGAGAAGGCGTGGTTCGTGAGGCTGGGCCGCGAGACGAGACTTGCGCGGGTGGTGTGCGGGCCGTGCGCGAGGAACAACAGGAGGGTGTGGTGGTGAACGACGCAGAGTTGCAGGCGGTGGGCGGGTTTGCGGTGTGTCGCCTTTCAGGGGCGCGATGCGTGACGGTGGGGGTGTGGCGGCTTACGCGACATCCGGCTCCGCGAAGTTTCTGGCATTGCTCCCGCGAAGAGGTGGTGCGTGAGGCTGAGGGGCGCGGGGTGCCGGGGTTTGGGGCGTGCGACGTGATTGTGATTGCGCATGGGCGTGAGGGGACGGCGTGGGTGTTGTCGGGTGAGCAGTTTCGGTTGCAGCGATGCATCTCGGCGACGTGGCTGATGGCGGAGACGCGGCGGTGGCCGACGGTGCAGCGTGACGCTTCGGGGGTGTGGAACATTGAGGTGTTGTTGCGTGGGCGTGAGGCGGCGGGTGAGCGGGTCAATGCCGCGGGTGAGCCGTATGGGCTGTGGGGCGAGGGCCACGGCGGCGAGATTCGCGTCGCGAAGTGGAATCCGGATGCGTATGAGGCCGATATGAAGCGCGATGCGGCGGCGCGGGCGCGGCGGCTCAGGCTGCAAAAAGCCTCAGCAGCAGCTCGTCGCGGGTGAGAATCATGCCGCGATTAGTTCGTCGCGGACGAAATGGAGCCGAATGACCGAGGGTGCTGCGCCGTCGTCGAAATGGCACTGAACGGCATCGCGAACGGCATCGCGAAGATCGGCGAGGTTTGCAGCCTCGGTAAAAATCGACTCGCCGAGCGCGCGGGCGGTGTATCCACCTTCGGGTGCTTCGTCGACGATAAAGACAATTTCCGAAAGAGGATTGCGAGTCATCGGGTGCCTCACGAACCGGGGTGAATCGGCGGAGCGAACTTGGGTAAAGTAGCACAAGACAGGTGGGGCGGAGAAGCAGCGCGGGCGCGGCGGCGGGCGGCGCGGCGCGTTGGGCAATTGGGCGTGAAATAAGGGGATGTGACGATGGCACAGGTGAATCGCGGCGGGCGCGCGGGCGCAACGTCGCGTGGTGGAGCTTTGGGTGCGGGGGCAACCTCGCGTGGTGCGTCGGCACGAGGGGGTCTCGTCGGCGCGAGTGCGGCGGGCGGTGCCGCAGGTGGCGCGCCAGATGGGGTGTTGCCGGGATTGCTGACCGAGGCTGAGGTCGCGGCGCAGGTGGCGATGCTCGGTACCCTTGGTGACGCGTACGATGCGACGTTCTCGCGCATCGTCGATGCGTACGGGGCGATGCGGGTTGCGACCGACGCGGCGGTTGATGCGTTCATCTATCAGCAGAAGAGCCTCGGCGACGCGATGGAAGAGGCGACGGTGCAGATTCTCGCGTCGATTGCGAAGCGGGCGGCGGCTGAAGCGGCGTGGGAGTTTGCGCAGTCGCTGGCGGCGCTTGCGGCGTTGAATCCGGCGGTGGCGGCGGCGCACGCGGCGGCGGGGGCGAAGTACCTTGCGGTGGCGGCGATTGCCGGGGTTGGTGCGCGCGCGGTCTATGTCGCTTCGGATGGTGACGCGTCGAGCGGTGCCTCAGGTGGTGGCTTTGGGTCGCGGTCGCGCGCTGGCTCGGGCGGTGGGCGTTCTGGCGGTGGCGGGGGGTATCGCGCGTACGGCGGGTATGGCGGTCGCGCGTACACCGATGAGGCGTGGCAGTGGGCGTATGGCGCAACTCCGGTTGCGATCACGATCAATGTGACAGGACCAATCGACGAGAGGTCGCTCGCGGAGGCGATGCGGCGCGGGCTCGATGCGTATGGGAGGTATTACCGATGAGTGGGTTTGCGGAACGAGTGGAGCGGCTCGAAGAGTCGATGCGCGAGGGGCAGCGTTGGCGGGCGTTGTCGCATGACAAGCGGCGGTGTTTTGAGGGTGATTGCCTGACGGTGCTGCACGAGTTCATCGCCGAGGTGTTCACGACGCAGGCGGTGCGCGAGAGCCTGTTTCGCCTTGCGGACCCGTCGGTGAATGTGATGCGGCGCGTGCCCGAGCGGGTGGCGATGCTGTATGCGCGCGGGGCGCGGCGGACGGTGGGCGGTGAGACGGGGCGCTACGAGGCGCTGATGCGTGAGGCGGCACCGGGCGGGCTTGATGGTTTTATGGGCGATGTGCAGCGGCGCGTGATTGCGCTCGGCAAGGTGGCGGTGCAGCCGGTGTTCGTGCGCGGGCGGTTGTCGCTCGTTGTCCACGACCCCGAGAATGTGTTCGTGCTGCAGGACGGGTGTGGTGGCGTAGAGGCGGTGGCGTTTCGGGTTGGGGGTGGCGCGCGAGTTGGGGGTGGCGCGACGGTCGCGGGTGGGCCGGCGGGCCTCAGTGAGGTGGCGGGGGCCGGCCAGGCCGCGGACGACCGGGCGGCTCGCCCCTGCGCCGAAGGC
>CAZXXB010000325.1:0-2847 GCA_964644185.1 uncultured Myxococcota bacterium
TCCCCTGAAGGGGGGGAGGGGGTGGTCGAACGAAGTGAGACCGGGGGTGAGGGCCCACGAAGAGCCACTAACGCTGAGCCATCAAACGCGAAGCGCCGGAATCTCACTCGACTCATCCGCATCTTCGCCAATCGCCACCAGCGCCGCCGCATCGCGCGCCTCACGCTGACGCCGCACATCCGACGGACGCAACAACACCACCTCAACAACCACCGATGTCCCCACGTACAGCGCAATCGAAATCAAAAACGCCATCGGCCAACCCACCGTGAACCCCAACGTCAACAGCGTCGCCGCCGCCACCATCATCAGGTTCCGCGTCAGCCGCGTCTTCTCTTTGAACGTGTAAAACCGTATCGACGACACCATCAGATACGCCACACCCAACGCCAGCATCAGCACCGGCAATGGATGTATCACCATCTCATCCGCCCGCGTCGAGTGCACCCACACGAGCGCCATCATCGTCGCCGCCGCCATCGGCGACGACAGCCCCAAAAAGAACCGCTTCGAACCCGGCACATGCTGCGCCGCCATCACGTTGAACCGCGCCAGACGCAGCGCCGCACCCGCCACGAACGCAAACGAACCCAACACCCCCACCCAGCCCAACTCAAACAGCGCCCACTGATAAATCACAAACGCCGGAGCCAACCCCGCCGTCACCATGTCGGCCAGCGTATCAAGCTGCACCCCAAACTCGCTCTGCGTCTTCGTCATCCGCGCCACCCGCCCATCGAGGTTGTCGAGCAACCCACCGATGAACACCGCAATCGCCGCCCGACCAAAATCTTCGGGCGACTGCGCCGACGCCGCGACCAGAATCGCGTAAAAACCAAACAACATGCTCCCCAGCGTCACGCCGTTGGGCAAAAGATACTTCGCGTTCGAGCGGTCCAACATCCGGCTATCCCCTTACCGGGCGACGTTCGTTTCCACGCGCCACCCGATTGTCAGAAAACCTCCACATTCTCGACATCAATATGGCCAGTTACCCGCCGCGTGCAACAAAATTCGCCTTGCCGCCCCATTTCGCCCCTCGCCATGCCGCAATTACCCTCACTCGCTTGACGCAACCCACCGCGTGATATAGGCAAATTCCGTCAAGCTGTCCGGCGATAAGTCTTTGACTTCGCAATCGTTTTCGACGCTTTGCCGTCGTCATCGCGCCAACTGCGACCCCGCAGCCGGGTCAGGGCGTGAAGGGATAAAACAACCGCCATGGCACCTCTCATCGCAACTGAACGCACGATCACCGATATGCTCCTCAACCGCGCCGCCAAGACGCCCAACGCCATCGGCATGCGCTCCAAGCGAAACGGCGAGTGGCAAGGCAAAACCTGGGCCGAAATCGAACTCATCGCCCGCAAAATCAGCTACGGACTCATCTCCCTCGGCATCGCACCCGCAGACCGCGTCGCCATCCTCTGCCAAACCCGCGAAGAGTGGCTCCTCTCCGACCTCGGAATCGTCGGCGCAGGCGCAAGCACCGTCACCATCTACCCCAGCAACCTCCCCGACCAGGTCGCCTACATCCTCGCCAACAGCACCTCGCGACTCGTCATCGCCGAAGACGCAACCCAACTCAAAAAACTCCGCGACGAACGCCCCAACACCCCCTCCGTCGAAAAAGTCATCCTCATCGACGGCGAAGGCGACGGCGACTGGGTCATGACCTTCAAAGACCTCATCGCCCGCGGCGAAAAACTCATGGCCGAGCAACCCGACCGCTTCGACCTCATTCAAAAACAACTCACCGAAAAAAGCATCGCCTGCATCATCTACACCTCCGGCACCACCGGAAACCCCAAAGGCGTCATGACCCCCCACGAAGCCTTCTCATGGGGCGGAAACACCGTCGTAAAAGGCCTCCCCATCGACGAAAACGACGAGCAACTCCTCTTCCTCCCACTCGCCCACTCCTTCGCCAAAATGCTCAGCATCATCTCCATCCGCTTCGGCATGACCACCTCCTTCGCCGAAAGCCTCACCAAAGCCGTCGACAACATGGCCGAGGTCCGCCCAACACTCATGGCCGCCGTCCCCCGCATCTTCGAAAAAGTCCACCAGAAGGTCGTCTCCGGCGCCGAAGAAGCCGGCGGACTCAAACTCAAAATCTTCCGCTGGGCCGTCGCCGTCGGCAAACAACGCAGCGAATACCTCCTCAAACACCGCGAAGAACCAGGCGGAATCCTCGGCCTCCAATACGCACTCGCCACCAAACTCGTCTTCTCAAAACTACACGCCCGCTTCGGTGGACGCCTCCGCTTCTTCATCTCCGGCGGTGCACCCCTCTCAAAAGACATCGCCGAATTCTTCCACGGCGCAGGCGTCCTCATCCTCGAAGGCTTCGGCATGACCGAAACCAACTCCATCACCTCCGTCAACCGCCCCGAAAGCTACAAATTCGGCACCATCGGCAAAGCCTTCGACGGCGTCGAAGTCAAAACCGCACCAGACGGAGAACTCCTCATCCGCGGCCGCATGAACATGCAAGGCTACTGGCAAATGCCCGAAGCCACCGCCGAAGCCCTCGACAGCGATGGATGGCTCCACACAGGCGACATCGCCGAAATCGACAGCGAAGGCTTCATCAAAATCACCGACCGCAAAAAAGAACTCATCAAAACCGCCGGCGGAAAATTCGTCGCACCACAACGCCTCGAAAACCTGATGAAAACCTCCATGTTCATCAGCCAGGTCATGGTCTACGGCGACACCAAACCCTACTGCGTCGCCCTCGTCACCCTCGACCCCGAGGCCGTCCCCAACTGGGCCAAATCTCAAGGCATCGCCTTCAACTCACCCGACGAACTCGCCAAAAACCCACAGGTCAGCCAACTCATC
>CAZXXB010000325.1:2857-3163 GCA_964644185.1 uncultured Myxococcota bacterium
AAATCGCCGAGCGCAACCAGAAACTCGCCTCATTCGAAACCGTCAAAAAATTCGAAATCCTCCCCGGAGACTTCTCCGTCGAATCCGGAGAACTCACCCCCTCGCTCAAGCTCAAGCGCAAGGTCGTCACCAAAAACTACCAGGCCCTCATCGACAAAATGTACGCCGGCCTCGGCGACTAACCACCCCTCAGGGGTCGCCGAACGGATGTGAGGCGGGGGTGACAACTCTTTCCCCACCTACAACCTTCCTCGCGCGCGTCCCCCCTTTTCCTCACTGGGGAAAAGGGGGACAGGGGGATAGGGG
>CAZXXB010000326.1:0-3140 GCA_964644185.1 uncultured Myxococcota bacterium
CATCGCCCAGCCTGAAGTACTGCAGACGCGCGCGCAGGTACCACTTTCCCACGCACGGCTGGGTCGCCGCGGCACCCGACCATGTTGGCAATCTGTTGAGCGACGGAGACAACCGCGATTTCAGCATTTTTCTGGTGCGCTCGCAGGACCTGTCACAGACGATGAATCTTCTGGAGAATCTTCCGGAAGGTGATGAATTGAAGGGTCAGGTCGATACGTCGCGGGTGCTGGCGACGGGGCACAGCTTTGGCTCGCACACGATGTGGTCGATTGTCGGGGGCACGTTTGACACGGAGCAAATCGGCACGCGCTGTCTGAGCGCGGAGGCCGAGCTCGACAAGTGTTCGCAAGACGAGCTGGATGCGTTCGATGCGGGACTGCGTGACGAGCGCGTGGTGGCGGCGCTCTCGATGGCGGGCACGTACCGCGCGTCGTGGTTTGGCGATGACGGCTACCTGACGTGCGAGACGCCTTTCATGTTGTTGAGCGGTACCGAAGACCAGGTGGGTCAGGCCGATGAGTTCGCGATGATCGAGGGCTCGCCGCTTGATTACACGTGGGTTGATATCGAAGGCGGCTGCCATCAGACATTCGCGCTGGGTGCGTGCAACACGCTCTCGGCGGCGGTGGGCTATCGCATCGTGAACACCTACTCGCTGGCGTATGCCCGTGCGCACGTGCTCGACGACATGAGCGAATCGACCCTCTCGATTCTCGACGGCACTGCCGAGGTGTCTGAGCTTGCGAGCCTGAAGCGCACGACTCCGGCGGCGGAATAAACTCGCGGAGCGAGGAGAAACACGGGTGTTGACGTTATTTGCCCCCACCGCGCGTGGGCTCGAACAGGTCACGGCGCGAGAGGTCACGGAGATTGGTGGCATCGAGCCGCGCATCGTCGCGGGTGGGGTACGTTTTTCGGGCGACACCGAGGTGCTGTACCGCGCGAATCTGTGGCTTCGCACCGCAAGCCGTGTGCTCGTCGAAGAGGTCCATTTTTCGATCGAGGGGCGCGACGACCTGCACGCGAAGACGACCGAGGTGGCGTGGGAGGCGCTGATTGGGGCGGGTAAGACGTTTGCAGTGCACTGCGTCTTTGTGGGCAGGCCCGAGATTGAAGACCTGCGGCACACGCATTACACGGCGCTGAAGGTGAAAGACGGTATCGTTGATCGCATGATGAGCGTGCTTGGTGAACGTCCGAGCGTCGATGCGAATCATCCGGATGTGCAGATCAACGTGGTGATCGAGGGGCACGACTGCACGATTAGTCGCGATAGCACGGCGCGGGGGTTGCACGAGCGGGGGTATCGTCTGGCGACGGGCCCTGCCCCACTCAAAGAGACGCTGGCGGCGGGGCTTGTGCTGCTGACGGGGTGGGATGGCAGGTCGGCGTTCATCGACCCAATGTGCGGGGCGGGTACGCTGTGCGTCGAAGCGGCGCTGATTGGGCTCAACATCGCGCCGGGCTCGCTCAACCCGACGTTTGGTTTTCAGCGATGGGCCGACTACGACGAGGCGTTGTTCAAGCGGCTGCTCGATGAGGCGAGGGGGCAGCGCAAGCGCTCGCTGCCGTACCCGATTCGCGGATACGACGGCGATGCAGGCGCGATCAAGGCGGCGAAAGAGAACACGGCGCGGGTTGATTTGTTTGGCGATGTGATTTTCGAACAGCGTGCGCTTGGCGACTTGAAGATTCCGGCATCGGCGGCGGGGGTGATGGTGACGAATCCACCGTATGGCGAGCGGATGGGTAGCCGTGAGAGCGCGACGGCGACAGCGAAGTTGCTGGGCGACCTGATGAAGCAGCGGTTGACGGGTTGGCAGGCCTATGTGCTGGCGGGCAACGCCGAGATGATGAAGGCGATTGGGCTGCGTACTTCGGCGCGCATACCGGTGTTCAACGGGGCGATCGAGTGTCGGCTGCTGAAGTACGACCTGTCCGAGGGGACAAAGCGCGGCGGTGGTGGTTGAGCCTGACGAGCACTTGCCGCACGCGGTGAGGTTCGTTATCAGACGAGCATGGAAAACACCCTGCACTACGGCGACAATCTGACGGTGCTGCGCGAGCACATTCACGATGCATGTATCGACCTAGTTTACCTCGACCCGCCATTCAACTCGCAGGCGGACTACAATGTTCTTTTTAAAGAGCCGACCGGGTCGAAGTCGAGCGCCCAGATAGAGGCTTTCAAAGACACGTGGCACTGGAGTAACGAGGCGGAATCCGCGGTTCCCGACGTGGTTCGCGGCGGTCGCGGCGACGTCGCAGTACTGCTTGAATCGCTCGTGCGACACCTGGGAAAAAATGACTTATCTGCCTACCTTGCCATGATGACCGTGCGTCTCGTCGAATTGCATCGTGTTCTGAAAAGCACAGGCAGCCTTTACCTTCACTGCGACCCAGCCGCTAGCCACTATCTCAAGGTCGTGCTTGATTCGATTTTCGGTGGTTCACATTTTCGAAGCGAAATCGTCTGGAAACGCACCTCGGCCCATAATAGCACCATGCGATACGGCCCCGTGCATGATGTGATACTGTTTTATACAAAAACCGACAGCTATCGCTGGAATCCGCAATTCTTGAGCTACCGCGATACTTACACTGAGGCATTTTATCGGCATGTGGATGCATCGGGCCGGAGATATAGAACGAGCGACTTGACCGGCGCTGGGGTTCGTCACGGGCAGTCGGGTGAGCCGTGGCGCGGGATCAACCCTACGGCCGCAAAACGACATTGGGCGCTCCCCAAAAAATTGATGGAGGCTCTGGGGATCACATACTCGACCGTTCATGAGGGGCTCGAAAAACTTGATGCTGCGGGGCTTATCGCCTGGCCCGCAAGATCAGGCGTTCCGCAATTTAAGCGGTACCTCGACTCGATGCAGGGGGTAGCACTTCAGGATGTTATCGACGACATCGCTCCCATCGGCCCTCACGCAAAGGAGCGACTTGGATACCCGACGCAAAAGCCCCTCGCGTTGTTGAAGCGACTCATCGAAGCATCTAGCAACGAAGGTGATGTCGTTCTTGACCCATTCTGTGGCTGTGGGACGGCTATTCACGCAGCAGAACTATTGCGTCGGCGCTGGATCGGAATTGACATCACTCACCTTGCGATCTCGCTTATTGAACGGCGCTT
>CAZXXB010000327.1:0-3131 GCA_964644185.1 uncultured Myxococcota bacterium
GGCTGCATCTGCTGCACGCTGCGCGAAGACCTCTTGCGTGAGGTCACGCGGCTCGCCCTCGACGGACGTTTCGACTACCTCCTCATCGAATCCACGGGCATCTCAGAACCTCTCCCCGTCGCGCAAACCTTCACCTTCGAAACCGACGGCGGACTCTCGCTGCGCGACCTCGCCCGCCTCGACACCATGGTCACCGTCGTCGACGCCCTCAACTTTCTGCGCGACTACGAATCACGCGAACTTCTAAGCGATCGCGGCGAAGTCGCGGGCGAAGGTGACACCCGCGCACTCGTCGATCTTCTCGTCGATCAAATCGAATTCGCCGACGTCATCCTGCTCAACAAATGCGACCTTGTGCACGAAGGTGATGTTACGCGCCTCGAAGAAATCCTGCGCGGACTCAACCGGAGGTCGCGCATCATCCGCTCGATCAACGCCGACGTGCCACTCAACAGCGTGCTTGGCACGGGTCTCTTTGACATGGCCGAAGCCCAACGCGCCCCCGGCTGGGTGCGTGAACTCACGGGCGACCACACCCCCGAAACCGAAGAGTACGGCATCGGCAGCTTCGTCTATCGCGCACGCCGCCCGTTTCACCCCGCCCGCTTCAAAGCCTTCACCGAACGCGAGTGGCCGGGCGTTCTGCGCTCAAAGGGCTTCTTCTGGCTCGCAACCCGCATGAGCCACGTCGGCGCATGGTCGCAAGCCGGCGCCGCATGCCACAACGGCGTCGCCGGCACATGGTGGGCCGCCGTGCCGCAGCACGAGTGGCCGACCGACCCTCAATCACTCGCCCGAATTCGCGCCATGCACGCTGGAAAATGGGGCGACCGCCGCCAGGAACTCGTCTTCATCGGTATTCAGCTCGACCGAGACTTTTTCACCCGCGAACTCGATGCCTGCCTGCTCACCGACGACGAACTCGAAGCAGGCCCGGTCGCATGGGCGCGCTACGAAGACCCCTTCCCCACGTGGCTCGAAGACCACAGCGACGACAATCACGACGATGATCACGACAACGACAACCACAGACTCAGCGAAGGCCACGACGATGACCACCGCCGCACCACACCCGCACGCTAAAACACCCACCACGCAACACCGCGTCACGCGCTCATGGTTTTCAACCACGCGCGTCGCGCGCCTCGCCGCCCTCTACGACGACCGTTACAATGTCGCCGTGCTGCGCCGCGACCCCGACCCCGATCTCGTCGCCTACATGCAGGCGCTACCCATCGTCGAGCACTGCTCGACCACCGTCATTCGCGTCACAAGCCCAGACTTCACCACCATCGCCCGCACCCTGCCCGCCGCCGACGCGCGCGACCGCTTCTTCGCAGACCTCACCACCCTCTCCACCCTCATCGCCGACCTCACCGAGACCGACTCGGTCGGCATCCGATTCACCGTCACCCAGCACACCACCTGCCCCCGCTTTCACGTTGACCGCGTGCTGCTGCGCCTCGCCACAAGCTACCAGGGCGCTGGCTCAGAGTGGCTCGACGACAACCAAATCGACCGCACCAAACTCGGACACGGCAACGGCGGCAAACCCGACCACGAGTCGGGCCTCATGCGCGACCATTGCTCTATCCATCGCCTCGACCCCTTCAGCGCCGGATTCTTCAAAGGCGCCCTCTGGCCCGGCCACGAAAATCGCGCCGCCGTCCACCGCTCGCCACGCATGCCCGCACTTGCCACCAACCCCACACCCCGCGTGCTCGTCACCATCGACCCGATGGAACCTTCCACCGCCCACTGACCCCGCTCGACCATCACGTCGGCGTCGCGAGCTTCAACCCAACGATGCCCACCATCACGAGCGCGAGCGACAGTAGCCGCGCCGCCGTCACCGCCTCACCGAACATCACCATGCCCACCACCGCGGTGCCCGCCGCGCCGATGCCCGTCCAAATCGCATACGCGGTACCTATCGGCAGCTCTTTCGCCGCAAGCCCCAGCAACCCCATGCTCGCAACCATCGCCAACAGCGTCACCGCCGTCGGCAGCGGTTTCGTGAACCCCTCCGTCAGCTTCAGCCCCGAGGCCCACACAATCTCAAACACCCCCGCCACAAAAAGATATACCCACGCCATCGCGTCTCTCCATTCGTTCGTCGCCTCGTCGAGACGCGTTCATCAACCCAGCAATCCGCGCACCCACGCTGCCTCTTCGTCGCTCAACTCGCGCCACGCACCCGGTGCAAGCTCGCCCAGTCGTACCACCCCATAGCGGATACGCTTCAGCTTCGTCACCTCGTGCCCCAACGCGCGAAACAGCCGCCGCACCTCGCGATTGCGCCCCTCGGTCAGCGTCACAATCAGATGGCTCTCTTTGCCCGATGCCTTGCGCAACACAGCCACCGTCGCTCGCAACACCTCACCCTCATCACTCACCCCCGCCGTGAGCCGCCCCACCTTCTCTTCGGTAATAAGGCCACGCACCGTCACCACGTACTCACGCTCGATGCCCGTCACAGGGTTTGTCAGCACCTCGATCAGCCGCGTCGCATTGGTAAACAGCAACAACCCCGTCGTCGCAAAATCGAGCCTCCCCACCGGAGACACATGCGCGCCAACCCCGCTCAAACACTCGTAAACCGTCGCCCTGCCCCGCTCGTCACTGCGTGTCGTCACTGTGCTGCGTGGCTTATTCAGCACCACGACCCGCAACGGCTGTCGCGTCAACGCCACCCCGTCGAGCGCAATCACATCGCGCTCTGGTGACACCTCGACGAGCACATCGCGCACGACGACTCCATTCACCGTCACTCGCCCGTCGGCCACATACCCGCGGGTCTCACCCCGCGACGCGACGCCGAGCTTCGACAGCGCCCGCTCGTATTTCGTCTCGACCGTCTCGTCGAACAGCAGCCCATGGTCAGCCGGACAGTGCAGCCAGCCATTGGCCCTGATCTCGTTCTCCAGCTGCCCCGCTGCCCAGCCCGCATATCCCAGCGCCAGCACCGCCCGACGCGGGCCGGCGCCGGCGGCGATCGCCTTCAGGATGTCGACGGTGTGGGTGAGGCAGACCCCATCGTCGATCGGCAACGTCGAATCGGCAGTGTAGTAGTCCGAGGAATGCAGCACGAAACCGCGGCTGCGATCGACGGGACCGCCGTTGCGGACCAA
>CAZXXB010000328.1:0-3119 GCA_964644185.1 uncultured Myxococcota bacterium
CGGTCTCGAAGGGGCCGTACTTTTATCTGCCGAAGATGGAGCATCATCTCGAAGCGCGGATATGGAATGACGCGTTCGTGATGGCGCAGAGCCTTGTGGGGCTGCCGATCGGCACGGTGAAGGCGACGGTGCTCGTCGAGACGATGCCGGCGGTGTTTCAGCTCAACGAGATTTTGTGGGAGTTACGCGAGCACAGCGCGGGGTTGAATTGCGGGCGTTGGGATTACATCTTCAGCTTCATCAAGAAGTTTTCGAAGAACACCTCGCGTGGGGTGTATCCAGACCGGGCGCAGGTTTCGATGGAGCAGCCGTTCATGCGGGCGTACACGCAGCTCGTGGTGAAGACGTGCCATCGTCGCAACGTGCACGCGATGGGCGGCATGGCGGCGCAGATACCGATTAAGAATGACCCGGCGGCGAGCGAGGCGGCGCTTGCGCGGGTGCGTGCCGACAAGCTGCGCGAGGTGAAAGACGGGCATGACGGCACGTGGGTTGCGCACCCGGGTCTGGTGCCGATTGCGATGGCGATTTTCGACGAGCATATGAAGACGCCGAATCAGCTTCACGTAAAGCGCGACGATTTTTCGTGCGAGGCGAAAGACCTTTACGCGATGCCGAAGGGGACGTGCAGCGAAGCGACGTTGCGCGCGAATATCCGCGTTGGGGTGCAGTACATCGAGGCGTGGTTGCGTGGTGTGGGGTGCGTGCCGCTTTATAACCTGATGGAAGACGCGGCGACTGCGGAGATTTCGCGTGCGCAGGTGTGGGAGTGGTTGCGCAGCGGGGTGACGCTCGACAACGGGGTGCAGCTCGACGCGGCGTATTTCAAGAAGGTGAGCGACGAAGAGATGGCGGTGATTCGCGGCGAAATTGGCGAGGCGCGGTTTGCGTCGGGCAAGTTCGCTGAGGCACGCGGTCTGTTTGATGAGATGTCGCTTGCGCCGACGTGTCCGGAGTTTCTGACGTCGGTGGCGTACGAGCGGTATTTTTGAGTTGCGGCTGCGGGCCCTTTTGAATCGCGGGGGTGTTGCTCGCGGCGAGGGTGGTTACGTTGGGAGAAGCGCAGAAGCGAAGAGGGCAGCGGTAGCTGTGCGGTAGCGGGGCGGGTGGAGCGGAGCGAAGAAAAAACGGCGTTATCGGTCACCCCAGCCACTGGATGTTGCGGTGCCGTTCAGACCCGGATCAGGCTGGGTCGCAAGGAGCGCGAAAAAGATGAGTGCAGCAGAAAACACGACGGCTTCGGACATTTGGGCAAAGCGCTGGGAAGGCGTGACGCGCCCGTACTCGCAGAAAGATGTGGAGCGTCTGCGTGGCAGCGTGAAGGTTGAATACACGCTTGCGACGCTGGGTGCGAAGCGTCTTTGGCACCTCATGAACACCGACCCGTACGTGCCGGCACTTGGCGCGCTTTCGGGTGGTCAGGCGGTGCAGATGGTGAAGGCGGGTTTGAAGGCGATTTACCTGTCGGGTTGGCAGGTTGCGGCGGATGCGAATCTCGCCGGGCAGACCTACCCGGACCAGTCGCTTTACCCGGCGAACAGCGTGCCGAACGTGGTGCGTCGCATCAACAACGCGCTGAAGCGCGCGGATGAGATTGCGCACAGCCGTGGTGACGACTCGACGTACTGGTTTGCGCCGATTGTTGCCGACGCTGAGGCTGGGTTTGGTGGTCCGCTCAACTCGTATGAGTTGATGAAGGGGATGATCGAGGCCGGTGCGGCGGGTGTTCACTTTGAAGACCAGCTTGCTTCGGAGAAGAAGTGCGGTCACATGGGCGGCAAGGTGCTGGTGCCGACGCAGCAGTTCATTCGCAATTTGACGGCGGCGCGTCTTGCGGCGGATGTGATGGATGTGCCGACGGTGGTCGTGGCGCGCACCGACGCGAACGGCGCGAACCTTCTGACGAGCGACATCGACGAGCGTGACCGTCCGTTCTGCACGGGCGAGCGGACGAGCGAAGGATTTTACCGCGTGAAGGCGGGCATTGAGCAGGCGATTTCGCGTGGGCTCGCGTATGCGCCGTATGCCGATGTGGTGTGGTGCGAGACGTCGACGCCGGACATTGGCGAGGCGAAGAAGTTCGCTGAGGCGGTGAAGGCGAAGTTTCCGAACAAGCTGCTGGCGTACAACTGCTCGCCGTCGTTCAACTGGAAGAAGAACCTCGACGACGCGACGATTGCGAAGTTTCAGCGTGAGCTTGGGGCGATGGGCTACAAGTTCCAGTTCGTGACGCTGGCGGGGTTCCATGCGCTGAACTTCTCAATGTTCGAGTTGGCGCGTGGTTACAAGGACGAGGGGATGGCGGCGTACTCGCGTCTGCAAGAGGCTGAGTTTGCGGCGGAGAAGCACGGTTACACGGCGACGAAGCACCAGGCCGAAGTGGGCACGGGTTACTTCGACGAAGTGGCGCAGGTGATCTCGGGCGGCACGGCATCGACGCTGGCGCTTTCGGGTTCGACGGAAGAAGAGCAGTTTCACTGAGACGTGACGGTTGGGGCGTTTCGCGCGGGTCTTCTTGGGCCGCGTGAGGTGAAGCGCCCGACCCGCGACAGATGAGACGAGACGACGGCGAGCGGGGCGACCTTCTCGCCGTTGTTGTTTTTGGGGCGTGTTTTTTGGGGGGGGACGAGGTGGCGATGAGGTGGGGATGAGGTGGGGATGAGGTTTTGCTTGCGGCGGGGGTGGGGGTTTTCTAGACTCTTTTTCGAGGTGTGACGATGGGCATTGAGATGACGAAAGCGACCGAAGAGATGGCCGAGGAGTTGGCGCGGATACGCAAGATTTCCGTGGCGGAGGCGATTGAGTCGGCTGTGGCGCATGAGTTGGTGGTGAGCCGCGCACGAGGCACGCTGACTGAGCGTCCGCGCGTCGAGGATATTCTTGAAGCGGCGCGACGGTTTCGCGATGCGTTGCCCAAAGGGGCGGAGATTTCGGACCCTGCTGACTGTTTGTATGACGCCGGGACGGGTCTGCCGGTATGATCGTTGATAGTTCAGTGATTATTGCGATCTTGAAGGGTGAGCCTGAAGCGGCCGCTTTCGCGGGGCAGATTCGCGGTGCGGGATACGCGGGGATATCCGCTGCGAACTACGTTGAGGCGTCGATTGTCGTGGAGCGGG
>CAZXXB010000329.1:0-2778 GCA_964644185.1 uncultured Myxococcota bacterium
CACAGTTCACCCGCGTCAAAGGCCACCAGTGCCTGCCCAAACCTCGCCACCTCACGTGGGAAGCCGCCGCCGCCTACATGCACGTCGGCGCCACCGCCTACCGCATGCTCCTCGGCTTCTCGCCCAACGTCCTCAAACGCGACGACGTCGTCCTCGTCTGGGGCGGTGCCGGCGGGCTCGGCTCGATGGCCATTCAAATCGCCCGCGCCTACGACGCCATCCCCGTCGCCGTCGTCTCCAGCGAAGACAAATTCGACTACTGCAAACAACTCGGCGCCAAAGGCGTCATCAACCGCAACGACTTCGACCACTGGGGCGTCCTCCCACACTGGCGCGACGAAGTCGGCTACGAATCATGGCAACGCGGAGTCCGACGCTTCGGCGAGGCCATCTGGCGCGCCGTAGGCGACCGCCGCAACCCCAACATCGTCTTCGAACACCCCGGCGAATCCACCATCCCCACCTCCATCTTCGTCTGCGCGCGCGGCGGCATGGTCGTCGTCTGCGCAGGCACCACCGGCTACAACGCAAGCGTCGACCTCCGCTACCTCTGGACCCGTCAAAAACGCCTCCAGGGCTCGCACTACGCCAACGACGTTCAAGCCGCCGGCTTCAACAACCTCGTCCGCGAAGGCGAAGTTGACCCCTGCCTCTCGCGCACATTCACCTTCGACGAAACCCCAGACGCCCACCAGCTCATGTACGAAAACCGCCACCCCTACGGCAACATGGCCGTCCTCGTCGGTGCCAAAGCCAAAGGACTCGGCGCCGTCGAGACCGGCAGCACCCCCGCGATGCGCATGCGCCCACAATCCAACGTCGGTGAACGCCGCGTCTCGCAAGAGTTCCTCCTCCCCTTCGTCGGCACCGCACCCCAATACGACGACGCCGAAGGCGAGATGCTGCCGCGCCTCAAATCAACCCCCGCTCACGACCCCACTCCGGTCGAAAAAGTGATGAACCGCGGCATCATCGCCTGCGCACTCGAAAGCTCCGTCGAAGAAATCGCCCTCACCATGCTCGAACACGGCATCCACGCCCTCGTCGTCATGGCCGAAGACGAACCCGTCGGCTTCATCTCGCAAACCGACCTCGTCCTCGCCCGCTCTGGACGCACACCCGAAGACGCCCGCAAACTCACCGCCCGCGAAATCATGACCCCCGGGTGCCTCACCTGCGAGACCACAACCACCCTCTCAGACGCCATCACCCTCATGACCAGAAAACGCGTCAACCGCCTTGTCGTCCTCGCAAACGATGGCCATCATAAAAAAGCGGTGGGCGTCCTCTCCATGACCGACATCGTCCGCAAGACCCTGTCGGTTCAGCAAGAGTAGTGACCCCCTCGCCTCAACCCCGTGAGGCACACGCAGGTTGGCCATGGAAAAAGACCTCTACGCAGTGCTGGGGGTCGCAAAAACCGCGACCGACGACGACATCAAAAAAGCGTACCGACGCCTCGCGCGCCGCTACCACCCCGACCTCAACCCCGGCGACAAAAAAGCCGAAGAACAATTCAAGCAGGTCTCCGCCGCTCACGAAGTCCTCTCCGACACCAAAAAGCGAAAGCTCTACGACGAGTTCGGCTTCGATGGGCTGCGCCCCGGCTTCGACCCCGAGATGGCCCGCAGATTCGCCGCGGGTGGAGGCTTCGGTGGCTTCGGTGGCGCATCGCGCGGCGGCTTCAACCCGGGCGGCTTCGGTGGGGCTGGCGGCTTCTCGTCTCGTGGCGGGTTCGGCACCTCACGCGAATCGTTCGGCTTCGACGACCTCATCTCTCAACTCTTCGGACAACGTGGCTCCGCCCACACCTCAGGCTTCGGCTTCGGCAAACCCTGGTCCGATGGCTACGACCCCCGCAACACACGCGGGGCCGACCTCGACGTAGACCTCACCATCGACTTCAATCAGGCTGTCCGCGGCGACGAAATCGCTGCCCAGCTCGACCGCCCCGACGCCAACGGAACCCGCACCCAGTCGCTCAAAATCAAGATCCCACCGGGCGTCGAAGACGGCTCAAAAATCCGCCTCAAAGGTCAGGGTCGAAAAGGCCCCGCCAACACACCCCCGGGCGACCTCTACGTCACCCTCCACGTGCACGAATCGCCCCTCTACAAACGTGAAGGCGACGACCTCGTCACCGACATCGACGTCCCCTTTCCCACCGCCATTCTCGGCGGAAAAATCCGCGTCCCCACCCCCTACGGCCCACTCATCGTCTCCATCCCACCCGAGACCGAGAGCGGCACCCGCCTGCGCCTCGCCGGCAAAGGCGTCAAAGGCAAAGGCGACCTCTACGCCGTCGTTCAACTCAGCCTGCCAGATACCATCGACGACGAGGTCCGCGAACTTGTAAAGCGCCTGCGCCCGAAGTATGCGCTCGCCTCCGAGTCGTGATGCGCAACACACCCTTCGCCACCATCCTCCTCTTCGCGGGCCTCTCGCTCGCAGCGTCGTCGTGCCTCAAAAACACGCGCAACTACCCCACGCGCGCCACCACCTCACCCCCCAGCGGCGCCACCTCCGGCGCGTCCAAAAGAACCGCCGCCGACGCCGTCCGCGCCAAGCCCGATGAGGGCCCCCGTGACGACGCCCCCGCAACCAGTCCACCCCCCAAAAGACCACCGCCCGGAAAAGCCGCCCCCGGCAACTCGGCAACCACGAAGCCCGCCCCCAACCCGTGCCCCATATCGCCTCCTCCCGTCGAAAACCCCACCGTCGCTAACCACACCGCGGCGAGCCTGCGTGACGCCCGTAAGGCCGCCCGCAAAGCCGCCC
>CAZXXB010000329.1:2876-3100 GCA_964644185.1 uncultured Myxococcota bacterium
GTCGCCGCCGAAGCCACGTTCGATCGCATCCGCCTCGACGCTGGAGAAACCTGCGCCGCCACCGTCGTCGCCCATCTGCTCGCCGCGACCGCTCAGGTCGCCGCCGAAGACGCCCGTGTCGCCGCCGACGCCGCCCGTCTCGCCGCTCGCAAACGCGACAAACTCGCCGCTGCCTCTTCTTCCCATTCTTCTCCCACTGCTCCTTCCCACTCGGATGGTTCATC
>CAZXXB010000330.1:0-1763 GCA_964644185.1 uncultured Myxococcota bacterium
ACCCTCGCCCTCGACACCCCCACTTCTCCCGGCCTCGTCGAATTCCTGCAAAAACTCGACGAAAGTGTCCTCGCCCACGAGGGACGCACCTACCTCGCCAAAGACGCCGTCCTCACACCCGAAGTCTTCGCTGCCATGTACCCGCGCGCCGACGAGTTCCGCGCCATCAAACACCGCGTCGACCCCAACAACCGACTCGCCTCGTCGCTCTCGCGCCGCGTCGGGCTCACCCCCTGACGCCCAAACCCGACACGCCATGCCCGCACTCGACACAAAACCCTGCGTTCTGATTCTCGGTGGAGCCTCAGCCATGCTGCGCGCCACCGCCATTGAGTTCGCACGCAAGGGCTACAACCTCATCCTCGCCGACCGCGAAGAAGTCGAAACCCGCCTCGTCGCCGCCGACATCACCATCCGCTACAACGTCGCCGCCGTCGCGCGCCCCTTCGAGGGCCTCGACTACGCAAGCCACCCCGCCTTCTTCGATGATTGCGTCAAATCAGCCGGAGGCAAACTCGCCGGCGTCGTGCTCGGCTACGGCTACCTCGGCGACCAGAAAAAGGCCGAAGCCGACTTCGCCGAAGCCCGCCGCATCGTCGAAATCAACTACACCTCCGCCGTCTCGATGCTCGGCCTCGCCGCCAACCACTTCGAGACCCACAAAGAAGGCTTCATCGTCGCCGTCTCTTCCGTCGCCGGTGACCGCGGACGTCAGAGCAACTACCTCTACGGCTCGGCAAAAGGCGCCCTCTCACTTTTTCTTCAGGGCATGCGCAACCGCCTCGCCCCACTCGGCGTCACCGTACTCACCGTCAAACCCGGATTCGTCGACACCGCCATGACCTATGGCATGTTCAAACCCAACCACCCCCTCGTCGCCACACCCGCGAAAATCGGCAAAGACATCGTCCGCGCCGTCGAAACACGCCGCGACGTCATCTACACCCCATGGTTCTGGGCCATCATCATGCTCATCATCCGCACCATCCCCGAACGCAACAACAAAAAGCTCAAACTCTAGCCGCACCCGCGCATACGGCGCACGACGCACTTTCCCCTCAAATCGCCCCACTCGAACCGACGAGACTCACACCATGAAGTGGCTCATTCTCTTCTTCAGCCTCTCATTCAACGCCGCCGCCAACATCCTCATCAAATCGGCCACCCGCCGCTACCCCGAAGGCATCGGTGCCCACAACGCCCTCCGCGTCATCCTCGACCCCTACCTCCTCGCCGGACTCACAAGCTTCGGACTCGCCCTCGTCTGCTACACCCTCGCCCTCTCAAAATTTCCCCTCAGCGTCGCCTACCCCATCAACGTCTCCGTCGGCGCAATCTTCGTCTACATCTGGTCCGCCGCCTTCTTCGCCGAGTCGGTCACCCCCTCAAAGCTCGCAGGTGTCGCCCTTATCCTCGCCGGAGTCGTCTTGATCAGCCGCGGAGAATAGGCGATAGCCACCCCCGAAACGCGCCTCAACACGACCGTCAAACGCAACCTGGTCATCCAATCAGCGCGTCGTGCGAGTTCAACATGAGCAACACACCCCACACAAACCCCGGCGCGCCAAGTCATTCCGGTAATTCCGCCCACGCGGCCCCCCCCGCGCCGCAAAAGCCCATGCGCTTCGGCCTGCTCAAGCTCATGCGCCCCAAGCAGTGGGTCAAAAACGGCTTCGTCCTCGCCCCGCTCATCTTCGCCGCCAAATTCACCGACACCGTCGCCGTCAAACAGGCGCTGCTCGCCGTCTTCCTCTTCTCATGCG
>CAZXXB010000330.1:1796-3088 GCA_964644185.1 uncultured Myxococcota bacterium
GACATCGAAAAAGACCGCGCCCACCCCACCAAACGCTTCAAGCGACCCCTCGCCGCCGGTGCGGTCACCCCCCCGCAGGCATGGACCCTCTTCGCCATCCTCGTCGCCACCGTCCTCGGCGTCGGCTTCACCTTCGCCCCCGCCGCAACCGCCGTCATCGTCGCCTACCAGACCCTCAACGTCGCCTACAGCCTCAAACTCAAACACGTCCCCGTCGTTGACATCTTCGTCATCGCCATCGGCTTCGTCCTCCGCATCCTCGCCGGTGCCGTCGCCATCGGCGTGCCCCTCTCACCGTGGATGAGCATCACGACGCTCTGCCTCGCCCTCTACCTCGCCGCCACCAAACGCCGTCAGGAACTCAAAGATCAGGGCGCAAAAGCCCGCAACGTCCTGCAAAAGTACACCGTCGCCCTGCTCGACGACTACACCTCGCTCGCCGGCTTCGGTGCCATCGTCTTTTACGCCATGTACGTCATCGAAGACGGCAAGTACCCAAACCTCGCCTTCACCGTCCCCCTCGTCCTCTTCGGATTCTTCCGCTACCGCTACATCGTTGAGAGCCTCGGCGACGGCGAGTCACCTACCGACGTACTCTGGCAAGACGCCCCCATCGCCCTCACCGTCTTCGCATGGCTCGGCGTCGCCGCGTGGGCCATCTTCACCGCCGCACCCATCGCCCCGTAGCGCCAGCAACCCCACAAGCCACGCAACCCCACAAGCCCCGCAAACCCCGCGCCCGAGCCGCCCATGCCGCAACTCAACCTGCCACCGCAACTCGCCTACCTCGTGGCCCCACTCGCCGCTTGGCTCACCGCGGGCACGCTCAAATTCATCATCAACAGGCTGCGCGCCAAAGACACCCACAACGCCGCCGCAGAAGCCCGCTCGCTTATCGGCAACGGCGGCATGCCCAGCAACCACACCACCATCGTCTTCACCATGGTCTTTCTCACCGCGTTTCGTGAAGGCTGGGGCTCACCGTTCGACGGAATCGCCCTCACCGTCGCCGCCACCGCCATCATCGACGCGATGGATTTACGCATCAAAACGGGCCGCCACGCCGCCGCCATCAACCAGCTCATCGCCACCCTTCCCGACGCTCACAAACCCGCCAACTGGAAACCGCTTCGCGAGCGCATGGGCCACACCCCACCCGAAGTCTTCGGCGGAATCCTCACCGCCCTCGCCGTCGCCACTGCCCTCAACCTTCTCTTCGCTCGCTAGGGCCCGCACACGCAAAATGTAGCTGGGATGCCACAATTGTTCACACGCGTGTGACGCGGAGAAGG
>CAZXXB010000331.1:0-3084 GCA_964644185.1 uncultured Myxococcota bacterium
CACCAGCCAGATTGAAGAAGTCACCCCCGAAGCCTGGGCGAAGAGAAAAGCCACACCAGCCCACCCCCCGCCCCCCGCTTCACCACCCCCTGTCAAGCCGTTGCCTGAGGCTGCTCCGGTGACGCTTACGGTGCTTGCGGATTGAGCTTGGATTTGAGGTGCTCGAAGAACCAGCCGATGCCGGGGTCGGCCTCGGTGCCCTGGCCGGCGAGGTCGTAGCGCATGGGCTCGACCTGGCACCAGTTGCTGTTGTGGTAGAAGAGGCCGAGTTGGGGCTTGCCGAGGACGCTGGCGATCTCGTCGTAGTGGCGTTGTTTGACGTGGTCGGGAAAGATGCCGCGGGGGAACCCCTTGGTCCAGGCACCGAGGAGTTCGACGTTGACGAGGGGCTTGTCTTTGACGCCGGCCTGGATGAAGCGGGCGCAGACGCCGCCGGTGAGGTCGCGGTTCTGGTTGTAGTCGAAAAGGAGGGCGTCCACGTGCGGGGATAGGCCGAGGGTGACGTTGGTCTTTTCGTCGTAGCCACCGGCTCCGACGAGCCGGGAGGGGTCGGTTTGGTTGACGACTTGGCAGAGTTCGATGATGCGGGCGGGGTCGCGGAAGTTGAAGATGTGGCGGGTGTCGTCGTAGTTGTTGCAGTTGTGCTCGTTGGCGATGTTGATGAGGATGTTGGGGTGGGGTCTGAGCTTTTTGGTAACAAGGCGGACGGCGTTGCGGACGGCTTCGGCGTCGCGAAGCGTGAGGCGGGCGTTTTGATAAAAGATGCCGACGATGACGAACATTCGGCGTTTGCCGCATTCTCTGATGATGCGCTCCATGCGCTGCTGGTGGCCGGGGTCCACGCTGAGGCCGTCGGAGCGGAAGGGGTCGTAGTGGACGCTGCGGCTGCCTTGATAGAAGACGGTGACGGAGTTGAAGCCGTGGGTCTGGTAGTCATCGAGCTGGGAGATGAGGTGGTCGGCCTGGGCGTCACTGGCGGTGGCGGAGGCGACACGGATGCCCCACATTTGGAAGGGCTGGCCGTTGGCGGTGAATACGCCGTTGTGAATGCCGAGGCTGGGGGCGGTGGTTTCGGCACGGGTGGGGAGCGTGCAGAGTGCTGTGAGGAGGCAGATGAGGGACGTTTTCATGGCATGTATTTTTCGCGGAGTTTGAGGAACTCAAAGACCTGGCGGTGATAGGGGCTGAAGGCGGGGTCGGGGATGCCGCTTGGCGGGCAGGCGGTGGTGCCGTAGCCGGTCTGGAACATGTCGTGATGATAGACGATGTGGCCGCCGACGCGCCAGACATTGAGGATTTGCACGATGTGGTCGTAAGGGGAGGTGGGGACGCGCGGTCCGCCGAAGCTGGCGGTGCCGTTGCGGGCGGGTTCGTCGTCCACGACGGGTTTGTGGAACTTCTGGATGAGGCTTTCGATCTCGCGCGGGGCGATCTCCCAGTGGCGGCGGCCGTCCCGGCCCTGGCGGGAGGTGTGGGGGGTGAGGAAGTCGAGGGCGGCGTTTTCCTCGTCGCTGCCCAGCACGCCGGCCACGCCGGGGGAGTTGGTGACGAGGCGTTTGGGGTCGAGCTGGCGGATGACGTTCACGAGGGGGAGGACGCGGTCGTCGCTGTGCTCGTTCCAGATTTGCAGGACGGCGTTGCGGTGGGGGAGCAGTTCGCGGGTGAGGGCGGCGGTGGCCTTTTCGTCCGCGGGCGGGGTGAGGAGGATTTTATCGCGGTAGCTTTCCTCGGCGAAGAGGACGACTTCGATGACGAGGCCGAGGGGTTCGGCGTCGGTGAGGATGGCTTTGAGGGTGGCGAGGGGCTGGGGGCGGAGGGTGCCGTCGGTTTCGTACAGAGTGGCATTGGGGTCGGAATCCACGAATCCGCGTTGGTTGTCCCACTGGCACCAGACGCGGAGGACGTTGATGCCATAGTTTTGGAACTTCTTCAGCCACTGGATACGCTCCTCGGAGCTGGCGTTGAAGGCGCGGTTGTACATGGCGTTGAAGAAGCTGGTGCCGGTGAATGGAAAGGGTTTGCCATCAAGCTGGAAGCGGGTGCCGCTGACGATGAGTTCGGCGGCGGGGAGGGCTGGCGGCAGGATGAACAGGGTGAGGTGGAGCAGGCGGGCGATACGTGTTTTCATGGAAAAAGGGCCGAGTTCATGGTTTAGGTGCGGTGGAGGGCTGAGAGTCGGGCTTCACTTCGTCGAAGGAGGACTTTTCACCGCCGAGGCGATATTCATCGGTGAACAAGGTGCGTTGGGTCGGGCCTTTCCAGCCGGGGTCGCCGGTGTAGAGGCCCATTTTGAAATAGGGGCCGCGGTCTTCATCGTTCCAGAAGGTGCGGCCTTTCCAGGTGATGGGCTGCTGCCAGTCGGCGGCGGTGGCGGACTTGATCCAGACGTTGAGGAAGCCGTCGGGGTCGCCGGTCCATTTGGCGTGCATGACGAAGTCGAGCCACTGGCCGCGCAGGGGGCGGAGGTCTTCGATGAGGGTGTGGCGGTCGCAGACCATGTCGGTATCGTCGCCCTGGCGCTGGAGATGGAAGACGAGACGGCCCTGGGAGTCGATGTGGATGAAAGAGCCGTTGCCTTTGGCGGGGAACTTGCCGTTGCGCTTGGTGGGGTAAGTGGCGAGCTGCATGACGATGACGGGGCTGCCGCTGAAGTCGTAGTCCTCCGGCAGGAGCAGGGACCAGCCATACCAGTAGGTGCCGCCGATCTCGGTCTTGCGTAGGGCGAGTTCGGAGCGCTCGCCTTGTTTGTCGATCCAATGGCGGAAGGCGTGGGTGCCAGCGCGGCGGGGGTTATCGACGAGGGAGAGCTGGTTGTGCGCGGGGCCGCCTTTGCTCTTGGCAAACTCGGCGTTGGCTGCGCGCAGGTCGTCGGTGCGGGAATCGAGGAGGGATGATGAGGCGACAGGGATGTCGCCCTTCCATTCGGTGGCGTGGTTGGTGGTGAGCGCTGAGAGCGCGCAGAGCAGGGTCACGAGCGGTCTCCAGCAGGTGTGGGCGGGGGCGGTGGAGTGGGTCATCATGGGCGAATGGCGGTTGGTGTCAGGGGTTCGAATGGGTGGTTTCAGTGAGTGGATGAGCACCCTT
>CAZXXB010000332.1:0-2028 GCA_964644185.1 uncultured Myxococcota bacterium
CATCGCGCTTGACCACCCGCACGCGCCGACGACGCTCGATGGGCACTTTGCGACGGTGATCGATTGTGGGCTGTTTCACGTGTTTGGTGATGCGCGACGGGAGCGGTACGTCGATGAGTTGCGGCGGGTGACGCGACCTTCGGGGATGGTGGTGGTGTTGTGTTTCAGCCACGAGCAGGAGGGTGAGTATGGTCCGCGGCGGATACATCCGGATGAGTTGAGCGAGGCGTTTCGCGAGGGGTTTGCGGTGCGTGAGATACGCAAGACGCGGTTTCGCGACCGGGTGCATGAGTCGGGCGCGCGTGCGCTGCTGGCGCTCATCGAGCGGGTGGCGTGATGACGTTGCCGTCGCGCTACCCTGCCCCCGCCGTGCGCGGTGAGGTGGCGGCGTTTCATCGCGCGCAGGTGGTTATCGACCTGCACCTCGACTTCGTGTTGCAGATGCGGATGTTCGGGTATGACCCTTCGCGGGGGCACGACATCGTGATGCGGCGGCAGCCGTTCGTTGGGCATGCGGATGTTCCGAGGCTTGTCGAGGGTGGCGTGACGGGTGTGGCGCTTGGGATTCATCGGGTTCCTATCGAGTCGAAGCGGGCGTGGGATGAGGTGGAGCGGCAGCTCGATTTGGTGGATGCACTGATTGAGCGTGACGCGCGGCTCGTGCGGTGCGAGACGGCGGCGGACTTTGAAGACGCGGCGAAGGCGGGTCGGGTGGGTGTGACGACGGGGCTTGAGGGGGCGCATCTGCTGGGGGGCGATCTGCGGAACGTGGAGCGCGGGGCACGGCGGGGGGCGCTGTACATGACGCTGGCGCACTTTAGTAAAAATCCGGCGTGTACGCCGTCGATGGGGCTGGGTGCCGATGAGCGAAGTGGGCTGACGGGGTTTGGGCGTGAGCTTGTGGCCGAGCTTGAGCGGGTGAAGATGCTGGTTGATGTGGCGCATGTGAATGAGCAGGGTGTGCTCGATGTGTGCGCGGTGGCGACGCATCCGGTGTTGGCGACGCATACGATTTGCAAGGGGTTGCGCAATCACGCGCGTGGGATAACCGACGAGGGGGTGCGTGCGATTGCGGCGACGGGTGGGGTGATTGGCATCATCATGGCGCCCAACTTTCTCGATGGAACGTTGAGCGCGACGACGGCGGCGGTGTCGCAGCATGCGAGGCATGTGGCGCGGCTCGTGGGGGCGCAGCATCTTGCGCACGGCAGCGATTTTGATGGTTGGGTGCCGGCGATACCCGCAGACATGCGCGACGTGCGCGACGTCGATGTCTACACGCAGCGGTTGCTTGACGATGGGATGAGCGAGGCCGAGACGAGCGGGGTGTTGGGCGGCAACTTCTTGCGTGTGCTGCGAGATGTGCGTAACGATGCGCGGCACTTCTCCTGAGCGCCCACGATGCAGTACGCCGCGTACGGCACGACGAAAGCCAATCAACGATGAAAGCCCTTGTGTGTGAACGATTCGGCGGCCCCGAGGTTGTCGTAGTGCGCGAGTTGCCAGACCCTGTTGCGGGTGTGGGCGAGGTATTGGTGCGGGTGCGGGCGACGACGGTGTCGAGCGGTGATTGGCGCATTCGCAGTCGCACGCTTCCGCGTGGGTTCGGGGTGATTGCGCCGCTGGTGGTTGGGTTTAAGCGTCCACGGCAGCCGATTTTTGGGACCGAGTTTGCGGGCGATGTGGTCGCGGTGGGTGGGGGTGTGAGCCGGTGTGAGGTGGGTGATGCGGTGATTGGTTTCACCGGGGCGGCGCAGGGAGCGCACGCCGAGTTGAAGGTGATGCGTGAAGACGGCAGGCTGGTGAAGAAGCCGGCGCGGCTAAGCTACGAAGAGGCGGCGGCGATGTCGTTTGGTGGCACGACTGCGCTCGACTTTTTGCGTCGGGGCAAGCTGAAGGCGGGCGATCGGCTGTTGGTGAACGGGGCGTCGGGGACGGTGGGTAGCGCGGCGGTGCAGATTGGTCGGCACATGGGTGCGCACGTGACGGCGGTGTGCAGTGGGGGAAACGCGGCGTTGATGCGGAGGA
>CAZXXB010000332.1:2038-3028 GCA_964644185.1 uncultured Myxococcota bacterium
CGCGCACGAAGTGATTGACTACACGACGACCGATTTTGTGGCGGTAGCGGAGGGCGACGCGGAGATGCGGTGGGATGTGGTGTTTGACGCGGCGGGTACGGCGCCGTTTCGGCGGTGCAGATCGGCGATCAAACACGGGGGTGCGCTGCTGCTCGTGCTGGCGCCATTGCCCGACATGCTGCTGGCTCCGCTGCACGGGTTCATGGGTGGGATACGCATCATCGCGGGGCCGGTCGCAGAGCGGGTCGAAGACCTGCGAGAGCTTGCGGCGCTCGCCGAGGCGGGGGCCTACACCCCGCTGATTGACGGGGTGTTTGCCCTTGCAGATGCGCAGGCGGCTCACGCTCGGGTTGATAGCGGCCGCAAGCGCGGAAGCGTCGTGATCGCGATGGCGTGACGCCGTTTTTATGGCGAGACGCGCTTTTGATGGCGAGACGCTCAGGGGTCGAGCGTCTCGGTTTCGACGGTGCGCGCTTCGACATCGTCGGGGTAGTAGGCCATCTCGAAGTAACGTCCGGAGAGGAAGTCATCCATCTGGTCGTCGAAGTGGGGGCTGTCGGGGTGACCTGAGACGCCGCCAGGGAAGACGTTGAAGGTTTTGATTTTTCCGCTGGCGTCGAAGTGCGAGATGTGGCGCATGCCGGGGCCGAGGGTGCCGACGAGTGCGTCGGGGGGCAGGCCCGCTTTGGGGCCGGGTGCGGCGTCGGTCTCGACGACGTTGATGGTTGAGGTGAAGCCGGGGGCGGGCGAGTCGGGCAAGGCCCAGTCGGGGCCGAGCTGCTGGGCGTTGACGGTGGCGACACGGCGGCGAATGACGTGGAAGTCGCCCCATGTCCATTTTGCGGGGTCGGGCTCGCCTGAGCGTTCGGCCATCGCGTCGAGCGTTGTGATGAGGGTTTCGAGCAATGCGAGGTCGAGGTCGTCGACTTTGAGGCCGCCGACGGGTAGTTCGTCGCCGCCTTCGACGACTTGCACGAGTACGCGGGCGAT
>CAZXXB010000333.1:0-3023 GCA_964644185.1 uncultured Myxococcota bacterium
TGGGGTTGAAGACGGCGGTGGTGACGAACGGCAAGCTCGTGAACGAGCGGCTTGCCGAGCGGATGGCGGCGAACATTGACGAGATTGCGGTGTCGATTGATGCGTTTCGCGAAGAGTTACACGACACGACGCGCAACCGTCGGGGGAGTCACCGGGCGGCGACGGAGGCGGTGCGGATGCTGGTGGGGCTTGGGCACCGGCAGACGAGTGTGTCGACGATTTTGATGAAGAACAACCTCGATGACGTGGTTGATCTGGTGTGGTGGGCGCGCGAGACGGGGGCGTGGTTCGTTTATTTTCATCCGCTGTTGCAGACGTTCAGCGAGCCGTTTGACCCGCACTGGTACAAGCGGAGCGAGTTGTGGCCGGATGATTATGAGAAGGTGTGCGCGGTGATTGATGAGCTGCGGCGGTTGCGGGCGACGGTGGGGGGTATCGTGGGCAACGAAGACCGGCATCTGCGGGCGATGAAGTTTTTCTTCCGCGACCCGACGTATCGTCCGGAAGAGCCGTGTACGGCGGGTCGGAGCGACATTTTTATTAATCCGCGTGGGCATATGCTGTTGTGCCCGAACCTCGATGCGGTGGGGAATGTGAACGAGGGGCGTGCAGGAGATTTTTTTGAGGGGGAGGTGGCGTGGTCGCGGCGTGAAGAGGTGTATCACTGCTCGCGCAACTGCCATCTGCTGGGGTGCGTGCAGAGCGAGTAGGTGCGGCGGCGCGAGGGGTGATTTGGCACCGCCGCAGCCGCCGACGATTGGCGAGCGTGTGAGACAGGGCGTGGCGAGGGCTCGTGACTACTCGTAGCTCAGAGATGGAATCGACATGCTGAAGCTGTCTTTGGTGCCGGTGAGGGTGACGGTGTAGGTGAAGGTCTGGTTCTTGTTGGGGTCGCGCTGCACGACGGTGAAGGCGGTGGCGAACGGCAGGCTTTCAAGCGCCGCGCCGTTGACGGTGCCTTTGGTGGTTGAGGTGAAGGGGCCGGTGTTTGAGTAGGCGGCAACGGTGGTCGCGACGCCCAGGGGGTAGGTGTAGAAAACCGCGATGGCGACGGAGCCGCTGCCGGGGGTGGTGTCTTCTCCGGTTTCGACGAGGCAGCCGGTGATGGCGCCGAAGGGGTCGCGGGCGATGCGGAGGCTGACACGCTGGAAGTCTCCGACAAGCGATGAGGCGGCAGAAGACGGGGTGCAGGTGACGGGGGTGCCTGTGGTGCCGGTGTCGTCGTCGTCGTCGTCGCCGGTGCTCGTGGCGTCGTCATCGTCGTCGCCGGTACTCGTGGCGTCGTCATCGTCGTCGCCGGTGCTCGTGGCGTCGTCGTCGTCATCGTCGGTGCTCGTGGCGTCGTCGTCGTCATCGTCGTCGTCGTCGTCAACGGCGGTGCCGAATTCGACGCGCAAGATGGTATCGGCGAAGTCGAAATCCTGACGTTCTTCGAGGACGGCGAAGCCGAGATCGACGGGGGTGGAGAGGCGTGTCAAGCCGTCGTTGACCTCGACGGAGGCGTCGTATTCGCCCGGGGGGGCACCGGCAGAGGCGGAACCGTCGGCGCAGGTGGAGGGGCGGGCGGAGATGATGTTTCCGCGTTTGTCGCGCAGTACCATCTCGACGCTGAGGTCGTCGGCGCCGGGCTCTGAGCAATCGATTTCGCGATCGTTTTCGTCGGTGAGGGTGACGTCGACGGTGGCACGTCCGCAGTTGGCCTCGCAGTCGGTGTCGTTGCAGTCTTCGAAGTTGTCGCCGTCGTCGTCGACACCGTTGTCGCAGATTTCGGTGCGGCGGCAGGTGTTGGCGAGGCAGGTTTCACCGGTGAGGCACTGGGCGTCGGCGTCGCAGCGGGCGAGGTTCTGGGCGCAGGCGCGCAGCCCGGTCATGGTGGTGCAGATGGGCTCGAGTGAGCCCGAGCGGGTGTCGCCGCAGTAGTAGCCGGCGGGGCAGGTTCCGCGGGCGTTGCCTTTCGCTCTTCCGGTGCAGGCGAGTTGGCTGCAATCGGTGCTGGTGGGGGTGAGGCCAGCGATGCAGAAGAGGGCACCGGGGTTGCCGAGGCAGCGTGAGCCGCTGGGGCAGTCGGCGGCGGTGGTGCAGCCGGGGAAGTCGTAGCTGCAGACGGCGCGGGTGCCGCCCGCCGCTGCGTCGTCGTTGTCGACGCAGCCGACGCTGGCGACGCAGGTGGTTCCGCCGGGGCATGGCGAGGGGGTCGCGGTGGGGTCGCAGGTGGGGGCGATGGGGAAGCACCATGATTCGAGGGGGCCGGCGCAACGCCCCTCGACGCAGGATTCGCTGGCGAGGCAGGTGGCGCTGGTTTCGCAACGGGGGCGGTCGTCTTCGCATGCGTTGTTGCCGGTGCAGACGGGTGTGCCGCCATCGGTTGCGGTGCAGGTGTGGTCTTTGAGGGGGCAGTCTTGTCCGTTGCGGTCGGGGTCACAGGTGATGGGCTCGCAGATGGCGAGGTCGCTGTTGGCATCTTGGCAGAATCCGCGTGTGCAACGTGCGCGGCCCGGGCAGTCGTCTGAGGTGGCGCAGGCGGTGACGTCTTCTTCGCAGACGATGGTGGTGTCGGCGACGCAGACGGGGCTCGAAGTGAGGTCGAGCGTTGCGGCGTCGCAGGTGGTGCCAGCGGGGCAGCTTTCGTTTGAGCCCGGGGTGTTGCAGGCGAGGGGGATGCAGGCGGTGGTGCCGGGCTCGAAGCAACGTCCACCGCGACATTCGGCGTCGCCACCGCAGCGGTCGCCGGAGCCGCAGGTGGGGAAGTCTTCGGCGCAGACGAGGTCGCCGCGCAGGACACATTCGCCGTCGTTGGAGGTACCGCGACGTTGGCAGAGGGCTCCGCGCGGGCAGGTGGTGTACTGCTCTTGCCAGTCGCAGGCGAGGGGGGTGCAGTCGGTGGCTGAGGGGTCGGTGCAGACGCCGTCGTCGCAGGTTTGGGGGGCGTCGCAGTCGGCGTCGGTGGTGCAGCCGGTGTCGGGGGTTGCGCAGGTGGGGGAGGCGACGTCGCGCTGGCGGCAGGTGGGGGCGCCGTCGAGGGG
>CAZXXB010000334.1:0-264 GCA_964644185.1 uncultured Myxococcota bacterium
CATGCTCCTGCTTGCGTGTCGCTCGAATTGACGACCCGTCACGCGGCGCAACCGGCAGCAACAGCGGACGCAAATCGAGCCCAGACGCCTTCCAGTGCCGCACCGCCGGCTCGACATCGAGCCGCCCCACGCGACCCACCATCTCATCAATCGTGCGAAACCCAAGCGCCGCCATGTGCTCGCGCAGCTCTTGCGCCATGAACCGCAAAAACCGCTCGACGTGCTCTGGCGTACCCGTAAAGTGTTTGCGCAACCGCTCGTCTT
>CAZXXB010000334.1:374-2998 GCA_964644185.1 uncultured Myxococcota bacterium
TATCGCAAGGTCACGCCCCGTCTTCAACTGACCATCAACCTGCACGCGTATGCGATCACGTAACCCGTTGTGCACCAGCGTCTGCTGCGTCTCGGCAAGCCCCAGTTCCCACGGAGCCCCCGTATGCATGATCGACGTGAGCGGCGACGCGCCCGTGCCCCCGTCGTGCCCCGAAATCAGCACCATGTCGGCCTTCGCCTTCGCCACACCCGCCGCAATCGTCCCCACGCCCACCTCGGCCACGAGCTTCACCGATACTCGCGCGTGCGGGTTCGCCATCCGCAAATCGTAAATGAGCTGCTTCAGGTCTTCGATGCTGTATATGTCGTGATGTGGCGGAGGCGAGATCAGCGTCACCCCCGGCGTCGTGTGCCGCACCCGCGCAATCTCGCCCGTCACCTTGAAGCCCGGCAACTGCCCACCCTCACCCGGCTTTGCCCCCTGCGCAATCTTAATCTGCAGCTCGTCGGCGTTGACCAGATATTCGGTCGTTACCCCAAATCGCCCCGACGCAATCTGCTTGATCGCCGACCGCTTGCTGTCGCCATTCGGCAACGGCTTGTACCGCGCGGGGTCTTCGCCCCCCTCGCCCGAGTTGCTCTTGCCCTTCAGCCGGTTCATCGCGATTGCGATCGTCTCGTGCGCCTCGATGCTTATCGAACCAAACGACATCGCCGCCGTCACGAACCGCGTCGTGATCGCCTCGACCGGCTCAACCTCATCAATCGAGATCGCCTCTCCCGGCACGAACCGAAACAGGCTGCGCAGCGTCACCCGCTCAACCGACTGATCATCAATGCTCGCCGAGTACCGCTTGAACGCCTCGTAATCGTCGTTGCGCACCGCCTGCTGCAAAAGCGACACCGACTCCGGCGTCCACAAATGCCGCTCGCCCCCCTTGCGCAAATGATAAACCCCACCCACATCAAGCAGCGGGTCGGGCTTGCCCCGTTTCGGAAACGCCCGCTCATGCCGCAGCGCAACCTCATGCGCCAGCGCCGACAGCGTCGCCCCACTCACACGCGACGACGTGCCCGTAAAATACCGGTCGCACACCACCCGCGAGATGCCCACCGCCTCAAAAAGCTGCGTGCCATGAAAGCTGCGCAACGTCGAAATACCAATCCGGCTGAACGTCTTCAGCAACCCCTTTTTTATCGCCGTGATGTAATTATCAACCGCCTCCTCCACATCCTCCACATTGTCGAGCCGCTTCTCATTGAAAAGCTCAACCACCGTCGCCAGCGCCACGTGCGGACACACGGCATTCGCGCCGTACCCCAGCAACAGCGCCATATGCATCACCTCGCGCGCGTCACCCACCTCCGCCACGATACCCGCACGCGTGCGCAACCCCGCCCGCGTCAGATGCTGATTCAGCCCCGAAATCGCCAGCAACCCCGGTATCGCCGCCCGGTTCGCATCAATGCGCTTGTCAGACACGATGAGAATGTTCGCCCCATCGGCAATCGCCTTCTCCGCCGCCGCAAACATCGCCGTGAGACCCGCTTGAAGCGCCTTGCCCGCGTCTTCACCCGCCGTCAGATCAAACGCCGCATCGAGCTCAGCTAGCCGCACATGCGGGTGCCGCGCATTGCGCAACCGCTCCATATCGGCACGCGTCAAAATCGGATGCTCAAGCCGCACCCGCCGACAATGCTCGGGCGTCTCATCGAGCAGGTTCCGCTCAGGCCCCAGCCACTCGGTCAGCGACATCACCAGCTCTTCGCGCAGCGGATCAATCGGCGGATTCGTCACCTGCGCAAACGACTGCTTGAAGTACGAGTACAGCAACTGCGGACGGTCAGACAGTGCCGCCAGCGCCGAGTCGTTGCCCATCGACCCCACAGCCTCTTGCGCGTTGTTCGCCATCGGCTGCAACGTCACCCGCAACTCTTCTTCGGTGAACCCAAACGCTAGCTGACGCCGCAACAGCGTCTCAGGCTCTTCCGTCGCCGGCGTAAACGGCTGAAACAGCCCCTTCAGGTCAATCCGGTTCTGCTGCAACCACACCCGATACGGACGTTTGCGCGCCACCTTCGACTTGATCTCGTGGTCCGGCACAATCCGCCGCTGCTCAAGGTCAATCAGAAACATGCGACCCGGGTTGAGACGCCCCCGCTTCTGCACACGCCACGGCGGGAGCTCAAGCACCCCCGTCTCACTCGCCATCACCACATACCCGTCGTGCGTCACCGCATACCGCGCCGGACGCAAACCATTGCGGTCAAGCAGCGCCCCCACATACCGCCCATCGGTAAACATCATCGCCGCCGGCCCATCCCACGGCTCGATCAACGCCGAAAAATACTCATACGCCGCCCGCTTCGCCTCACCCATTGAAAACCGCGGCCCCCACGGCTCGGGTATCATCATCATCATCGATCGCGGCAACGACCGCCCACCGTGCACCAGCAACTCAAGCACGTTGTCAAAAATCGCCGAATCGCTGCCCGTCTCATCAATGATCGGACGTATCCGCGAAAGGTCATCGCCAAACAACGCCGATGCGAGCGCAGGCTCGCGCGCCACAAACTGATTCACGTTGCCGCGCAACGTATTGATTTCACCGTTGTGCGCGATGTGCCGAAACGGCTGCGCCAGCCGCCACTGCGGCATCGTGT
>CAZXXB010000335.1:0-1093 GCA_964644185.1 uncultured Myxococcota bacterium
CACGCCATCGCCCCGTCGCTCGCCGCCGCCCAAACCTCTGAGCTCGACCGCGCCGCCGCCCGCACCACCATCGGCGACATCGAAAAATACCAAATCAAGCTCGCCTACCTCATGCGTGTCGCCGACGGACTCAAAGCCAAGCACGGCACCAACGAAGAGTTCATCGCCTTCCTCGACTCGCTCGGCGACGCCGCCCGCGAACTCGACGCCCGCAACTACGGCCCCGCCGAAGTCGCCCTTGAAGGTGCCGAAATGTTCATCGAAACCCTCGTCACACTCGACGGTGACGGCGACAAAGTGCCCGACTGGCGCGACAAATGCCCCGACGAAGTGCCCAACTTCACCGCCCCCGAGGCCGAACTCGGATGCCCCGCCTTCCGCGTCGGCGCCTTCACCCTCGCCTACACCGGGCTCGCAGGCGCCCACAAACTCGTCGTCAAAACCTCGCCCGACGTCATCACCGAAGGGCGCATCGGCGTCGTCCGCGGCATCGCATTGCCCGGCACCTACCCCGTGACGGTGCAAACCGCCTACGGCGAGCAAACCGTGCAGGTCAAACTCGAAGCCGGCAAACGCACGTTCATCCGCATCGAGTAACGCTTGTTGAAAAGGTGGCGGCTGGAGACCGCTTATAAGCCGGGTTCTGTACCTGGTCTGGTCACCCGCGCCAGGCGATGGTCATTCCTCTAGGCCCGCCGTTGCCGACGGGCTCATGCAGCGTTTGATCCGTTGAGGCGAGCAACCTCTGCCCTTGCGAGCGCGGACCGTATGCCTTGCGCCAGATGGGGTTTACCGTGCCCCTCACCTCTCGGTTCGGGCGGTGGGCTCTTACCCCACCGTTTCACCCTCACCCAATCGCTGATTGGGCAGGCTATTCTCTGTGGCACTTTCCTTCGAGTCACCCCGACCTTCCGTTAGAAGGCATCCTGCTCTGCGGCGCCCGGACTTTCCTCTCGTGCCCCCTTGCGAGAGCACCAGCGACCATCCGGCGGCTCCAGCCACCGTCGCGCCATATAGTGCCGCAACGCCATTGAGGCAAGCGATTCACCGACCAACCCGCAAACCCGCCTCGGCGGCCCTGCACCGCTCAACC
>CAZXXB010000335.1:1103-2948 GCA_964644185.1 uncultured Myxococcota bacterium
TCAGGTCGTCCGCGATAATCCGCTCGATGTTTCGCTCCGCCAGCGCCGCAATCGTATGCGCCGGATTCGCAGCCCCGCACGAACCAGGTATCAGCGACCCGTCAATCACATACAGACCCTCGTAGTTCTTCATCCGCCCGTACCCATCCGTCACCTTGCCAATCACACACCCCCCGAGTGGATGATACGTGAAATTGTCGAGCGGCCCCTTGATACCCCCCGTCAAAATCCCCCCCCGTCCCCTCCTCCAGCTTCCCTCCACCCGCCCCCACAAACCGCTCCACCGCATGCAGCACCGCCTTACGCGCCGCCGCGTTGCCATCCGGCGGAAACTTCGCCCGCACCTGCCGCGTCGCCTTGTCATACGCGTACCGTCCCGACGGCTTTACCACGCTCAAACCCAGATGCAGCGCGCAATTGCACTCCGCGCCTATCGGCCACTGCGCCGCCTCCATATACACCGGCCCCTCGTCACCATCCGGCCACCCCAGATACACCACCGGCGGACCCGCCTGCAGCGCCCCCGTCTCAAACGGCAACCCGCTGCGCATCACCATCGTGTTGCCGTTGTTGCCAAATTCGAGCCCCAACTCAGGTGGCAGGTTCGGCAACAACCCCTCTTCACGCGCCTTCAACAGCAGCGTGTTCGTCCCGTTCGTCCCCGCCGCCATAAACAGATACCGGCACGTCAGCGTCTTCTTCCGCTTCACCTCGCCCGACGTGTTGATCTCATCCATCCGCACCACGTACCGCCCCTCGTCATCCCGCGTCACCTCGGTCACCATGTGCAGCACAAACGCATCAACCTTCCCCGTCTCCTCCGCCAGCTTCAGATAACTCTTGTCAATCGACAGCTTCGACCCGCTGTTGTTGCCATAGATGAGCTGCCCTAGAATGTTGTCACGAAACCCAAGCTCGCCGCTGATCTCTTTGCGCAGCACATCCCAGTTCGTCGCTGACAGGTTCTTCAGCATCGGCAACCCCGCCGCCTCGCCGGTGCGCACCATCGACCGCGCATACTCAAACTCCGCCGCGTTGTAGACCTCATCCGGCACCCGCGACGCCCCAATCGCCTCCACCACCCGCGGATAATACATCGCATCCATCTCGTCGTAGTTCACCACCGGCCCAAACACCCGCGTAAAAAGCTCGCGTGGCGGCTGCAAGTGCAGGTTGCCATACACCACCGAACCACCGCCCCACGCCGCCCCCGCATAAATCGCAATCCCATCCGCCTCGACCCGCTCCAGCACCCCCGTGTACCGCTCGATCGGCAACCGCGGACCCACCGGCTGAATCGCCTGCGTATTCAGCCACATCGACCGCCCATCGGGCGCAAGGTTGCGTGCAAACGGGGCATCGACCTTCAGGTTGTCCGGGTCCACCACCCAGCGCTTGCCGCGCTCGATGATCGCCACCTTCACCCCCGCCTGTGCCAGACGCAGCGCCGACACCCCGCCGCCAAACCCGCTGCCAATCACGATCGCCTCGTAATCCACTTCCGGACGTGTCACGCCACCCGTGTCGTTATCGTCGTCGTCATCGTCGCCGCCCGTCACGTCGTCATCATCATCGTCGTCATCGTCGTCGTCAGAGCCCGTTGCGTCGTCATCGTTGCCGCCCGTCGCGTCGTCGTCGTTGCCGCCCGTCTCCGTCCCCGTCGTCTCGTCGTCGTCGTCATCGCACGCCGCGAGTGCGCCCGAAGAGACCGCTGCCGCCGCCAAACCGAGAGTCTTGAGAAACCGCCGACGTGAAAACGAACGCTGAGCCATCACTGCACCTCAGATAATCCAACTACCGGTACGTAAACGTGAAGCAGGCGCGTGCACCGGCTCACTCCATCAC
>CAZXXB010000336.1:0-1720 GCA_964644185.1 uncultured Myxococcota bacterium
TGTAGATGCGGGCGTGGTGGCGCGAGACCGATGGGCCTTCGAGCACGACGTCGTTGTCGGGCGCGCGACCGAGCGTCACCATATCGGCACGCATCACGTGCTCGCGAACTTCGCCCGATGGTGATCTGATGATGAACCGGAACAACGCTCGGTCACCGCCCACGAGTAGTTACTCGAATCAGCCAGTTTCTCGTGTCAGCAAGATCGGTTCATGCGAAAAGGCGCGAGGGCGCGAAACCACGCCGTTCGAGCTCGCCGGCAAAAGCCGGGCGCCGCCCCGTGCCCTTGAACGAACCGTCTGCTCCCATCGTACCCAGCGGCTCCGCACTTCCCGCGGAGGCGCCAGACGCGGCAACTTCAAACAGGTCGACCGTCGCCTGCCTTCCGTTCGCTGCGTAAGACACTCGTACCACAAGCGCAAAAAGCCGCAATGCGGTGGAGGCCGCATCGTCACCGGCGGGGGCGGTTGTTGCGAGTGCGGCACCAAGTGCGGCGATGGCGGCGTCGAGTTCACGATCTGCAACGGCGAGCACGAGACCACCGGGGTGTGAGCGGCGGTGGGCAAGCACGAGTGCGGTAGCGGCTGACGAGAGTCCGTCGCAGGCGAGGCAGGTCGGGCGCGAGACGAGAAGGCGCTTCAACGCATCGAACATGCGCGGGTCGCTCGCGAGTGCGGTATCGAAGTACATCGCCTTTTGCGGAATCTCATCGCCGGCAAGGCCGTCGGCGAGGCGCAGCGTGCGCAGCCCCGCGTTGGCCGCCGAGCGGGTAAGCTCGAAGAGCAGCGTGCGCGTATCGGCAGGGCTCGCGCCGACGAGCAACATCGGCACACCGGCAGAGGCGGCGGTCATGAGCATCGCGGTCACGTCGACACCGAAGAGCTGGTGCAGGCGCTCGGTGCCGGTCAACGCCGGGGGTTCGCGTGATGCGACGGCGTAGGCGTGGTCATCGCCGCCGGGGTGAGCATGATAGATTGTGACGTTCCAGCCGTGGGGGGCTTCGACGAGGGTGATGGGCGGCGTCTCTTCGGCGGTGACGCCCATTTCGTTGAGCGCTTTCATCAGCGCGCCGACAGCGGCGTTGCCCGACTCAAACCTGGAATCAGCGGTGGCGCGCGTGCCCGCGCTTTCGATTTCGATGGCACCGTCGGGGGCGAGAAATAGCTCGGTGGCGTCGCGCGAACTGAGCAGTTGCAGTAATCCGCGCGCGGTGTTGGGGCGCACGGCCTCTTCGTCGGGGGCGGGGGGCCACTCGCGCGAGATGGCGCGACCAGCGGGGTCGTAGCTGTCTTCGGGCAGGCGGCGCTCGGGCTCTGAGCGGCGCGCATAGTCGTGATCTTCGTCGTCGTGCGCTGCGGCGCCAAGACCGACGGGTGAGCGCGGCCAGGAGCGGGTCTCTTTGATTGGGGGCAAGACGCCAGAGGCGATGCGCTCGGGCATTGGCTCTTGCATCGCGGTCTTGGGAACGTCGGCGTTTTGCGCGTCGGCCCGTTGCATATCAGACTGGGGGCGCGGGGTTGGCGGCGCGACGGGGGCCTTGCCGACGAGCGACACGTCGTCGTCGCCGGGTGGGGGCGGGGGCATCGAGAGATTGGGTTGCGGCGCGCCGCGTGAAGGTTGCGGGGTTGCGTGCGCCGGGGCTTCGGGCATCGCGGAAGCGCGGGGGGCGGGCAGCTCGCTCGGCACGCGCCCGTCAGAGACGAGCTGAATGAAAACGTCGC
>CAZXXB010000336.1:1738-2942 GCA_964644185.1 uncultured Myxococcota bacterium
TCGCCGGCGCGCACGAGGGCGGGCTGCGTGATGCGTTTGCCGTTGACGAAGGTGCCGTTGGTGCTGCCCTGATCGGTGACGATCATCTCGTCGGGGCCTTCAATGAGCAGCTTTGCGTGGTGTTTTGAGACATTGGGTGCGGCGAGCACGAGGTCGTTCGTGCGGGCGCGCCCGACCTGCACGGTGGCCTTGTCGAAGTTGACTTCGTTTTCTTCGCCACCGCGGCGTTTGACAAGCAGCGTGAACATTGCGTGTCCCCATCATCTAACGGGGGGTGCGGGCGCGAAACGAGCGCGCGGAACCGCGCGGGGAGGCCGCAAGCTCGTGTGTGATCGCGATCACATAGCTAACGGGCACATTGCTACGGGCACACCCCTTGGAAGTCAAGCAAAGTCGAGGATTCTGGGGCGGCTGCGGCTGCTCGAAACGCGAAAATGCCCGGAAAAAAAGTGGGGGAAGAGTGGGGCAGAAGTGGGGGGGAAGTGGGGCAAAAGAAGCTCAATCGCCCAATTGGACGCCGAAGAGCCGGGAAAAGTTGGCGGAGGTCGCTTCGGCAAGCTCATCGAGCGTCACGCCCTTGAGCTCGGCGACCATTTCGGCGGTCTTCACGACATAGGCCGGTTCGTTGCGTTTGCCGCGAAACGGTTCGGGCGAGAGGTAGGGGGCGTCGGTCTCGACGAGCAGGCGGTCGAGCGGGGTGAGACGCACCGCCTCGCGCACCTCTAGCGCTTTTTTGTAGGTGACGACACCGGGTATCGAGAGGGTGAGCCCCAACGACAGAAAACGCTCGGCCTCTGCCGGGCCGTAGGTGAAGCAGTGCATGACCCCCCTGAGGTTGCGCAGGGTGCCTTCTTCGAGCAGGGCGGCGGTGTCGCTCGCGGCATCGCGACTATGGACGACGACGGGTAGATCGGTCTCGATGGCGAGGTCGATTTGGGCGCGAAAGACGGCGGCCTGTACGTCGTGCGGGGCGTATTTGTAGAAGTAGTCGAGGCCACACTCACCGACGGCGATGATGACGCGCGCGCCACCCTTTGCGCGGGCTACCGCATCGGCGCGGGCCAGCTCGCGCACACGCGCGAGCGCGCCGGCATCGGCTGAGGCGGCGTCGTGCGGGTGGACGCCTGCCGTCGCGGCCATGCAGTGGGGGTGGGCGCGAGCGAGGGCGAGGGCTTTGTCGAGGCGCTCGGGCTCTTCGCCACGG
>CAZXXB010000337.1:0-1186 GCA_964644185.1 uncultured Myxococcota bacterium
GCTTTGGGCGGAGGGGGTGGGTGTGGGAGCGTCGAGGCGCGCGGCGGCGGGGGCGGCGGGGTATCCGGAAGGGGAGGCGGTGATGTCGACTGAGGCGACGGAGTTGATGCCGCGTTTGTCGGGTGTGAAGGTGACGCGCTGGTTGGGGTTGGAGAGGAGTTGGAGCGGGTCTCCGGCGCGGTGGGTGAGTCGGAATCGGGCGGCGGAGACGAATTTGCCGGGTGGGAAGTTGGCGAGGGAGGGTTCGAGGGTTGCGGTGAAGAGGTCGACGGAGCCGCTGGCGAGGTTTTGTGCGTCGTCGGGGGTGGTGAGGGTGGAGGACATTTTCATCGAGGTGGCGTCGCTTTTGAGGGTGCGTCCGTGGCGGTCAACGAGTTCGTTGCTGATGAGGCCGAGGATTTCGACGCGGAGGTTGTAGGTTTTTCCGTGGATGGGGTCGGGGGATTCGGCTTCGACGGTGACGGCGAGTTCTTCGAGTGCGCTGCTGCTTTCGACGATGGCTTTGGTGCGGATGGTTTTTGCGACGGGGGTGGGGTTTTTGGCCCATTGCCAACCTGCGCATTGGGCGAGGGGGAGTGGGCCTGGGTAGGGTCGCGATTCGTGTGTGGTGCGGTCGGCGATGGTGGTGGCGATGAGCCATCCGGCTTTGGGGTCGAGGGTGGCTTCTGAGGTGCGGCGTTTGCCCATTTCGTCGGAGGTGGTGCGGTAGGCGAGGGGTTGCCATTTGGGGGTGACGATGGACTCGGTGGCGTTGGCGTGGTCGATGAAGATGCCGGCTCTTCCGATGCGGAAGAAGCTTTCGTGGCGGCAGAAGCGGACGGGTTGTCCGCGCCATGTGCCTTCGGCGAGTTGTGCGCGGGACCAGCCGACTTTTTGTCCCATGACGGAGACGTTGTACCAGTCGTCGAAGATGACGCGGGTGGTGGTGGAGTCGGGAGCGGTGGCGAGGTTGCGCGGGGGGGTGTCGGCGGCGGCTCGCGCGGGTGCGACGAGGGTTGTGAGCGCGAGGGCGAGCGCGAGGGTGAGGCGAGCGTGGGTGAGGCGATGCGGGCGAACGTAGGTGTGGGTGGGGATCATGGAGGTGTCGGTGTCAGTTGCCACGCAGGTGGTTGAAGTTCTGTGAGGTGAGCCCGATGGCGAGTGCCTCGTAGTGGAGGGCGGCGTCACAGCAGCGAGAGGATGGGTG
>CAZXXB010000337.1:1203-2905 GCA_964644185.1 uncultured Myxococcota bacterium
GTCAAGCGCGGTGGGGGGTGGGGTGAGAGGTGTCGAAGGGAGAGGAGAGGTATCCACGCTTTGTAGCGTATCCGCATAGTTCGCGGTCTGCGGAAAGTAGCGCGGTGTTGGGGTTGAGTGCGTGCAGGGCAGCGATGTCGGCGAGTCCGACGCGGGTGAAATCATCATCATCAACGAGGGTGCGCGAAGGTGTTGTCACTTCGTCGAGGTGGGTGACGACGCGCTGCAACGTGCGGGCGATGTGGCTGCGGGCGGGCTCCGCGATTTGTCGGACAAGGTTCGACACTTCGGCCAGCGAGTGAGGCGTGGTGACAATTTGCGTGCCGACTACGAGTTGAGTGAGGCGGTCGAAATCGGCGGTGGTGTAACCGTGCATGCGTTTGTGGCGCGGTATCCAGTGGCGACCGGTCATGCCAACGACAAGGAGGGCGAGGAGATTGCTGTCGAGTAGCAGACGACGGCGCATGAGTGGGTTTCAGGCGGCGTGATTGAGCATGGCGATGGGGTTGCCGTTTTTGAGCCGGAGGACTTTGTATTCACGAATCGGGGCGTCGGCGAGGGTGTCACCGAAGACATTGACGGGTCGCGGGCTGAACTTGCGAGTAAAGCCAAGCGTGATGACCCACTCGTCGGCGGCGGCATCGAAGCTGTACTCTTCAACGCTTATGTCTGACACGGCCTCGGCGTGAAGAAGTCGAGCGAGCGTGGCCTTCGCCTTTTCAATCGCTGCGCTGGCGGCGTCGAGCGAAGCGGCATCTTTCACTGAGGTCGAAACTGAGCGTTTTGCGGGCATGAGCAGTCTCCTGACTCAGGAAGGATGGGGGCGAGGTGCGATTGTGTCAAGCGCGGTGGGGGGTGGGGTGAGAGGCGGGGAACGGTGAAAGAAAAACCCCCGCGAGGCAGAGGCTTCGCGGGGGCGGCTCGATTTTCGCGAGACGGGCTTACGGAGTCATCGACTCGAATTCACTCACACGGATTCACTTACTCGGTGGGCTTCAAGTTCCAGATGCGGACAGTGTGGGCGTCGACATCGGCGTCTTTGAAGTAGAGGTCGTGAACCTGATTTTTGATCCAGAGTTCGCGGAATTGATCGTTGTAGTGTTTGTCGAGGCGGTTGTTATCCATTTGTCCGCCGGGGATGGTGTTGCGACCACGGACGTTGCCGGGCTCAAGTGAGGCGACGAAGCGAATGGCGGCACCACCCGTGTAGGTGAAGTTGGTGTCGATTTGCGGGGTTCCGTCTGGGTTGCGGCCACCAGCGAGTCCGGGGTTTGCGGCATCGACACCCCAGTTGTCGCCGGGGCGGGGGACGCCGAGGTCGTCGCGCACCTGACGGACGCCGAAGGGGAATTTGGGGTCGCCGGCTTTGGGGTAGTTGAAGTCGTCTGAGCCGCCGAGGTGTTCGAGGTTGAGGGTGTGGAGGTAGCCCCACTTCCAGTCGGTGATGGCCGACGAGGGGAAGCGTGGGTCGCGCGAGCCTTCACTTGTGACGGGGCCTGTGCGGGCGGGGTCTTTGAGCCACGCGAGGGCGTCGAGGAAGCTCTGGGCGATGATGTATTTTTTGGTCTCGACGAGGTCGTCGGTCAGCACGTCATCGAAGTAGGCGGCGTCGCCGTTTTCGAGCGGGTCGGCGAGCAGTTGATCGGCGCGGAAGGTGACGTGGTAGAGGGGGCGTGCGATCTGGGTGCTGCCGAGTCCGCGA
>CAZXXB010000338.1:0-2895 GCA_964644185.1 uncultured Myxococcota bacterium
AGGGTGAAGGCGTCTGCTGACTCTTCGGTGAGTTGCAGCTTGCTGATGTCGAGGGGCTTTGTGCCGCACGAGCAGACGCGGATTTTCTCGGTGCGGGTTTCGCCTTGTCCGACGGTGCCGAAGTCGACGAGCAGGGGGTCGGCGGCGGGGTCTTCGCGGCTGACGCAGACGGCGGGGGCGTCGATGCTGCCGCGCAGGGTGATGATGATCTCGCTCTCGTCAACGTCTGCGTTGGCGATGACGATGCGACCGAGCTTGAGTCCGGGGCTTTCGGCGGCGAACGAGACGGTGAACTCGCGCTTGGTGAGCGAGCCTTCGGGCAGGGCGTAGGTGGCGACGTTGTTGACGGTGACGGTGGGTGGGCCGGCTTCGGGGGTGAAGGCGAAGTCGGTGGGGGTGCCCCAGACGGGGGTTTCGGCGGCAACGTCGGCGGTTTGCTGCAGGTCGGTGGTGCTGACGATGAGTTGGGCGGCGGCGGTGGTGGCGAGGTTTTCGACGGTGAACTTGCGGGCGACCGAACTATTGACCTGGACGGAGCCGAAGTTGATGACGAGTCCGCCGTCTTCGGGAGCGACCTCGTCGTTGCAGATGAATTCGCCGCTGTTGGTTTCGGCGCAGACGCGGATGTCGGGGGTGATGGCCGAGCCGAGGAGGGCGACTTTGACGGTCGTCACATCGTTTTTTCCGCTGGTTTTGAAGGCGACTGTGAGCGTCGCGAAGTGGACGCCGATGTCGAGCGGCGCGTACGCGAGGTCAACCTTGATGGTGCCGTTTGGGCTGAGTTGACCGGCGACCGCGTCGGAGACTTCGGCGGCGTTGGAGATTGAGAAGAACTGCTGCGACGCACCGACCGCGGGGTCGATGAAGATGCCGCAGCCGTCGGCGGCGCAGGAGAGGTCCATGTTGCCAGCGCCGCTGTTGCGGATGTTGACCGACTGGGTGGTGACGGTGTTGACGAGCTGCTCGCCGAAGTTGACGACGCCGTCGGTCGCGCCGATGGCCTCGCGGGTGGGTTCGTCGAAGCCATTGAACGGCGGGGGCAGGCTGCCGGGGTCGATGTTGACGGGGTTGTCGGCAGGGCAGATCGGGTCGCCGGTGAGGAGATCGACGCAGGCTTTTGCGTCGGCACCGACGGGTTGGTCTTCGGGTTCGCAGCCGCAGCTTGCTACGAAAATAGAAATGACGGAAGCGCACGCGACCAGCATCGAACGATACAGGCGCGGTGTGTATTCAAGAAGCGAGATTTCGCCGTGGTGCGCGTGTGCAACATTCCAGTCTCCTTGGCGGCCCGACATGAGCCGACGCGATTGCCCGATTTCGTTGTTCGCCTTGCCTGTAGCCGTTGACTGCGGTCGTCTTGTTGTCGTCGTTCGTCGCTGCGTCGCCTGAGACTGGAATGCTGCCTCGCTGTTGAGAGGCGGCTGCCAGAACCAAACACGAATGCACCCACGCACCTGAGCGACGGGTAGCCTTGGCGAGACACCGCAATATAGAGACGGTGGTTTTCGCGTGTCAACGAACTTTTTCGAATCCGTTGCAAAAATGCCGCGCCGCGTCACCCATCGGTGAGGCGCGGCACGGGGTGGTGGGTCGAAATCTGGGCGAGGGCCCGAGTCGAATCTGGCCAGATCGCGCGTCGCTGCCTGCGCAAGTGCTTTAGCCGCGCGCAGCACCAACATCTCACGCATGTCGGCGGATGCGACGACGCGTTGCAGCAAAGACGAGCAGGGCAAACAGGAAGGTAGCCCATGCTGCGCCGCGCGACTCGTGTGTGCTGACGGCATTGCAGCCGCCACCGGCCCCCTGCGTGATGGTTTCAAAGCAGGTCGAGGCGGTGCGGTCGATCTCGTCTTTGTCGAGCGTTTCGTTGCCGTTGTCATCGTTGCCGATTTCGAGGGCGACGCCGCCGAAGGTGCAGCCGTTGGCTCCATTCGGGATTTCGACGGGATTGACGAGCACGTCGCCTGCGTTTCCGTCGCAGACAAACGAGGTGGAGTCGAATTCGCCAGCTTCGAGTTCGGTGTTGTTTGCGGTTCCACCGCCGTCGCCGTTGTCGAGGCCGAAGTCGAGTCGCACGCCGCCCGCGGGGCAGTTTTTGTTGCCGGGTTCGAGCTCGGTGGTTTTGATGAGGGTGCTGATGCCGGTGGGGCCGTTGCAGATTGCGGCTGAGCCATCGACTTCGTCGTCGTCGAGTGTGCCGTTGCCGTTGTCGTCGAGTCCCGATTCGAGCAGCTGTCCGCCGTTGGGGCAGGTCTCGTCGCCGACGTCGAGGCTTGTGGTGCGGTTGAGTTGGGGCGTCGCGTTGCAGGCGTAGTTGGTGGTTTTGACTTCGCCGGGTTCGAGGATGCCGTTTTTGGCGATGCTGTCATCGCCCGAGCCATCGTCGAAGCCGCTCTCGAATTTTTGTCCGCCAGCGGGGCAGTTTTCGTCGCCTTTGTCGACGGTGGTGACGCTGATGAGTGCGCTGAAGGCGTCGTCTCCGTTGCAGGCGATGCTGGTCGCGTCGGTCTCGCCGGGCTGGAGTATTCCGTCGCCAGCGATGCCACCACCGGCGCCGTCGTCGAGGCCGGTGTCGAGCCGCAGGCCGCCGCGGGGGCAATCTTCGTCGCCAGCTTCGAGGCTCGTCACGGTGGCGACGAATCCGCTGCCTTCGCAGACGACGGTCTCGACATCAACTTCGCCCTGCTGGAGTACGCCGTCGTTGCGAATCGAGCCGGTCTCGGCGCCGTCGCCGTTGTCGAGTCCGCTCTGGACGAGGACACCACCTGTGACGGGGCACTGGGTCGAATCGGGACCGAGGGTGGTCTGGTTGAGCAGCGCGCGCACCGAACCGGGGTCGCTCTCGCCGTTGCAGACGATGGCGGTGTTATCGACTTCGCCGTCTTCGAGGGTGCC
>CAZXXB010000339.1:0-2845 GCA_964644185.1 uncultured Myxococcota bacterium
ACCGAGCGCGGCGTGCGCCTCATTGGCCCCAACTGCCCCGGCGTCATCACCCCCGGCGCGTGCAAGGTCGGCATCATGCCCGGCCACATCCACCGCCCTGTCGGCGCCGACGGCAAAGGCATCGGCGTCCTCTCGCGCTCGGGCACCCTCACCTACGAGGCCGTCGGACAACTCTCGGCTCTTGGCATCGCCCAGAGCACCTGCGTCGGCATCGGCGGCGACCCCGTCAACGGCTCAAGCTTTACCGACATTCTCAAACTCTACGCGCAAGACCCCGACACCGAGGGGCTCATCATGATCGGCGAAATCGGCGGTAACGCCGAAGAAGAAGCCGCCGCGTGGATAGGTGCCAACTACAACAAGCCCGTCGTCGCCTTCATCGCCGGACGCACCGCCCCCCCGGGGCGTCGCATGGGTCACGCTGGCGCCATCATCTCGGGTGGCAAGGGTGGTGCCGAAGACAAAATCCGCGCACTTAAATCTGCGGGCATCACCGTCGTCGACTCACCCGCCGACATGGGCGCCTCGATGAAAAAACTACTCGGACGCTGAGTCGTGGTGCTCAGCGCGCCTTCTCGCATCATTGCAAGGTTTCACCGCTGAAGGCGTGCTCCGGCGCACGGGCAAACGGGTCTTGAAGTAGAGCGCGGTCGAATGTGACAAGGCCACGGGCCCCGTTCGCTCTCGAAGTTTCGCCCACGACGTAATCCGCGAAATCAGCTTGACCGGCCTTGTACGAGCCGACCGCACGCGCAACCACGGGCCGGTTCTCCAGAACGAGGCCGGTGGCACGCAAGGTCCCCTCGAGAAATTCGACAATCTCTTCCCGCGTCAGTTTGTACGACGCGCGCAGTACCCACACTGCCTCGCACAAGACCACCGTCGAGATGAAGACGGGCTCACCCCGCGATTCAGCCGCGTTGAAGAACTGCCGCACCGCCGACCGCTGCTTCGGGTTGTCATCAAGCATCTGACGCAGAAAGACATTGGTGTCGACCGCGATCATTTTGACGCGACCGCGTGTTTTTCTGCCAGTGCACGCTGCACGCCTCTTTTCATCTCAGCATCGCTAACCCGAACACGAACAAGGTGTGCGAACGCCCCCGCCAGTGCTGCGATGGATGGCCCCTCGCGCAGTTCGATCACGCCGTCCTCGCGCACATGAACGCTCAGCTCGGCACCCGGCTTCAACCGCGCCCGCTCGCGCACAGCTTTCGACAAAACGATGCCCCCGCGGTCACCTACCCTCACCGTGTCAACTGCCTGATTCGTTGGCGACTGATCTGCCGTTTCCATCGCTACACCTCACGGTTACGGTAACTTGTGCGTCGAGATGCCGTCAAACGAATTCCCGCTTGCCTGCCACCGCGTACCCCACCGCGCCTTGACACCCCCGCCGCGCCCTTCTAAACGCTGGCACCGCTTTTCACCTCTGCCACTTTGCGAGGTCGCTCAATGTTCGAACGCTTAACCGAAACGCTTGCCGAGACTTTCAAGAAGCTCTCCGGACAAGGCAAACTCACCGAAGAAAACATCGCCGCCGCTCTCGAAGAGGTCAAAAAAGCCCTCCTCGACGCCGACGTCGGCTTCAACGTCGCCAAAGACTTCATCGAGCAGGTTCGCACACGCGCCGTCGGACGCGAAGTCGTCAAATCGATCACCCCCGCCCAGCAGATCATCAAGATCGTTCAAGACGAACTCACCACCCTCATGGGTCGCGAGGCCGAGCCCCTCAAACTCAACGTCAAACCCCCCGCCGTCATTCTCATCGTCGGCCTGCAAGGCTCGGGCAAAACCACCACGTCGGCCAAGCTCGCCCGCATGCTCAAAAAGAAAAAGCGCGCACCCTACCTCGTGCCCGCCGACATCTACCGCCCCGCCGCCATCGACCAGCTCAAAAAGCTCGCCATCGACAACAAGCTCGACTACTTCGACACTCAGGCAGGGCAAGACCCCGTCGATATCGTCACCAAAGCGCGCGACAACGCACGCCGCTTCGGCCTCGACACCCTCATCGTCGACACCGCCGGACGCCTCTCCATCGACGAAGAAATGATGAACGAACTGAAGCGCATCGAAGAGACGCTTCACCCCGTCGAGACCCTGCTCGTCGTCGACGGCATGACCGGTCAAGACGCCGTCGAGACCGCCAAAAACTTCCACGCCGCCCTCAAACTCACCGGCGTCGTCCTCACCAAGATGGATGGCGACTCACGCGGCGGCGCGGCACTCTCGGTCCGCGCCACCACAGGCCTGCCCATCAAGCTGCTCGGCGTCAGCGAAAAAATCGACGGACTCGAACCCTTCTTCCCAGACCGCATGGCGAGCCGCATTCTCGACATGGGCGACATCATCACCCTCGTCGAAAAAGCTCAGGAATCCGTCGATGTTGAAAAGGCGCAGGCGCTTCAACAGAAGATTCGCCAGAACGAATTCACCCTCGACGACTTCAAAGAGCAGCTTCAGCAGCTTCGCAAGATGGGCGACCTGCAAGACACGCTCAAGATGATTCCCGGCATGGGCAAAGCCATGCGACAGGTCAAAGACTTCAAGCCGCCCGAAAAAGACCTTGTCCGCGTCGAGGCGATCATCAACTCGATGACCCCCGCAGAGCGCGCCGACGTCGGCATCCTCAACGCCTCACGCCGCCGCCGCATCGCCGCCGGCAGCGGAACCAACGTCGCCGACATCAACCGTTTCATCACGCAATACACCGAGATGCGCAAAATGATGCGCAAGCTCACCACCACCTCGCCCAAAAACCTCATGCGCGGCATGGGTGGACGCTTCAAGTTCTCGTGAGAGAACTTGGGTAAGCGCAGTAAGTTCTCGTGAGAGAACTTGG
>CAZXXB010000340.1:0-714 GCA_964644185.1 uncultured Myxococcota bacterium
CGGTATTCCCGTGGCGTTGGCTAATGCGCGGCTGTCCGAACGCTCGGCGCGCGGCTACGCGCGCTTGCCGGTGCTGACAAGTACCAATTTCAGTGGTGGGCAGTATCGCTCGTGGGTGCACAACCGTACGGCGGGCGCAAAAAGGGTGCCGATGCTGGAATCGACGGACGCCTGTACTTTCGCCCTGACCCGAAGACACTCGCGACGTGTGTTGTATCTGTCAAAGGCGGTGAGAAGGTCGGAGTGGAGATGATTCGCGATCTTCGAGGGGTAATGGCGCGCGAAGGGGCACCGGTCGGTCTTTTTATAACGCTCAGCGAACCAACCGCACCGATGCGGCGCGAAGCGGCGGATGCGGGGGTGTTTCAGAGTGAGTTCTTTGGTGACATTCCCGCGCTTCAGATATTCACTATCGCTCAGTTGCTCGACCCCAACGGCCCGCGACCGAAACTTGTCGGGACACGCGACGGAATGGCGTTCAAGCGTGCCGAGCGAGAAGTCACGTCGGAGCAGCGCGAGTTCAATTTGGAAGCGCGGAGGTCCAAGACTGGACATCAATAGTCGGGCAAGACGAGCGTCGGCTGAAATGTTAGCGCGTGGTGGCGCCACGCGAGGTGAGGTCGGTGAGGGCTTTGGTGACGGCCTCTGGTGATGAGCCGGCGATGGCTTCGCGCAACAAGGTGACGCGGTAGCCGCGATTGAGCGCGCCGCGGG
>CAZXXB010000340.1:724-2810 GCA_964644185.1 uncultured Myxococcota bacterium
CACCGAAGACACCGGCAAATTCGAGGTCGTTGATTTTTTGCTTGCGCAGGTAGGCGTCGAAGTCGGCGTTGCTGAACGCGTCGGGGGCGGACTTGTGGAAGACCGGGTCTCCGACGAGGCGGGCGAGGCGCGGGTCGAGTTCGGCGCCCGTGGTTCCGGCGATGGCAGCGTCGTTGCGAAACCAGTTGCCGATGAGGTCGCTTTTGCTGAAGGCGTTGGCGACGTAGATGATTTGGCGGTTTTCGGTGCGGGCGCGAGCGATGGCGTCGTTGGTGGCGCGAATGACTGCCTCAGCGTCACCTGCGACGGGCATCTTTGGCGCGTCGCCGATGAAGTCTCGTTGCATGTCGAGAATGATGAGCGCTTTTGCGGGGGCGTCATAGTTCGCGATGGGGTCGCCGATGGTCGCAAGGCACGCGGTGAGGGCGAGCGTCGTCGTGAGCATAGCGGCAAGCAACGCGAGTGAACGGCAATGCAGCATCAGCGTTGGACTGTCAGTGCGTGTCGTGGCCATGGTGACCCTCGCTTCGCGCGCGGCGGCGCTAACGGGTGATTTCATCCCAGCGCGACGCGATCTCGTCGGGTGTCCATGTTCCGTTGTCTTTGACGACCCCTTCGGTGATGCGCACCTGAAACTCGAAGAGTTTGGGGCCCTGGATACCGAGGATTTTGCCGTTGACGTGGGCGGCAAGCTCGCTTGCGAGAAATACGACGGCTGGCGAGATGTGGTGTGCGCCCATCAGCTCTTCGGTGGCGCCGCGAAAGAGCGGCAGGTCGCGTGTCATGCGCGTGAGGGCCATGGGGGCGATGGCGTTGCAGGTGGCACCGTATGCGGCGACTTCGACGGCGACGCCTTTTGTGAAGCCGACGATGGCGGCCTTCATCGCGCCGTAGTTTGACTGGCCGAAGGTGCCGATGAGTCCAGAGAGGTCGGTGGTGTTGATGATGCGAGCGTTTCTGATGCCACGTGCCCGCACGTGACGCATGAAGGTTTGCGTGCAGAGAAACGTGCCGCGCAGGTGGACGTTGTAGACGGCGTCGAAGTCGTCTTCGGTGAGATCGGCAATCTCACCGCGGCGCAACATGCCGGCGTTGTTGATGATGATGTCGCAGCCCTTGAAGTGATCGAGCGCGACGAACATGAGCCGGTCAACGCCTTCGCGGGTTGCGACCGAGTCGTAATTGGCGATGGCTTCGCCGCCAGCGGCTTTGATTTCTTCGACGACGGCGTCGGCGACATTGCGGCTGCGCCCCACACCTTCGAGGCTGCCACCGATGTCGTTGATGACGACCTTTGCGCCGTAGCTCGCGAGAGCGAGGGCGTGCTCGCGTCCGATACCGCCGCCGGCACCTGTAACGATGGCGACCTTACCTTCAAGCAGACGAAATGGGTTGGTCATGGGCGCCCTCGTGGTGTGTGGATGTGTCAGACGGCAAATGCTGGCTCGCGGACGAAGGTAGCCTTGCTCGTGTCGTTTTCCCAGATATCGACGCGAACCACGCGGACGCGCCCGTCGTCGAGGCGGGCGGCGGCTTGTTCGAACACATAGCGGGCGACGTTTTCGCTCGTGGGGTTGATGTCGTCGAACGGTGCGACTTCGTTCATGTGGCGATGGTCGAAGGGGGCGATGACGTCTCGCATGACGCGCTTCAGTTCGCGAAAGTCGATGACCATCGAGAGGTGGTTAAGCGTCGTGGCGGCGACGGTGAGGCGCACGCGCCAGTTGTGTCCGTGCAGATTCTCGCAGCCGCCTTTGTAGCCGCGCACCTGATGGGCTGCGGCAAACTCGAGCTCTTTTGCGATGACATAGAGCCCGCCGCCCGTTGAAGGGGCGGCGGACTGGCTTGGCGTCGCTGGCGTGGTGGCGCGCGTGGCTGTTGCTGGGTCAGGCGATGGTGACTGCGGGGTCAAGGTAGACATCCTGAATCGCGTTGAGCAGCTTCACACCATCGGCGAGGGGCTTTTGAAACGCCTTGCGTCCCGAGATGAGGCCCATGCCGCCGGCGCGCTTGTTGATGACGGCGGTGCGCACGGCTTCGGCCATGTCGTTGTCGCCCGAGCCGCCGCCACTGTTGATGAGGCCGG
>CAZXXB010000341.1:0-2795 GCA_964644185.1 uncultured Myxococcota bacterium
GCGTCTCAACGGGACGCGGCTAATACTTGCTGCAAACGGCACTGTCAAGCGCCCGCCATCAAAACTCTTCACGCCAAATTCACTTCGCATCGTCGCCCGATTCACACGTGCCCCCGACGACCACGACACGCTTCGCAATACCCGCAGCCTCGCCCTCTTGCCCCACCTGTCGGCCGTCGTCAGCCGCTTCACGACCCTTGCGACCCGACCCTTCGCCCTCGTGACCCGCCCCTTCGCCCTCGTGACCCGGTTGCTCGCGCCCGACAAACACCGTCCGCCCCACAATCGGCCTTTCAAGCCACCCCGTCACAAAAAAATGCTGCGCCACACCCCGTAACCGCACGTTGTCTGGCACAAGCCGCCGCCCATACAACCCCGACGCCGCCCGCAGCGCCGACGAACTCAAAAACAGCACGTAATACCCCTCGCGCCCCCAATCGCTCACCACCTCCATCACCGCCCCGCCCAGCACCGTGCCCAAAAAACACGAAATGCCCACCCCCGCGTGAAACAGCGCCAACCCCATGCTGCGCGTCTCGGCCCGCGTCACCAGCATCGGCTGAATGAACGCCGCCTGATTGAACCCCGTCCAGAAAATCCCCGCCACCACCGCATCAACCCACACCGGAATCAAAAAATCGGGCCGCGGCTGTGTCCAGATCAACGGAATCACGCTGCACCCAAACGCGCTGAAAACCAGCACCGCCTGATTCCCGTACCGGTCAATCAGCCGCGCCCACGCCCCATTGCACGCAAGCCGCACGAGCAGCACCACCATCGTGTGCAGCACCACGAGAAAAAAACTCATCCTGAGCTCGGTCAGCATGAACTTCGCCCAGAACGCGTAAGGTATCCCCACCGCGAAGTTCCAGGACACAAACGTCTTCCATACCCGCCGATACCGATCGTCGCGATAAAGCTCTTGCAGCAACCCAAGCGGGTTCGGCGCAACAAGCCGCATCGGCGGCATATCCGGGAACCCCTTCAGCACCAGCGCCCCCGCCACGCCGCACCCCACCGCCAAAAGACCAATCGCCCCCAACACCGGCCCTTCGACCCCTGCATCGCGCCCCATATCGAGCAACCATGCACACAATGGCGCCGCGATCAGCGTCGACGCCGCCACCGCCCATGCGCGCGCACCAAACAGCGACGCGCGATGCTTTGTCGGTATCACCTCCGACATCCACGCCGTCCAACCATTGATCCCCACCATTGTCACCAGAGCCAACGCAAACGTCGCCAAAAGCGACAACAGCAGCGCCCCCTGCCCCCGCGCCCCAAACAGCACCAGCAGCGCCGGAATCGCCCACAACGCTCGCCCCACAATCAACGCCGGAACCACAAACCCACGCCGCGTCTGCAGCGCCGCCTCAAGATACGGGGCCACCACCTGCGCCGCCTGCCCCACGAGCGGCAACGCAAACAAAAGCGACAGCGCCACAGGCCCCGCACCGAGATACAACGCCATACCGGTGAGAAAAGCCCCACCCGTCAGCGCAGTAAATGCCTCGCTGTAAAACCCTTCGCGCAGCAGCAGCCGCCGCGCCTTCGCGTGGTCAAAGTCAGGGGTCGCCGTCAGCCCAGTAAATGATTCGGGCGGCATCTCGTGTGACCTGATACGGCAACGCCGCTCCCACGCTGCTACTCGCCCGCACCCAGTGAAAAGCCCGGCTTGCCGTCAAACGTACACAGGTTTTCGGTCTTGATGAAATCAAACCCCGCCGCCGCAACACGCGTCAGCACCTCAATCATCTCGGCGTGCGTCACCTTCGTCGCAAAGTCACCCTTCGTGAACCGTGCCCGCCAGTGGTGCGTGCAAAATATCCCCGGAATTCCATCCGGCCACACCTTCAAACCACGATTCGTAATCATCGACAGCTTCAGCGCCGTCCCCTCGACCGCCTTCAACAAATCTCGCGCAAGCGCCTCGGGGTTGTCATCGCCCGATGCATCTGAGTGCCAGTCAAAAAACACGTCGATGCCGACCGTCTCTTTCGTCTGCGGCAACACCACCTGCGCCTCGGGCGGCGGCGGCAACTCTCCCATCTCGCGATGGTACTGCGCCGCCTTCAAAATGCGTGGAGACTGCCCAAGCCGCTCGACCACCGCCTCGGCAAACTCACGCGTGCCCACCAGCACCTGACTCTGCCCCTCTTTGTAAATATCCGCCGTGTGAATCCCGTCTTCCAGCGCACGCAAAATCGCGTTGTGTACCCGCGTCGCCACGTCTTGCTGGCCCAGATGCACCAGCATCATCACCGCGCCATGCAAAAGCCCCGACGGGTTCGCGATGTTCTTCCCCGCGAGTGGAGGCGCAGAGCCGTGAATCGCCTCAAACATCGCATACTGCGTACCCACGTTCGACGAGCCAGCAAGCCCCACCGACCCCGCAATCTGCCCCGCGATGTCGCTCACCACGTCGCCGTAAAGGTTCGCCATCACCACCACATCAAAATTCTCCGGCGTGTCGGCAAGCCGCGCCGCGCCGATGTCGATGATGTAGTGCTCGGTCTCAAACTCTGGGTACAGTGCCGCGTACTCATCGAAGACCTTGTGAAACAGGCCGTCGGTGAGTTTCATGATGTTGTCTTTCGAAAAGCACGTCACCTTCTTCCGGTTGTTCTTCCGCGCGTACTCAAACGCGTAGCGCATGATGCGCTCACAACCCGGACGCGAGATCAGCTTCAGGCACTGCACCATGTCGTCGGTCTGCTGGTGCTCAATGCCCGCGTAAAGGTCTTCTTCGTTCTCGCGAATGATCACCAGATCGAGCTTCGGGTGCTTCGTCCGCA
>CAZXXB010000342.1:0-2191 GCA_964644185.1 uncultured Myxococcota bacterium
GGTTGATGCCGATTTCGGCGATGATGAAACACGGGTGTCCCGGCCCGACAAGACGGCCCGCGACGTTGATCGGTGTAGCTGGCATTCGAATCTCCCCAATCGAGGCGTGGTCTACGCGACGTGCGCGCCACGCCCCCCTTTCTGAAAAAATGGTGCGCGCGTTATAGCGCGTCGCAACGTTATCGGATAGCCGCGCCGCGCCATGCGAGCAGCCACTCGGCGAATTCACGAAACGCACCGTGACCACCCGGGGCGGGCGCGACAAAATGAGCCAACCCTTTGACGAGCGGATGCGCATCGGCGGGCGCCGCGGTCAGGCCCGCCGTCGCCACTCGTTCCGCAATGCGCAGGTCGTTCAGATCGTCACCGATGTAGGCGACTTCATCGAGGCGCGCGCCGAGCACCCGAAGGATCTCGGGCAACGCATCGGCCTTGTCTTGCACGCCTGTAAACACATGCGGCATGCGGAGCTTTTCGGCCCGACGTCTCGCGATGGCCGACGGCTCGCGGGTGATGATTGCCGTCCCGCCGCCCGCGTTACGCAGCAACTCGACACCGTGACCGTCGCGCAGCGAATAGCACTTCAACTCTTCGCCCTGCGCCGAGTAATAGACGCGACCGTCGGTCAGTGTGCCATCGTTGTCGGTCAGTACGAAGCGTACGCGGTTTGCTCGCGACCGCGTCGTTGCGGCGTCGAGTCCAACACCGTCAGACGCCGTCGGCAACTCATAGCCGCCAATGCCGGGGCTCGATGGATTCGCGGCTACCATGCTGTCCAACCTCCATCGACGACCAGCGTCGCTCCGGTCACGTACTTCGATTCGTCACTCGCGAGAAAAACAAGCGCGCCCTTGTAATCGGTCGGGTTCGCCATGCGTTTCATCATCGTGCGACGGCTGTAGTTCTCGACGAAAAACGGCTCGGTGTTTGGCGTCTGAACACCACCCGGGCACAGCGTATTGCACCGCACGCCGACCTCACCCCAATACGCCGCGACAAACCGAGTCAGTTGCACGACCGCGCCTTTCGAAACCGGGTACGCTGGCGACTTGTACATCAACCGCGATCCATCTGGACGGACGTAAATCGACTGGTCGGGCGGCACGAGCCCGTACGTTGACGCCACGTTGACAATCGACCCGCTGCCGCGCGCTGCCATTGCGGCACCAAACGTACGGCACATGAGAAACTGACCGGTGACGTTGACGTCGAGAATGCGACGAAACGCCTCGACCGAGTAGTTTTCAAATTTGGTCGCCTCTACATTAGGCCGCGCCCGGTCGGCCTTGTCGTCAATGGCCGCGTTGTTGACGAGCACGTCGGCTCGCCCAAACCGCGACAGCACCACATCGTGCAGTGCCTTCACCGAGGTTTCGTCAGCGATGTCTGCGGCCAGACCCAGCGTCTCGACGGCAAACTCTCGCGCCAGTTCTTCCGCGAATGACGCCGTAGCCGCGGCATCGATATCAGTGGCGACGACTTTCGCGCCATGGCTCGCAAGCGCGCGGCAATGCTCTTTGCCTAGCAACCCTAGCGCGCCCGTAACGACCACGACTTTTTGCGAAAGGTCAAACATTCTGTTGCTCATCGAACGGACGAAACGCGATCATTTGCTGTTTGACGAGATTGCCGGGCCACTCAACGTCGATGCCGTAGCGCTCGGGCTTTTTGCCCTCGGGCATATAGGCGGTGCCGAACAACCAGTCCCAGATCGCGAGCTTCGTCGCAAAGTTGATGTTGTGGACATCGCGGCAGTGATGCCAGCGGTGCATTTCAGGTCCATTGATCACCTTCTGCAGCCAACCCATTCGTACGTCGATGTTCGAGTGGATGTACATGCCCCAGACGGCGTCGAGAGCGCCCTTGTATACGATTGTTTCCGGCGACGCACCCAACAGCACCATCGGCGCGAATTCCATCGTACCCATGATGATCGCCTCAAACACGTGCGCGCGCGAACCCGAGAACTGATCGACCTCGCGCCCCGAGTGGTGCGGCTCGTGAATGCGCCACAGGTACTTGTTGATGTGCATGTAGCGGTGCCACCAGTAGACCACGAAATCGTGCTGGAACAGAAAGAACACGAGCTGCACCCACACGGGCCAGTGGGTGACGAACGCGACGTGCTCGCGTCCACCGATCGCGTCGTAGACGCTGGGCGCGATGAAGCGCTCGACCAGCAGCGCGACGA
>CAZXXB010000342.1:2209-2473 GCA_964644185.1 uncultured Myxococcota bacterium
CTGAAGATCACGCTGTACCAGACGAAGTCTTGCCAGAAGAACTTGCGAAACAATGCCTGCCCCGGCGTGTACGGCCACCTGCGCTCGATAGCCATGATCGAAAGGGACGCCGTTACGATTATCGTGGTCGCGATGGTCTGATGGCTCATGATATTCCCCTTCCCCCGGTCTCTACGTCGCCCCCCGCGCCTCTTGGTGCTCTCTTGAATGGTTGTTCAACAACTCAACGGACGCGAGACCTCAAGTTCGTGCCGTTCGATTTGG
>CAZXXB010000342.1:2488-2765 GCA_964644185.1 uncultured Myxococcota bacterium
GTGGCTCGTCTCGTGTGCCGCGTTACCGCGTGTAGCCGGTCGCGCGACTCAGGTGAGCCGCTTGAACCCGGTGTGTTTCACTGGCCCGCGCAACCGCCTCGCGGCATCACCCTTCTTGATCGCGTCAGCGATGGTGCCAAATGCCGCACCCACTGCGTCGAGGTAGCCCTCAATGTGTTTCGGTTCGTGCTTCAGCACCGGGTAGAAGCGGTCAGAAGCAAGGTAGCCCCGGTCGAGGCATTCTTGAATGAAAAGCGTCGTCAGCACTGGCGCGTCG
>CAZXXB010000343.1:0-1364 GCA_964644185.1 uncultured Myxococcota bacterium
ATGGCGGCGCGGGCGAGCCACCTTGCGCGCGATGTCCGCCGCGATCATCCGTTTGCCGCGTACCGCGACATGCCGTGCACCGTCGACACCCTCGACACATGCGACCTCTACGCACGGGCGAAGGTACGCCACCTCGACATCGTGCGCTCCGCAGAGGTGATTCGTTCGTTGTTGGCACGCCTTCCCGAGGGTGGCACGCGCACGGCGATGCCGAGTGCAGAGGCGGGTCAGGCGACCGCGCTCGCGGGCTCGTCGCTGTGCGTCTCGCTCGTCGAGGGTTGGCGCGGTGAGATTTGCCACGTGGCGGTGACCGAGGCGACGGGCGCGTTTCGTCGCTACAAAATCATCGACCCGTCATTTCACAACTGGCAGGGGCTTGCGTACGCACTGCGCGGCCTCGGGGTCAGCGATTTTCCGGTCAACAACAAGAGTTTTAATCTTTCGTACTGCGGGCACGACCTTTAGTCGGGGTTGCGCGAGGCGATGTCATGTTGCGGATACTCAAGGCACGACAGCATCAGGGCTACCGGACGTTTCCATTGCTCGACAAAGAGCCGACGATTGCGCCGCGCTTTCGCGGTTTGCCATCGGTAAAAGACGGAAGCTGCAAAGCGGGGTGCGATGCCTGCGTCGCGGCGTGCCCCACCGATGCGATTCGCGTGAGCGGTGAGCGCGTCGCGCTCGATCTCGGGCAGTGCATCTTCTGCAACGAGTGCGCGACCGTGTGCCCCGAAGAGGCAGTGACGTTCACCAACGATTACCGCCTTGCGGTGCGCCGTCGCGAAGACCTCGTGACGACGGGGTCCAACTACAGACGGGCCGAGGCGCTGGGTGAAGAGCTGCGCCGCGCGTTTGGTCGCTCGTTTCGCATTCGCCAGGTAAGCGCGGGTGGGTGCAACGGCTGCGAGGCCGACATCAACGTGCTCTCGACGGTCGTTTTCGATCTCTCGCGATTCGGCATTCAAATCGTCGCCTCGCCGCGCCATGCCGATGCGCTCGTGTTGACCGGCCCCGTCACCGACAACATGGCGCTCGCACTGAAGAAAACGTGGGATGCAATGGCGTCGCCACGCTTTGTGATTGCCGTCGGCGCGTGTGCGATTGGCGGTGGACCCTTCCGCGAAGAAGGTCAGCGCGAACAAGGTCAGCGCGAACAAGGTCAGCGCGATGACGGTCAGCGTCGCACGCACAGCAACGGCGGCGGCGACCACCTGCCAATCGATCTCTACGTGCCGGGGTGTCCACCCCACCCGTGGACCATTCTCGATGGAATCTTGCGCCTTCTGGGCGAACGCGGAGACGGTAAATGAATTTTCTGACGCAGATCATCAACAACCTGACGCAGCCGGTGTTTCTCTTTTTTC
>CAZXXB010000343.1:1374-2744 GCA_964644185.1 uncultured Myxococcota bacterium
GGCGTCGCGCTTGTCGCCGTCAGGTCGGGGTACGAGTATCCGCCGCAGCTCTATCGCGCGATCACGCTCTACCTGTTGCTCTCGATTGGCCTTCACGGCGGACTCGAACTCGCGAAGTTCGACCTTTCACGGATGGCAATGATCATCGTCGCGGGGTTTGCCGTGAACCTCGCCATCGGTATCGCCTCGTTTTTCATTCTGCGCGGGCCGGGCAAGTTGAACTCGGTCGATTCGGCGGCGATCGCCGGTCACTACGGCAGCGATAGCGCGGCAGCGTTTGCCGCGGCACTTGGTGTGTTGCAGAGCGCGAAGGTGCCCTACGAATCGTTCATGTCGGCGTTGCTCGCGGTGATGGAGATACCGGGCGTCTTGGTGGCGCTTGTGATGGCGCAAAAGTTCGCGCGCCCGGCAACGCGCATGATGCTCTCGGCGGTGCCCGAGCAAGGTCGCCCCGTGAACCATCCGCAAGACAACGCGCACGCTAACGCGCATGGGTGGGGGGCGATTTTGCGTGAGGCATTTTTGAGCCCGGGCATCTTGCTGCTTCTGTGCGGCATCGCCATCGGACTCATCGAGGGGCACGACCGCGTCGAGAAGATTCTGCCGGTCTTCGAGTTGGTGTTTCCGGGTATCATCTGCCTTTACATGGTCGAGATGGGCATGACGACGGCAGGACGTTTTGGCGACGTGTTCAGGGTGGGGCCGTTTCTCGTTGGGTTTGCGTTTCTGAGCCCCGTCGTGTGGGGTTTCGCGGGCATCGTGCTGGCTCGCGTGCTGGGCCTCACGCCCGGCAGCGCCGTCCTGTTTGGCGTGCTCACGGGTAGCTCGTCGTTTATCGCGGTGCCCGCCGCTGTGCGGACGGCAATGCCGCAGGCCAACCCGAGCCTCTACATGACGGCGTCGCTCGGCGTGACGTTTCCGTTCGTCGTCTCGTTCGGCATACCGATCTACATGTCGATGTCTGAGTGGTTCTTTCGCGTGACGGGTTACGTCGCGCCGTAAGCGGGCTTGCTCTCGCGCAACGGGTGGCCGCGCCCGCGACGTCACCGCGCACATCGTGCGTTCTTAATCACGTGGGAGTCACCCATGAAGCCGCTGCATTGCCTTGAGGCTTTGATTTTTGCGCGCGCGCCTGTCGTGCGGCGATCTGTCGTTGCCGTTGTCGCCGTCATCGCGGGCGTCGTGACGGTGAGCATCTCGCTTCCGGCACGTGCCGATGAAGTCGCGACCCCCAACGTGGCAATCGTCACCGAGCCCGGCGCGACGGCGTCTTCGCACTCGCTTGAGGGCACGCAGCATCCGCATGCGCCCGTCGTACATGCAGACTTCGACAAGGGCTTTTATGTCACAAGCGCCGACGGCAACTACCA
>CAZXXB010000344.1:0-2709 GCA_964644185.1 uncultured Myxococcota bacterium
AGAGTGACTTCACGCCAAACTCAGCCTCAACCTCGGCGCTGGTCACCACGTCGATCGCGACCGGAACATTGCGATCAACCTTCGTCCCATCACCCACCTGACCCCTGTCATTCGACCCCCAGCAAAAGACGTTCTGGGCCGGGTTCCGGTTGACGGCGCACGTGTGGTCGAAACCCGCCGCGAGATCAAACAGGCCGTTCAAACCCTTCGCGGTCACCGGCACCGCGCTCGACGCGATCACGATACCGTTCTCGTCGGGTCCGACACCAAGCTGCCCCTTGCTGTTGTCGCCCCAGCACACGACATCGCCCACGCCGCGTGCGGCGCACGTATGGCTGTTGCCCACCGCGACGTTGAACGCCAGCAGCCCGTCGATCTTGGTCGGGGTCGTCGTCCCCTCGCCCCAGCAATAGATCTCGTTCGACGCGGTGACTGCACATGTGCGGTTGAATCCGGTGTCGAGATCATCCACCCCCGTGAGGCCCGTCGCGGCAACCGGCACCGTAGAGAAATTCTTCGTTCCATCGCCGATTTCACCGTTGAAATTGGCCCCCCAGCACTTCACGGTCGCGTCGGTCAGCAGCACACACGTGTGGGCATTGCCGCTGACAACCTTCTTCGCGTTCGTCAACCCGCTTACCGTCACCGGTGTCGTGCTACCGCTCGAGGTGCCGTCACCCAGCAGCACCCCACCGTTGCCCCAGCACTTCACCGATCCATTGCTCAACAGCGCACACGCATGATTCCTGCCCACGTCAACCTGTACCGCCGTCGTGATTCCACTCACCTCGACCGGCACGACCACCGCACCCTCGGCAAACGTCCGCGTCGTGCCGTTGCCGACCTGCCCGACGTTGTTCACGCCCCAGCACTTGATCGTGCCGCTCTTGAGCACCGCGCACGTCGTGCCCCCGTTGCCGGTGTGAATCATGCGTGCCTGTGCGATCAGGCACGCTCCCGACTCACAGGCTGGAGACGCCGCAAGGGGCGAGCAACGCGCGCCGCATTCACCGCAGTTGAGCGGGTCATCCAGGAGGTTGAAACAGGCCGATTCGCACGCCGACAACGCCTCGTCGAAACACTCCTGCGCGTACCCCGCCGGATTCACATACGACGGGTCGGTACACTGCGACAGCGGCTCGATCTCGCAATACGACGTGCACATGCCGTCAGTGCCGCACCCCTCGCTACGGTCGTCGCAACTACCACACAAGAACCCCCCGCACTCTTTCGCCGTGCAGCGCGTGGTCGTCAAAAAGGCGGTGTTGCATGTGCCGGGCTGGCGACCGGTCGGGGTGAAACTGAGTCCCTCGGCGGTGAAGTTCGCGACACCGACGACGTTGACCGCCAGGGTCTGCGCGCCAAAATCTCCGGTCTCGCAGTAGCCCGTGAGATAGGTCCCCTTCACCTCGTTGACAATGCGGTTCGCCGCGTCGCCAAACGCGCGCGTGAGCTGCGAGGCACTCGGTGCCGTCACGAGGTAGTCGGGGGCAAAGCGGTTAATCTCACTCGCCGTATAGTCTGCTCCAGCGAGCCCGACGATGTAGAAATCGATTGCGCGGTAGTCTGCCTGATTGAAAACCTCGGCGACCATTTCAGGTTCGATCCCGGTCTCGGCGCTCTGATTCGCCGCCGTGAACAGCACAAAATGCCCGCGCGTAACGCCGCCCCCCTTGTTGCGCTCCTCAAACGCGGCACGCGCGTTGTTGATCTCAAACACCGCGTTGAAGGTGCCGCTGCCGATAATCGTCTGCCCCTCGGGGTCGGCAAGACCTTCGAGCGCAGCAGCCACGCCATCGCGCGCCGCGTCGGCATCAAGGGTGTGTCCGACGATCTCTTCTAACGTCTTAAAGTTCGCGAGTTTACCTAACCGAACGATGCTGTAGTGAATCGGCAACCCTGACGCTTCGAGCCGATCGATGAACGCCAGCGCACCGGCACCGACCTCGTTCAGCACGGGCCGAGTGGCTGGCCCGGTCTCAAGCGCGAGCGTCACGAAGAGGTTTGTCCCCGCCGCGGAAAGCTGTGTCACCGCAGCCTGAGAGGTCAGCGCGATGTCGTTGCGTGTCAGTTCAATGTCACCCGCCGAGAGCCCCCCGACCGGACGCCCCTTGCAGTCGCGCACCGAAAACAGCACGCCGGTCGCGCTGTTGTTGACCGTGCTTGCCGTGTAGACCTGTTGCACGTCGCTCGTCATGCAGTTCGCGTCCGGTGTGTTCTCGTAGGTCACGCCGTTCGCGACGAAGCCGGTGCTGAAGTGTTCGACTTCGGCGGTCAGTACGCCATCGACCACTTCGCCGCCGAGGCTCTCATACCCATCGCCGTCAAACGCCGACCAGAACAGCGACGCCACTTCGCCATCGCCCTCAAACGGCACCGTCAGCGTCACCGGTGCCTCAAATTCGAGCCCCGCAGGTTCAAACACCAACACGGGGCTAAACAACTCAAACCCCTCGACGGTCAGCTCTTCCGACAGTGAAACCGTAATGCTCGTGTCTTCCGTCAACGCCCCAGCCGGAACATTGAGCGTCGCGCCCAGAAGCGTAATCTCGCCCCCCGCCGCGCCGATCACCTGCGTCACCGTCGTTACCTCGTCGTCATCGTCGTCATCGGTCGCATCGTCGTCATCGGTCGCATCGTCGTCATCGGTCGCGTCGTCGTCGTCGGTCGCATCGTCGTCGTCGGTCGCATCGTCGTCGTCGGTCGCAT
>CAZXXB010000345.1:0-2293 GCA_964644185.1 uncultured Myxococcota bacterium
GCGGGCGTGGAGGACGGAGGCGAAGGCGTCGCGGGCATCTTCGGCGCGCTGGAAGCGTTCGTTGGGGTCGAGGGCGAGGAGGCGGAGGAGGGCGGGCCTCAGGACGACGGCTCCGGCTTCTTGCAGGGCGTGGATGGGGGTGTCGGCGAGGTGTTTTAGAGCGCGCAGGCGGTCGGCTGCGTCGGTGCCGTTGTAGAGGGGTTTTCCGGTGGCGGTGCGGTAGATGGTGGCGCCGAGGGCGAAGAGGTGCGGGCGTCGGGGGTGGCGGCGGTGAGGAGTTCGGGTGCGAGGGTGCCGTGGTTGTCGTCTGGGCCGATGCAGGCGGTGATGGCGGGGTTGCCGGAGTTGCGTGCTCCGCGAAAGGCGGTGACGCGCATGATGGCATCGCGGGTGGCGTAGAAGGCGGCGGGTGAGAGGTTGAGGTGGAGGACGTTTGCGGCGTGGCAGGTGGCGAGCAGGTCGGCGATGGCGACGCCGAGCGCGGCGCAGATTTCGATGGGGAGGGTGATGGGCGTGGTGGCGGTGCCGGAGGCGTGTTCGAGGCGGTCTGCGAGTGAGACGCCGGGCCAGATTTCGGTGACTTCGAAGAGGCGTGGGGATTCGGCGGCGGAGACGTCGAGGGTGCGGAGGAGGAGCGGGTGTTCGAGGCTGGCTTTGAGGCGTGCCTGTCGGAGGAATTCGGCGCGGTAGGCTTCGTCGGCCATGAGGCGCGGGCTGACGGCGTGCATGTAGAATTCGGGGTGTTCGGTGCCGCGTGCGACGCGGAAGAGTTGTCCGGCGTCGTCGGCTGAGACGAGGGCGAGGATGTCGTAGCCGCCGACGCGGCGGGGGAGTGCGGTGCGTGGGGTCTCGCGACGGGCGAAGGGGAGCGAGATTTCGGCGGTGTTGCCGCGGGTGCGTGGGCGTAGTCGCTGGTTTTGCATCGTGGTCACGGTGAGCGGGGTGACGGTTGTGAGCGGGTGCGGGTGCGGTGCCGGGTTGGTCCGCGAGGGGAGTGTATGATCATCGGTTCAGGGTGGGCAAGAAAGCGGCGGGAATGGTTTTTGGGGGCTTACTGGTTGTCTTGAGGGCTTAAAAGACAAGCGCCGGTGTGCGTTGGGGCACATCGGCGTTGTGTGGTGGAGCTGAGCGGGATCGAACCGCTGACCTATACGATGCGAACGTATCGCTCTCCCAGCTGAGCTACAGCCCCACGTGGGAACGAGCCGACGCGTGAGTAGCGGCGGCAAGTGGGCGGCGTGGATACCGAACCGGGGGGCGGGTGTCAACGTCCGGAAAGGGGGCGGGTGAAGGGGGGCGAGAAAGCGGTTGAACGGAGTTGGAACGTTGGTATAATTCAAGTGCGGTGGTGGAGGTGGCCGGAGGTGGCCAGAGCGATGGCCAGGTTGTTCAGCACCCGGCCGTCCCGGGGGTTCCGCTCCAGGGCCCGGCGGTACTCCGCGATGGCCTCGTCGTGCTTCTCCTGCTCCAGCAAGGCATAGGCCAGCAGCACATGGGCGAACAAGAGCGAACAAGAGCGAAGAGGAGCAGAAGATGCTGACGAAGAAACTGACGGCGATTGGCAACAGCTATGGGATCATCATCGAGAAGCCGATTCTTGAGTTGCTGGGGTTTGACAAGGAGTCGGTGTTGAAGGTGAGCACGGATGGGCGGCGGCTGATTATCGAGCAGGAGGTGGGTGATGTGGATGAGCGGGTGCGAGCGGCGACCATGCGGGTGATGGATGACTTTGACGAGACACTGACGAAACTGTCGCAAGGGGGGGCGATGAGACAGCGCGACCGAATTTTTCTCACGCGGGAGCAGGTGGAGGGGATTCACGACGCGCAGATCGCCCGTTATGGCGGGAGCAGCGGCTTGCGCGATGAGGGTCTGCTTGAGTCGGCACTCGCGCAGCCGGGCGTAAGCTTTGGCGGGGTGTTCGTGCATGACACGCTGTTCGCGATGGCGGCGGCGTACCTGTTTCACATCGCGCGGAATCATCCGTTTGTTGATGGGAACAAGCGGACGGCGCTCGTGAGTGCGCTGGTGTTTTTGGAGGTGAACGGGGTTGTGGTTCGACACGGCGCGGAGGTGCTGTATCAGCTCACGTTGAATGTGGCTGAGGGGAAGGTGGATAAGGCGTATGCGGGGGCGGTGTTGCGTTCGTTGGCTGAGGCGTCGTGAGGGGGGGGACGCGCGCGAGGGGGGCATCTCGTCGAATCCCCATGCGTGCCCATGGCTCTTCGCCTTGCGGCTCATCGCACAGAATTGATGGCTCTTCGCCTCGCGGCTCATCGCGAGCGAGACTGCA
>CAZXXB010000345.1:2322-2705 GCA_964644185.1 uncultured Myxococcota bacterium
CATCGGGGTGGGCTGACCTCTTTGCCCACCCATGCATGCCCATGGCTCTTCGCCTCGCGGCTCATCGCGAGCGAGACTGCAGAGCGGTCCGTTTTCTTTTTCATTGGGGTGGGCTGACTTCTTTGACCACCCATGAAACACAACGGGCCGCCTTGCGGCGACCCTCGTGTTTCATTGGGGTGGTAAATGGGACTTGAACCCACGGCCCCCGGATCCACAATCCGGTGCTCTAACCAGCTGAGCTACTACCACCATCAAACCGGTGCGGCGCGCGTGCCAGAGGCAGCCCGCGCAACGGGACGCGGAAACTAGGCAACATTGCCCCCCGCGTCAAGACATGCGCGGCACCGTTCGGTTAGAATCGCAGACCGGGTGCGCTGACC
>CAZXXB010000346.1:0-372 GCA_964644185.1 uncultured Myxococcota bacterium
CGAGCTGCGGTCTGGGCGCTCGCCACGGTCTGGGCGCTCGCCGCGGTCGGGGCGCTCTGCGCCGTCTGCCCCATCGGCGCGCATACCACCGTCGCCACGGTCGCCGCGACGTCCACGGCGGCGTGGGCGGCGGTCGCTGCCATCACCGCCTTCACGGGGTTCGGCTGCGGTATCGCCCTCGGCACCTTCAGCGGGAGCGTCAGGTGCGTCGTAGCCATCGCCAGCGTCGCGGGTTGGGCGTGCCTCGCGGGTGTCACCGTCGAGGCGCTCTCCGCGACGGCCACGACGGCGTGGGCGGCGGTCGTCGCCGTCGCCTTCTGCGCCGTCGCCACGCGGTTCACCGCGCGAGTCGTCACGCGACTCACGACGGGG
>CAZXXB010000346.1:393-633 GCA_964644185.1 uncultured Myxococcota bacterium
GTACTCGCCTTCGGGTGCGTCGCTCGCGGCGAGGCGGCCTGAGAGGCGCTCGACGAAGGCAGGGCGGGGTGCGCCGCCGTCAGACTGCGCTGAGGCAGGTGGCGGGCCGTCGAAGGTGACTTCAATGACGACGTCTTTTTTGCGAAGGCCGAACATGGTCGAGCCGCCGGGGTCTTTGACTGTCCAGCGCAGCTCAGACTCGAGCTTGCCGAGCGCGGCGCAGGCTGCCGCGACGGCATC
>CAZXXB010000346.1:643-2699 GCA_964644185.1 uncultured Myxococcota bacterium
TGTTCGCTTCTTCCGGTGAATTCCTGTGTTGCCATTTGTCGAATGAACCTCCCGAGGTGTGCGTGACGCAGCACCCGATTACTGTTTGCCGGACTCGCGAGTTGCGCCCGACGTGACTGGCACGGCGGCTCCGGCGGTTTGTTGGCGTGATTTGTTGGTGAAGTATTGTTGAACGAGCGAGATCACCGAGTTGACGGCGATGTAGAGGGTGAGGGCTGAGGGGAGTGTGAGCATGATGAAGGTGAAGAACGGCGGCATGAAGTAGAGCATCATCTTCATCTGCGCGTTATCCATCGTTTGCGGGGTCATTTTTTGCTGGAGGTAGGTGAGTCCGCCGAGGGCGACGGGGAGGATGTAGAAGGGGTCTGGCGCCGTGAGGTCGCCTATCCAGCCGGGGATGAACGGTTGCTGGTAGAGGTCAACGGCGGCGTTGATGGTGCGGTAGAGGGCGAACCAGATGGGCATTTGAATGAGGAGCGGGAGACAGCCGCCGAGCGGGTTGACGCCGTGCTTCTTGTAAAGCTCCATCATTTCGCGCTGCTGGCGGGCCTGGTCGTCTTTGAACTGCTCGCGGATGCGATCCATGTCAGGCTTCAGGGCCTGCATGGCGCTCATGCTGGTGAAGGCCTGGCGCTTGACGGGGTAAAGGACGAGGTTGACGAAGATGGTGAGGATGATGATGGCAAGACCCCAGTTGTGGGTAAAGCTCTCGGCCATGCGGAGGATGTAGAGCATGGGGCGGCAGATGAAGCCGAGTATCCAAAAATTGACGGAGTCTTCGAGGGCTGGTGCGACGGCTTTGAGGTAGCTGAGTTCTTTGGGGCCGAAATAGGCGGTGAAGGCGAATTTTTGTCCGGAGCCTGCTTTGAGATCGAGGTCTGGCAGGGTGAGGCTTGTGGTGACGGCACCGGGCACGGGGCTCTTCGCGAGGCAGTCGAGTGTGCGGCCTTTGAATCCATCGCCGGGTAGCACGGCGGCAAGAAAGTATTGGTCGTTGACGCCGGCCCATGTGACGCCGCCTTTGGTGTCGAGGGGTTCGTCGCCGAGGGCGGTGAAGGGTGAAGATTCGAGCGATTCGTTGACGTGGCAGGCGCCCTCGATGATGCCGACGGGGGTCGCGAACATGCCGCCTTCGGAGCGCTCGTCTTCGGGCACGAAGCGCGAGATGTGGATGGCGAGGGGGCCTTTGACGTCACGTTTTGCGACGACGGTGAGCTCAACGTCGGCGTGGTATTTATTGTCGTGGAAGGTGATTTTTTTGGTGAGTTCGATGGCGTCGTTGCCGACGAGTGCGAGGGTTGCGCTGTCGGGGGCCTCGTCGCGCACTTCGTAGGGGGCGCCGGGTTTGAGCACGTCGCCGAGGGTGGTTTCGAGTGAGAGCGGCATGCTGCCCGTGGTGGCGGCGAGGTCGATGGGGTCGCCTTTTTTGGCTTTGCCGAGTTTGGCGCTGTGTTTGTTGTATTCGGGAACGCGGAACGAGTTGAGTCCGGCGCCACGGCTGTCGAGGGTGGCGTTGTAGGTCTTGCTCTCGAACGCGATTTCGCGGCGAGGTGGCAGGGGTTTTGCGAGGGCGGTGGCCGTGGCCGAGCCGTCGAGGGCGGCAATGGTGGTGCCCGTCGCGGGGCTGCCTGTGGTGATGGAGGTGGCGGTGGCGTTGCTGTCGTCGCGCAGTGCGGCGGCGTTGTCGGCTGTGGGTGCGGGCGTGGGGGGGCGTGTGGGAAAGAGAGCTTCCCACGCGAAGATTAAGAGGCCGCAAAGGAGCAGCGTCAGTACGAGTCGGCGTTCATCGGTCATGCGACGGTTCCTTCACGAGCCGAGGCCTTGTCGCGCTCAGCGGCGGCGCGCAGGTGGGTGAAGAGCTGATTCGTTGGGGCGATGGGCCTGCCGAGCGCGGTGATTTCATCGCGCGGGGGGACGGGGTCGAAGCCGCCGGGGTTGAAGGGGTGGCAGCGGGCGATGCGGCGCAAAGTGAGCGAGACGCCGGTGAGGGTGCCGTGGCGCTGGATGGCCTCGTAGCCGTAGCACGAGCACGAGGGGTAGAAGCGGCAACGGGGCC
>CAZXXB010000347.1:0-2445 GCA_964644185.1 uncultured Myxococcota bacterium
CAAACTCACCCCCTGCCCCCTCAACACAAACGCGGATACGTGCGCCGCCACCCGCGTCATTACCATCCACATCGTTCTCGTCATCATCATCGTCATCACCCCCGCCACCCGCATCGCGACCATCGGCCACCACGCACGCGTCACCGCAAGCATCGCAGCCCCGCCGTTGCGCCACCAACTCGTCAACCGCGTCTTCATTCGCTTCATTCGTTTCATTCTCACGTCAATGCGTGACAACCACGCGCCAACTTCGCGACACACCCATTTGTTACATCACCGTCGCCACGACGCCATGCGACCTGCTCAACAGTATCGGCCTATGAAAAACATAACTGAACTAGCGGGCCGTGTCGATCTCCATCTTCACTCGTATGCGTCAAACGTTACGACGTATTACGCAGCCAACGTCTTCTCCATACCCGAGTCGTATTCAGACCCACTCGTCCTCTACCGCACACTCAAATCGCGCGGAATGTCGATCGTCACCCTCACCGATCACAACTCCATCGACGGCGCAAAAGTCCTGCTCGACAAGGGCTACACCGACGTCTTCTTCTGCTCTGAGCTCACCTGCCGCTTCCCCGAAGATGGCTGCCACATCCACGTCACCGTCGCCAACGTCACCGAGGCCCAGTTCAACGAGGCACAACGCCTTCGTGAAAATGTCTACGACCTCGTCACATGGCTGCGTCAGCAAATCGCGAACGAGACGAACAACCCCGCGCAAAATCGTATCGCCTTTTTTATGACACATCCCCTCATGAGCACCGAAAACCGCGCCGCCGGACGCGAAGGTGCCCTCACCCTCGCACACCTCGAAAAAGCCATGCTGCTCTTCGACGGCTTCGAGGTACAAAACGGCTCGCGCACAAAGCCCCTCAACGACATCACAAAGCAGATGCTCGACCGCCTCACCCGCGAGCGCATCGAAGAGTTCGCCGACCGCCACAACATCGCCCCATACGGCGACACCCCATGGCGCAAGTTCTACACAGGCGGCTCCGACGACCACGCCGGCATCAACCCCGGACGCACCTGGACCGAATTCCGCTACGAAGGCGCCACCCCCACCGGCAACGACGTCATCGACTCGATGCGACGCCGCGTCACCACCGCCAACGGCGCTCACGGCGGCCCCATCGCCCTCTCACACGCCATCATGAAGCTGCTCTACGATGGCTCAAAAATCGCCGCGCAGGCGCCCCAGCGCAACCGCACCGCCGCCAAATCATCCGGTGCCTCACAAAGCTCGCTCGGCATGTCGGGCGCCGTCACCGCGCTGCTCAAAATGGTCTTCGACGAAGGCACTCTCTCGCTCCGCGACAAACTCACCTTCGGCGCGAAGAGCCTCGTCTACCAGCGTGAACGCCGCTGGATGCGGCGCTTCGAAGGCGTAACAGGCGCCCGCGTCATCGTCCCCTTCGAGCGCGTCCTCGAATCCGAAATCTTCCAGCTCCTCGCCGACGACTCATTCCGCGCGCGACTCGAAGCACCCGCGCTCACAACCGACGACCGCATCTTCCTCGTCGTCAGCACCATCCTCAATCGCCTCTTCGCCCGCTACACCGACGACATCCGCAACGCCCCCTCCGTCAACCTCGTCGAAATCGTCAAAGAACTCGTCGCCCTCACCACCAGCAACGTCCTCATCTCGCTCCCCTACCTCTCCGCATTCCTCGCCCAGAGCACCGACGCCCACGTCGTACCAAGCGTCCAGCGCGCCTTCGACATCCCACGCCGCCAGCGCGTCGCCCTCTTCACCGACACCTTCACCGAGGTCAACGGCGTCTCCGCAACCATCAAGCGCATGATCCGCGAATCCATCAAACGCGACATCGACTTCACCGTCGTCACCTCCCTCTCCGAACAAGACCGCGCCGAAGCCATGCGCAACCCCGAAACCCGACGCTTCGTCGAACTCGGAAAACTCAAAATCTTCGTCGCCGTCACCGACGCCGGATTCCCCGAATACGACGGCCTCAAACTCCGCTTCCCGCCCTTCCTCGAAGTCCTCCGCTACCTCCAGGAAGGCGAATTCACCAAAGTCCAGATCAGCACCCCCGCCACCATCGGCCTCACCGGACTCGCCGCCGCAAAAATCCTCCACCTCGAAACCGCCGCCACCTACCACACAAGCTTTCCCGAGTACGTCGAGCACTACACCCGCGACATCGCACTCGAAGAAATGGCCTGGAAATACATGCTCGTCTTCTACCACGCCGTCGACGAGGTCCTCGTCCCCTCACGCTTCATCGCAAAGCTCCTCCACAAGCGCGGCCTGCGTAACCGCAAGCTCCTCATCCTCGACCGCTGGGTCGACCTCAACCGCTTCACACCCGAAGCCCGCACCCCCGGCTTCTTCGAAAAATACGGACTCCGCGACGACGAAAACATCACCCGCTTCGTCTACGTCGGGCGCGTCGGCGTCGAAAAAAACCTCGACCT
>CAZXXB010000347.1:2455-2690 GCA_964644185.1 uncultured Myxococcota bacterium
AGACACTACTTTAAGGCGGGCCAACATGTCAAGAAAAACCTCGACCTCCTCGCCAACGCCTTCCGCAAACTCTGCCAGCACCGCAACGACGTCCACCTCGTCATCATCGGCGACGGCCCCTACCGCGCCCAACTCGAAACCCTCCTCAAAAACCTCCCCGTCACCTTCACCGGCTTCATCGAAGGCACAGACCTGCCCCGCGCCATCGCCTCATGCTCCGTCAAAGTCTTCCCCA
>CAZXXB010000348.1:0-1306 GCA_964644185.1 uncultured Myxococcota bacterium
CCCCCCTTTTCCCCAGTGAGGAAAAGGGGGGAGTGCGTGAGCGACGTGGGGTGACGATTCGGTGGGGGACGACGCTTGGGTATGTCGGTGAGCGGGCGGGCGAGCGGTTGAGTGGGGGTGAGGGTGAGGGTGAGGGCCACGCCAGCAAAGAGTTTGTGCGGGCGGTGCGGTTTCGTGAGGCGGCGGGTGCGGGTGCGGGTGCGGGCACGAGTGCGGGTGCGAGTGCGGGTACGGGTGCGAGTGCCTCTGAGGCTGACGGAGAAAAAGAGATCGAAGAGGTGGCGTGTGGGGCGGTGTTTGTGGATTACCACGCGTTCGAGCGACGGGCCGAGTTGTCGTGCCTTGCAACGACCGAGGGGTTGAGCATCGCGCGGACGGGGGCGGGGTTTGTCGCGGTCGATGCGCGGATGGCGACGAGCGAGACGGGGGTGTTTGCGGCGGGTGACGCGACGGGGCGCTATGCCTCGACGCTGATGGCGATGGGTGATGGGGTGTGCGCTGGGTTTTCGGCGCTTGGGTATCTGCATCGGCGCAAGTTTGGAGAGGCGGCGGCGCTGTTTGCGTATGCGGCGGAAGAGCCTTACTCGGCGGCGCGACGGGTTGTTCCGGCGCATGTGGGGGTGGGGCTGCGGCTCGTGCTGCTGGGGCCGCGTGAGGGGCTTGTGCGCGCATGGCAGGGGGAGCCTCTGATGCGGGGTGATGCGGCGCGGGGTGATGCGGCGCGGGGTGATGCGGCGCGGCTCGATGTGGCGATGGCATGTGTTGAGCGGCGCGCGACGGTGGGCGAGTTGATGACGACGCTTCACGCAACGCATGAAGAGGTTGCGGCGTTGTGTCGCGCTGGGCTGTATGCGCGGGCATTGACGCTACATGGCGTTGCCGATGCGACGCACGACGAGAGGGGGAGACGATGACGACACACGCAACGACACACGCAACGACACATGACGAGATGCACGCGCGGGCGGCGGCGGTGTTCGACGAGATGGCCGCGGCGGGGTTTGCGAGCGAGCGCAGTCGCGCGCTGCGCGAGGCGCTGACGAGCGAAGTGCTGGCATATCAGTTTGCCACGTTGCCGATCTCGCAACTGACGCAGCTTCGCGAGGTGGCCGATGCAACGACGTGGTGGCGCGCGGCTGTGCCTTCGCTTGCGTTTCGCAAGCGGACGCTGTTTGCGGGGGCGCCCGAAGCGGTGGTGCAGACGTTTGCGTCGTCGGGGACGAGCGATGCGGCGAATCGCGCGCGGGCGCATTACTCGCAGGCGGGGCTCGATTTGATGCGGCACGGGATTTTGATCAACGCGCGC
>CAZXXB010000348.1:1369-2656 GCA_964644185.1 uncultured Myxococcota bacterium
CGGCATGAGCATGAGGTTGCTTCGACGATACTCGTGATTGCTCCATCGCCAGCGATGGCGCCGCAGATGATCATGGCGTGGGGGATGGCGCGGTTGATTGAGCGGTTTGGCACGGGGGCGAGCGGGTTTTTGATTGAGGGGCCGACGCTTGATGTGGGGGCGGTGATTGGGCGGCTTCTGGCGGCGAGTGAGGCTGCGACTCCGGTCACGCTGATTGGGGCGTCGTTTGGGTTTGTGCATGTGCTGGATGAGTTGGCGCGACGGGGCGAGCGCATTTCGTTGCCGCCGTCGAGTCGGGTGATGGATGCGGGGGGGTTTAAGGGACGCAGTCGTGAGGTTGCGCCAGAGGCGTTGCGGGCGATGATGGTCGAGTGGTTAGGGGTGCGCGAGACGCACTGCGTGAATCTGTTGGGGATGACCGAGCTTGCGAGCCAGCTTTATGATGATCGGTTGCGGGCGCACGTGGCGGGGCGGGCGGCGAAGCGCGGCAAGGTGGGGCCGCCGTGGTGCGCGACGGTGGCGCTCGACCCAGAGACGCTTGCGCGGTGTGAGGATGAGGTGCCGGGGATGCTGGCGCATCTCGATCTCGCGAATGTGGAACGTCCGGCGGTGGTGCGGACGACCGATATTGGGGTGACGCATGGGGATGGGAGTTTTTCGATTTGGGGGCGGGCGCAGAGTGACGATGCGGCGGGGTGTTCGCTTGCGATTGAAGAGTTTGCGGCGCGGGCGAGTGGCGCGTGAACGAGGCGACGAGGCGGGTGAGCATGGGTGAGACGCTGGAGACGTATTTCGTGCCGCGTGACCTTGTGTCGCGGGTGCCGATTCGCGTGCGTGAAGAGGTGCGTGAGGCGCAGGGGTTTGCGGTGACGCTGCGGCATGGGGGGCTTGCGCCTGAGGGGATACGTGCGTTGGCGGGTGAGCTTGCGTCGCGGCGTGAGCGGTTGCGGGGGCTGGGTGCCGAGCGGGTGATTGGGGTGCTCGATGCGGTTGCGGCGCGGTGGCTCGATGAGGGGAATCCGCTGAGAAAGAGGCTGAGTGAGGCGATTGCGGCGGCGACGGGATTTTCGCCGACGATGGTGCTTCATGCGCTTGATCTGGAGCAGAAGTCGAGTCGTGCGCGGCATCTCGTGGCGGCGTTGACGCAGGAGCTTGGGCGGTATGATGCGGCGTTTCGGTTTGGGGCGAACGGGTTTTCGCGGGGGCGTTCAATGGCGGTGGGGCCGCGGGTGACGGGGGCGTGGGTCAGCGCGGATATTCCGGGTTTGCCGGATCTCGACGGGATGC
>CAZXXB010000349.1:0-2645 GCA_964644185.1 uncultured Myxococcota bacterium
GCGGCGGTGTGTGCCGAGTATGAGGCGGTGCTGGTGTGTGATGCGGCGCAGGCGGTGGGGCGTGTGCCGGGTGAGGTGGTGCGGGGTGCGGCGCTCGTGGGTGTGTCGGCGCATAAGTTTTATGGTCCGAAAGGGGTGGGGGCGTTGATTGCGCGGCGGCGGAATCCGGCTGGGGGGCGGCGTGTGGTGGTTGAGGCGCAGCAGACGGGGGGTGGGCACGAGGGGGGGCGGCGGTCGGGGACGCTGAATGTGGCGGGGATTGTGGGGATGGGGGAGGCGGTGAGGCTGGCGATGGCGGAAGGTGCGGCAGAGGCGGTGCGGGTTGCGAGGTTGCGCGATGCGCTGTTTGCGAAGATTTGCGAGGTTGCGCCGGGGAGTGAGTTGAATGGTGCGGGGTTGACGAGCGGGCGGCGGGTCGCGGGGAATCTGAACGTGGTGTTTCGGCGCGCGGATGGGCGGCCCTGTCACGAGGGGCTGCTGGCTGAGATTGTGCGCGAGGGGGTGGCGTGCTCTTCGGGAAGCGCGTGCGCATCAGCGAAGGCTGAACCGTCGCACGTGGTGCTGGCGCTGGGGCGCAATGAGGCTGAGGCACGCGCGAGCATTCGCTTTGGGCTCGGCAGGAGCACGACCGACGAAGAGATTACCCTCGCGGGGGCGGCGATTGAGCGGGCGCTGGCGCGCTAACTCATGGGGACGCTAACTCATGGGGACGTTGGTGCGGCTGGGTTTTTGAGGGTCTGGGGCGCGGGAGCGGCGGGTGATGCGGTTGACGAGTGAGCGTTTGAGGTCATCGGCGAATTCGGGGGTCATCTCGGCGTAGTGTTTGGCGTATTCGGCGAAGCTGACGGCGCGCTGGTAGAGCTTCCAGTTGGTGGGGTCTTCGAGAAAGTCGAGGATGAGGACGATGCGGTCGCGGTCGCTGTGGTTGTGGGCGGCGTGGAGGCAGGTCTCGTGAAAGACGAAGAACCGGCCGAGGTCCCAGACTTTTTTCTCGCCCATGGATTCGAACCATGCGTTTTCGGGGACGACGAGGCCCATGTGGGCGCGCCATGTTCCGCATGGGTTGCCGCGGTGGGGTTTGAGTGAGGTGGCGGGGGGTAAGACGGCGAAGACGGCGAGGCGCAGGCCGGGCACGGCGGTGACGAGACGCGCGGTGACGGGGCAGCGGTCGCAGTTTTTGGTGTAGCGGATGCCCTGGTAGACGAGGGGGTAGTTGCGCCACGTGGCGCGCGAGATGGCGGTGTCGCGGTAGTTGTGAAAGTCGTCTGGGCGCAGGGCGAGCGCTTCGTCGCGAATCGCCTGCCAGTTTTGTTCGATGGGTTTGAGGCAGGGAAACTCGGTGGAGGACTGGTAGGCGCGAGGGACAACGCCGAACTCGGCAATGCCCATCTTTTCGTACACGGCGCCCTTCAGCTTGTGCCAATCCATCGTGGATTGACGCTACACCGATGGGCGCCGTGGGGGAAGACCTCGTGACGTGGCGCGTGGCTCAAGCGGGTCAGGCGGGGCTACCTGTCGGCCAGTCGGTGTAACCCTCGGCGGTGGCGGAGTAGAAGGTGGCACGGTCGGGCTCGCGCAGGGCGGCGCCGGTTTTGAGTTTTTGCACGAGGTCGGGGTTGGCGATGAAGGGGCGTCCGAACGCGATGAGGTCGGCTTTGCCTTCGGCCAAAGCGGCTTGTGCGCTGGTGGCGTCGAAGCCTCCGCAGAGGATGAGGGTGCCGGAAAAGGCGTTGCGGATAGCGGTGAAGATGGTGGCGGGGGGCCTGGGTGCGCCCATGGAGCTGTGGTCAACGAGGTGGATGTAGGCGATGCCGAGTTTGCCGAGTTCGGCGGCGAGGTGGGTGTAGACGGCGTCGGTGTCGGTGTCGGCGACCATGCCGCTTGCGACTCCATAGGGTGAGAGGCGAATGGCGACGCGCTCGACGCCGATGCGGTCGGCGGTGCGGCGCGCGACTTCGAGGGCGAAGCGGGTGCGGTTTTCGACCGTGCCGCCCCAGCGATCGGTGCGCTGGTTGGCGGCGGTGTTGAGAAACTGCTCGATGAGGTAGCCGTTTGCACCGTGAAGCTCGACGCCGTCGAACCCGGCCTCGATAGCGAGCGCGGCGCTATCGGCGAATTCGTTGATGGCGGTCTCGATGTCGGCCTCGGTCATTGCCTCGGGGGTGGGGATTGGCTGCATGCCTTCTGAGTCTGTCCACATCGTGCCGTCGGCCAGGGCAACGGCTGAGGGGCCGAGCAGTCGAGCGCCGGGTGGCAGGTTGAGGGGGTGGCCGACACGTCCGGCGTGCATGAGCTGGACGAAGATTTTTCCGCCGCGCGCGTGCACTGCGCTGGTGGTTTTAGCCCAGCCGTCGCGGTGGGCGGCGTTGAAGAGGCCGGGCATGCGGGCGTAACCGAGTCCGTTGGGTGAAGGCGATGTGCCTTCGGTGACGATGAGCCCGGCTTCGGCGCGTTGGCCGTAGTAGGTGGCCTGAAGGTCGCCGGGAAGGTTGCCGATGTTGCGGCAGCGGGTCATGGGGGCCATGACGACGCGGTTTTTGAGTTCGAGGTGCTTGAGCGTGGTGGGGCCAAAGAGGTCGGCGGGTTGGCCGCTGGCACTGGTCAACGTATTGGACGATTTATTGGACGGGTTATTGGACGGGTTA
>CAZXXB010000350.1:0-2638 GCA_964644185.1 uncultured Myxococcota bacterium
GAAGCTCTTCTCGATCACGACGTTGCGGCCCTTCGGTCCGAGCGTCACCTTGACCGCATCGGCGAGAACGTTGACGCCACGCAGAATCGCACTGCGCGCCGCAGTATCGAATTGAATCTCTTTTGCTGCCATGTTGTCTTTTCTCCGTTGTGCTCACGACCCAAATCACGCGCTGCGTTGCCGGGTCATCAGGCTTTTCTGTTTGCACCCCCTCCCACCGGGGGAGGGTCGAACCGTCTCCGGTTCGGGGTGGGGGCTGAACGACTCAGCCCTCGACAATCGCGAGAATGTCTTCCTCGCGCAGAATCAGATACTCTTTGTCGTCAACCTTCACGTCGGTGCCGCTGTACTTGCCGTACAGCACCTTGTCGCCCGCCTTCACTTCAAGCGCCTTCACCTCGCCCTTGTCGTTCGTGCGACCCTGACCAACCGCCACCACCTTGCCGATAATCGGACGCTCTTTGCTCGCCGAATCGGGGATAATGATGCCGCCCTTGGTCTTCGTCTCTTCTGCCTGGCGTTCAACCAGAACGCGATCTCCGAGTGGACGAACCTTCATGGTATTCTCCTCTAATGCCCTGAATCTAAATAGGTTTCTCGTAATTTTAGCAGCCGACACGTGCGGCTGCCACATTTGGCTCGCCCGCAAAGTAACCCCGACCTGAACCGCGTCAACCCCCAAATCTCACTCTTCCTCACATTTTGTCGCCCTTCGCCGCCCTTCGCCGCTCTTTGCCGCACCACCCGCCCCGCGCTACAAGATGCGCCCATGCCCGGACGCCGCTCGACCGACCTCGCCCTCGAAAGCCCCTCTCACTGGGCCGGCGTCGCCTATGCCCTCAGCGCAGAACTCGCATTCTCCCTCATGGCCGCCTGCGTCCACGGTCTCGCCGGCGCCGCCTCGTTCGGACAACTCCTCCTCGCTCGCGGCATCTTCTCCATGCTCGTCCTCTACCCCGCCGTCCACGGACGCATCCACGAACTCTGGCAACCCGAAGCCCGCTGGCTCTGGATGCGCTCATTCGCCGGCACCTCCGCCGTCCTCTGCTATTACTGGACCATCCAGCACACCAACCTCGCCACCTCCGCCGCCTTCGCACACACCGCCCCCGCCTTCGTCGTCATCTACTCCTTCCTCCTCCGCGAAGAACCCCCCTCCGCCACCCGCGTCGCCGTCATCACCCTCATGATGGTCGGCGTGTTCCTCGTCAACATGAGCGACGTCACCGGCTTGGGCCCCATCGTCGCCACCGTCGGAATGCTCGGCGCCGCAAGCGCAGGCATGGCCTACATCTCTCTTCGCCGCGCCGCCCAGAAATACTCCGCAAACCTCGTCGTCTTCTCGCTCGGCGCCTTCTCCACCGCCGCCGGCGTCGGCGTCATGCTCGTCAGCTACCTGCAAACGCAATCCGGCACCCCCGCCTCCACCGCCACCACGACCGCCGCCCACAACCTGCTCGCCCTCGCCCAAAACCTCTCGCTCTTTCAATACTCCCTCTTCTTCGCCACCATGCTCCTCGCCGTCGGTGGACAACTGCTGCGAACCCGCACCTACCTCCACCTCGACGCCAGCATGGCCTCCGCCCTCGGACTCCTCTCACTCCCCATCGGCGTCGCATTCGACGCCGCATTCTTCGACAAACTCCCAAGCCCCGACGACACCGTCGGCTATGCCCTCGTCATGGCGGGCGGAGTCGCACTCAACATCGAGCAGCAACGCCGCGCCTCAGCCCCCGCACCAGCCAGCTTCGACATCGCACCCGACGACGTACCATGATCACCCCACCCAACATGACCACTTCACGCAACACGCTTGCCGTCTTCGTCACACTCGGCCTCGCTGCGCTCGGCGCATCTCTGCCCCACGCGGCCCATGCTGCGCCCGACGCACCCGACACACCCGACACACTCAGCGCACCCGACACACCCAACGCGCCCACCGCACCCACCGCGCCCACCGCTGCCGACGCGCTCGACACAAAACCCGTCGTCGTCACCCCGCGCGCCTCGCAGCTCAAGCTCGGCCTCGAAGCCCTCACCACCATGCCCGTCCACATCGGCGCACGCGTACAACTCGAAATGCCCCACCGCCTGCGACTCGGCACCTCACTCGGCTACATGCCCGGCTTCTACGTCGACCTCGTCAACGCCTTCGGCACCGGACTCTTCTTCGAACAGGGCTACACCGACGACGTCGCAAACCTCATCGAAGCCGCCCTCAAAGACTCACTCATCTTCAACATCGACTTCGGCTGGCGTCCCTTTGCCAACAACGGATTCTACTTCAGCGGCGGCTATCAGCTCGCCACCCTCGGCGGCGGACTCTCGGGCGCCGAACTCATCGAAGCCGTCTCAGGTCAAGCGGTCGAGCGCGACCGCGGCGAACGTGTCGCGACGCAGTTCAACGTCGCCTCACAACTCCACATGGTCACCGTCGAGATTGGCTACGAAACCCCGCTCTACAAGGGCCTCTACGTTCGCACCGCAATCGGCGGAGCATTCACCATCGCCGCATCAACCACCGTCGAAGCCGAGTCGGTCGCACGCACGACGAACCCCGCCCGCGCCCTTTCCCGCGATCGCGCCATCACCGCCATCGAACCAACCACCGCCGCCGACCTCGACGACACCTCCACCC
>CAZXXB010000351.1:0-672 GCA_964644185.1 uncultured Myxococcota bacterium
CCACCCCGCCCCCACCTCCCACCTTCCCCTCGCGCTCCAGCGCACACCCATCCCCCCCAGCCGGAAGCTGCAAACGCACCGTCGCCCCCGCCTCAATCTCCACCACATCTTCCCCCGACTCACCCGCCCCATTCATCGCCGTTAACCGCAGCGTCACCCGCGACGCCCCCTCATTGATCACAATCATCTCCGCCCTGTCCGCCATCTCCCCCGCACAAAACGCATACGCCTCTTCCGGCAGCGGCTTCCCACCCGGACACTCCTTCAGCGCCCAGCGCGACGCCACCGCCCGCCTCTCGCTCGCCCCCCGCTCTCCCGCCCGCTCATCTCCTGCACGCCGCTCTCCAGCACCAGACGGCCCCCGCTCGCCCCCCTGCTCTGCTTCTCGACCCGCCGCATCAGCCCCGCGCCCCGTCGCACGCGACGTCGCCCCACATGCCGAAATCACCACCGCCCCCGCCGTCGCCACCGCAACCGCAAGTAGCCACGTCGCCGCATGCAACCGCCGCGCAACCCGCACATCTTCGCGTCCACGCCGCTTCATACACCCCGCCCTTCGCGACGCCGTTCTTCACCCTGCTTCCACCTCGAAACCCTCAGCGCCCGCAACCCGGACACCCCCGCGACCGCCATCAGCAACACCACAAGCGCACCGCCCTCTTCACTTCTCTC
>CAZXXB010000351.1:733-2632 GCA_964644185.1 uncultured Myxococcota bacterium
TCTTCATCGCTCTCTTCACCACCCTCTTCACCACCGTCATCATCATCGCTCCCACCCGCACCAGCATCACCACCAGCATCACCGCCCGCATCTCCGCCCGCATCACCACCAGCATCTCCGCCCGCATCTCCACCATCCACCGCCGCGCAATCCTTCACCTTCCAGCTCCCATCATCCACAATCGGCACATCCCGCACCCAAATCCGCGCGCTGTGCTGGTCACCCACCACAAAACACGTATTCCGCGTCCCACAATCAATCTTCGCCAACGGCGGAACCGACGTCGCCGCCCGCGCCGCCCCCACAAGCTTCTCATCATCACGCCGCCACGTCGCCCCACCATCACTCGTGTACACCACCCACCCATTCATCGTCGGCGCCGCAGCACCACCCTCCGCACCCGGATCAACCGGCGGCGGACACGTCGCATCCTCGTCGTACCGAGTCTCGCGAATCACCGCAAAACCCTCGTTCGCATCAAAAAAATAAACCCCCGTCGCCTCCGTACCCTTCGCCGTCGCGGTCTGCTCACCAATAAACGGAGCCGAAAACGTATACTCCACCTCATTCACAAGCCCCGACACCGGCACCCACGTCACACCCCCATCCGTCGTCTTCAACACCACCGCCCGCGACCCAAACCCATCCGTCCCCGCAATATACCCCGTCGTACAACTCCCCATCCGAATCCCCCGCGCCCCATACGGAACATCCTTCGCCAGCGTCGTATAGCTCGCCACCGTCGGTATCCCCGTCCCATCCAGATCAACCCGCACCACCGTCGTCACATACGGCGCCTTCCCCTCCCCCTCCTCATCCCCACACGGCTGCCCCCCCCTCGCCACAATGTACCCCCGCGTGTCATTCACAAAATGAAACGCCAGCTCCCGCCACGCCACATCCGCCGGAGTCGCAACAAGCTGCCACGGGTCGCCCGCATTCGGCCCCTTGCGAATCATCCGCCCATCCGACATCCCCGCAAAACACGACCCATTCGGCAAACAGTCAATCGCCGTGAAATTCGCCTGCGGGATCCCCAACGAATCAGCCGTCAACGGCGGCACCGTCTCTTCGCTAAACGTCGCCCCATAATTGCTCGACGCCCACATCCGCCCCGCCAAATCCGGATAATACAACCGCGGCACCGCACCCGCCGTCGCACCCCCATCGGCATACGTACACGCCAACGGAATCGCTGGCAGCTTCACAAACCCCAAATCCTTCGCCGGTGGAGCAGTACCCGCCGTCACCGTCACCGCACCGTTCCGCGTCGCCGTATACACCGCCGCGAGTGGATTCGTGCTCTGCGGGTCATCCATCGACCCACCAAAAAACCCGTGGACATCATCGGCAACCGCCACGCACACGAACCGGTTATCCGCGAGTGGAGAATACAAAAGCTCCTGCCACGCCGCCTCGGCCCGCGCCGCCGAAACGACCGCCGCCACGACAACCAGCGCGGCAACCCAGCCCCGCCCGACCCGCCCGCTCATAACCTCGTCGGTAGGTCTGAGAAGTGCAGCACGCCCGACCCGTGCAGTGACAAATCCGCGGGCAGGTGCAGCCCCCCGCGCGACCCGCGCAGTGATGAAGCCGTGGGTAAGTGCAACGAGTGCCGCGACGCAGCCGTAGCCACGCGCAACGAGAGAACGATGGGTGCTGAAAACCGTAGAGCGCATTCCGCGAGACTATCGTTGCACAGCGCACGGCGCAACCGCCCCAATCACATCACCGCCCCCTTTCCCGCGCGCCGCTCTGCATCCTCCCTGCGTCATGCGGGGGACGGTCGGCGATGAGTGCTCGCGCGAAGAGCAATAGACGCAGCTCGCCGGGGAGAGGTGTCTTTTCCGATCTTCCCCCTCCCCTGAAGGGGGGGAGGGGGTGGCCCGAAGGGCCGGG
>CAZXXB010000352.1:0-216 GCA_964644185.1 uncultured Myxococcota bacterium
CGAACTCCGCAACTGCTCACACGCCTGCCGCGCCATCATCGAAAACCACCTCGAAAACATCGCCAAACGACAACTCACCGTCGTCACCCGCGCCCTCAACATCACCAACGACGAACTCCTCGACGCCATCCGCGAACTGCAAACCCTCGAACCCCGCCCCGCCCGAAACTTCGTCACACTCGGCGAAAACCCCAACGTCGTCCCCGACGCCTTCGT
>CAZXXB010000352.1:227-2611 GCA_964644185.1 uncultured Myxococcota bacterium
AAAGTCGGCGACAAGTGGCACATCGAACTCAACGAAGCCGGACTCCCACGCCTCCGCGTCACCGCAGGCTACCGCGACGAACTCAAAAACGGCGTCAAGGGACAAACCCGCGAATACCTCAAAGAACGCAAGCGCAGCGCAGAGTGGTTCATCAAAAGCCTCGACCAGCGCCAGCGCACCATCTACCGCGTCGTCGAAAGCATCCTCAAATTTCAGCCCGACTTCTTCGACAAAGGCAAAGCCCACCTGCGCCCCCTCGTGCTGCGTGAAGTCGCCGACGACCTCGAGCTGCACGAATCGACCATCAGCCGCGTCACCAGCAACAAATACGTCCAGACCCCACACGGAATCTTCGAGCTCAAATACTTCTTCAACTCAGCCATCACCCGCGATGGAGCCGAAGACATCGCGAGCGAATCGGTCAAAGAGCTACTGCGCGAAATCATCTCGGGCGAAGACCCCAGGCGTCCGCTTTCCGACCAGAAGCTCGTCGAGCTGCTCGCGAAGCGTGACATCACGATCGCGCGCCGCACGGTGGCCAAATACCGCGAAATGCTCGGCATCGCCTCCTCCTCCGACCGCAAACGCATCGTCTAACGACGACACACGTACCCACCTCGCGCGCGGTTCCGATATCTCCCTCGCCATGATCCGAATGTAGGGCGCATGACGTGGACGTCTTCGCCCATGTCGCGCCGCACGAGGCCCCGCAGCACGCCGCTGCGCGGGAAAAGTCATCAACTCACCGCGGCGCTCACCTACGATTATGCGCAGGCAAGCGAAACTTTTCATTGCGGGCCATCGTCATATTGTGACGACGGACGGGGGGCGACGGGCGCTGTCCGATTCGTTCAGCATTCTCTGCAACGGCAAGCGGAGGCACTCGAACCTCGGCTACCGCACCCCGTCTCACTTCTCATGGACCCGGGCGATGGCTTTTCAACGCTGCCTCACGCGTGGCATGATGGCACATCCAATTCCTCCGGTGGCGAACCGATTGGGTCAGAGGCATAGAGTAGGGGCCAGAAGCGATGAATCGATGGGAAAAATGGTTTGATCGTAACGAAACGCTCTACACCCTAGTTCACCGCAAACGATTCAAGGTCATTGATTTCTCTGATGCCGGCTTGCGCGTGCGGCTCCTTGAAAGAGCAGGGCTTCCGGAAATCACCCTCCGTTACGACAAACTGGACGCGCTGCGGGATGAGTGCATCAAGCAGGGTCTGCCTTCTTCCAATTGGATCGATGAGGCCAATAGGATTTGGGAGAAGTGCGGCCTTGGGAGTGTTGATTCGAATGAGTCCCAATATTGGGCGGTGGTTCGCGAATTTTTGCTCCGGAGTGCACCTCCGGAAAATGGAAAGTCCACCACCTTCACCGAAGGTAGGCGTTACGTGACCGTTCTAAGTCGCTCGGAGCGAAATTCGAAGCTGCGGAAAGAGTGTATCAAAGAGTACGGGGCTAAGTGTTGTGTCTGTGACATGGAATTCGTCAAGCGGTATGGGCCTATCGGCGAGGATTTCATCCATATCCACCATTTGAAACCGCTATCTGAAATAGCGGACGAGTACAAAGCTAAAGTCAGCGATATGCGACCAGTCTGCCCGAACTGCCATGCAATGCTCCACAAGCGCCGTCCGAAGCCATATTCTCCCGCAGAGTTGAAGGCGAAGTTAATTGACGAGTAGATACCCGCCGTGCGCACAGCCACCCAGCCATGTTGTCGCGCTGCGCAAACGATTGGAACCCACGCGCGACCCTCTTTGAAACGTCGGTTAATCGCCCGAGCGGCACCCCTCCCCCACCCCCGCCTGTTGCCCTGCCGCCAGAACCGCCTTACATTCGAATCGTGACAACGACGAACCGAAATTCCAACACGTTCGCCACCCTGATTCCGAAAATCGACGGTGCGCACGGTGCGTACCGCTTTCGACCGCAAAGGCTCTAGAAGGGAGACCTGCGATGACTGTATCCGTTTCATTCCGCCATCTTCAGCCCACCGACGCGCTTCGCAACCACGCTGCTGAAAGCGTCAACAAGCTGACCCGCCTGCTCAACCGCGACTTCGCCGCCAACGTCACGTTGAGCCTCGAAAAACACCTGCAAGTCGCCGACATCCACATCGACGCCGGCGGTCTCCACGTCCGCGGAAAAGACCGCACCGGAGACATGTACGCCTCGCTCGACGGCGCCGTCGCAAAAATCGAAAAGCAACTCCGCCGCTACAAAGACAAGGTCAACGCCGCAAACCGCCACTCCGCGCCGACCAGCACCGAGCGCCCGTTCACCCTCAACATCGTCGAGCTGCCACCCCTCGACGACACCGCCCCCGCCGCCGAACCCACCCCCGCGCGCGAGCCCATCCCACCCCGCGTCGTCACCTC
>CAZXXB010000353.1:0-563 GCA_964644185.1 uncultured Myxococcota bacterium
CCCGCCGACGCCGGAAGGTCACTGATCTTGATGTCGCCGACAAACACCCCTTCAACCAGCGGCCCCTGCTTCACCGGCTCAAACGCCCCCTGAAACCCACCCGCGAGCAGCGTCGCACCCGCTGCCACCACCACGCCCCCCAACGCCGGCAAATACAGCGTCGCGCGCTTCTCTTCATCGAGGAGCGGCCTTGCAAACCAACCCGCGATGCACAGCGCAATCAACACCACATCTTCCACAATCGTCTCAAGCGGTGTGCGTGGCACCAGCTCACCGAGGCAGCCGCAGTTCTCCACCGTGCCCGCCACATACGCATAAGTCACCGCCGGCAAAAACACGAACGCCAGCAACCCCGCGATGCCCAGAAGGCCGAGCCGCCGATACGGCCCCACCATCGCCAGCGCACCCAGCAGCACCTCGAGCGGCGGTATCCCAATCATCCCCACCCGCGCCCCCGCTGGGCCCACGATCTCATACGCCAGAATCGACGCAAAAAACGCCCGCGGTTCAACCGCCTTCAACACCCCCGAGACGATGAAAAACAGGCCCACCCCCACCGCAAT
>CAZXXB010000353.1:613-2596 GCA_964644185.1 uncultured Myxococcota bacterium
GGCGCACCCGTCGCCGGGCGAAACAGACCCTGAGCGTTGTCGGCGTTCGTCTCGGTATTGGCCATCGTGGCGAAGAGCATCGTGGCGAAGAGCATGGTGACGGTTTCGCATCGCGACGTGTCGCGCCGATGCGGGGCTGCGCTCGCGACAGCGGCTGCGGTTTGTGGCGCGGCGACACGCGACGCCCGGTGCAGCCGATGCGCTTGGGGCACCTACCCGTTGCCGCCCTTGGGGTCAAGCGGCGCAGCACTGCCCGCTCGCAAACCCGGCGGGTGAGCGGTAACTCGGCCTGCGTTCAGTGCTTTGCCCCAAGAATGCAGAAACGCCCCTTTACGGGGCGCCTCTGCGTCAGAATACGGGAATCAGACCCACTTCGCTCGAATATGTGGAAAGACGCTTTGAATAGCTTTGAAAATCGACTATTGCCTGACGAAAGTGAGCGTAGCTCATGATTCAGGGGCGTCAAGAAACGTGCTCGCCCCTTCGTCGCGCACATGGCGTCACGCATGGTACCGCATGTGAACCGTCGTATCTGGCAACATAGTGTATGGCTGAAAATTTCTTTCGATTTTCGGCAGATAGAAACCGAAATGAGTTGACACCGGTTTTCTCGGGCCTTAGAACCGTCATGTTCAGTATCCGCGCGCACGGCACGCCTTGCCCCATGGTGGGGCTAAGTGGGTGAAGCGAAACGCGCCACGCCTCCACAAGAGCAGGCGCTCACCATTCGCCACCGGGGCCTACCTCATGCAATTTCGCGGCTTCATCGGGACGCACCCCATCGTGCTCGACGCAAAACAGCGTCTCACGGTACCCGCGTCCTTCCGCGAACAGCTCCGCATCCACTCCGGCGCAGAATCCTTCTGGCTCATCCCCCACTGGAACGGCTCACTCCTCGCCCTCAGGCCAGAACAATACCAGCGGCTCATCGAGCACCTCGCCGCCTCCGTCTCCGTCTTCGCACCCGACGACGGCGGCGTGCTCCACTCCGTCGCCGCAGACTCCATGTTTCACACCTGCGACTCCGCCGGACGCATCGTCCTCGGTGACGCTTTCCGAAAACACGCCCGCTTCGAAAAAGGCGGGCCAGGCAAAGGTTTCGCGGTCGGTATGGGGCCGACCTTCAGTTTCTGGAGCGAAGAACTCTACGCGCCCTACCTCGCAGAACAGGCCACCGTCGATGCTCGCAAAAAGGCGTTCGAACGCCTCGCGCAACTCGGCATTCAGGTCGGCCTCTAGTTCGACGAATACAGCGCAAGAGACGCGACGCTTCGAGGCACAACAGTCAGGCAACCAGATTCAGGCTACGACATTCAGGCTACGACATTCAGGCTACGACTTCGTCAGGTTTACTCAGGGTTACGTCAGGGTTTCAGGTTCATACGGGCACGGTGCGTCATAGAGCCACACGGCTACCGGCAATAGAGGCGCGACATGGCAGCGGGGCAGGGCCAACATCCAACCACACCTTCGCCGCACACCTCGGTGATGCGTGATGAAGCACTGCGCGCGCTCGACCCCCGCGAAGGCGACATCTTCATCGACGCCACCCTCGGGGCCGGTGGACACGCCGAAGCCATCCTCGAACGCGTAGGTTCCACCGGCTTCCTGCTCGGCCTCGACCGCGACCAATCCGCCCTCGACATCGCCCGCGCACGCCTCGCCCGCTTCGGCTCCGCATTCCGCGCCGTCCACTCACCCTTCAGCGCCATCGCCGACATCGTCGCCCGCGAACTACCGCAAGGCTGCGACGGTATCCTCTTCGACTTCGGCGTCAGCAGCATGCAGTTCGACGACCCCTCGCGCGGCTTCACCTTCCGCGCCACCGGCCCCCTCGACATGCGGATGAATCGCAGCGCCGGTCAAACCGCCCTCGAACTCATCGCCTCATGCGACGAGGTAACCCTCGCCCGCCTCCTCACAGACTACGGCGACCTGCGCGACGCCCGGCAGTCCGTCGCGGTGATGCAGGCGCTTCGGGAA
>CAZXXB010000354.1:0-972 GCA_964644185.1 uncultured Myxococcota bacterium
TCGTCGATACCTACACCGTTGAATACACGTCGTATGAGGTCGTGGGTGGGTTGTTGCAGCCGATTCGGATGCGGGGGTTTGCGGCAAAGCCGGCGGGCAATGATGGTCCACTGCCGGGGGTGGTGCAGGCGCATGGGCTTGGTGGGTATGCGAAGATGGAACACGCGACGGGGGTGGCGTCGCTGACGGGGACGTTTACGCTGGCGTTTACGGGGCCGGGTGGAGGTGATGGAAGCGACCCTTTGACGGCGAGCGAGGGGCTCGCGTCGGGGTATGATAGCGGGAGGCGGATGTTCGACACGGTGCCCGACCCGCGGGGAAGCTGGTTTTGGGGGCATGCGACGGCGGCGATGCGGGCGGTGACGTGCCTCACGACGCGCGGCGAGGTCGATGCGTCACGGCTTGGGATGACGGGGTTTTCGGCGGGTGGGGTGGTGACGCTGATTTCGGCGGCGGTGGATGAGCGGTTGCTCGCGGCGGTTCCGTTGAGTGGGGTGGGGGCGTGGGATGAGGCGGTGAAGTCGCCGAATGCCTGGCAGCATGCGTTGCTGACGACGGCGGGGCTCGATACGTCGTCGGCGGGATGGCGTGGGGTGATTGAGCATCTCGACCCGCGCACGCGCCTTCAGGCGGCGACGAGCCCGGCGCATGTGATGATTGCGAATGGGACGACGGATGAGTTTTTTCCGTTGACGGCGCACAGCGCGACGTTTGCGGCGATTGGTGGTGGTGCCGAGAAGCGGCAGTCGCTGGCGGCGAATTTTGACCACGGGTGTTACGAGTTCACAGGGCTTGAAGACAGCGATGACATTGCCGAGCGGGCGGCGACGTATGCAGAGGGGGCGCAGCGGCTGTGGTTTGGGCACTTTTTTCAGACGAACAGTCGGTACGACGAGTTGCCCGATGCTCCGGTGCTGGCGCCGTTGACGGGGGTGGCGGGGGGTGCGCTGGCGACGGTGAGCGTCGATGGGG
>CAZXXB010000354.1:1036-1302 GCA_964644185.1 uncultured Myxococcota bacterium
AGCATCGACAATGCGCTGACGTTTCACGAGGTGGCGTTTGAGGCGAAGGGTGGGGTGCAGTCGAAGGCGCTTGTGGTGGGTGGGATTCCGGTGCCGTATGATCCGTTGAACGCGTCGAATGTGGTGGCGTTTGTCGATGTGGTGTACGGGCGCGGGTGCGTCTTGGGGGCGTGCGTCGAGCGGTACGCGGTGGCGAGCGAGCCTGTGATGGAGGCGGGGATGGTGCCGACGATTCGGGCGTTCAACTGTTTGCCATGAGCGTCGGT
>CAZXXB010000354.1:1360-2574 GCA_964644185.1 uncultured Myxococcota bacterium
CCGAAGCGGAGTAGGCAGCGTAGCAGAACAAGGAACCTGCAGCGGGGAGGGGTGGCGTCATGGCAGAGCACCCAAACGAGACAGCGTCAGCAATCAACGCGGCTTCAGATGAAGAGACGGCGGCAGTGTTGCCGGGTCTGACCGAGATGCCTGGTCTGACCGAGATGCCGGGTGCGACGGAGGTACCGGGTGCGACGGAGGCAGAGGCGGTGTCGATCGTGTCGCCGAGTTACGTGGTGGCGCTTGGGGCTTCGGCGGGTGGGCTTGAGGCGCTCGAACACTTTTTTGACCACATGCCGCCGACGAGTGGGGTTGCGTTCGTGGTGGTGCAGCATTTGTCTCCGCTGCACAAGAGCTTGATGGTTGAGCTTCTGGCGAAGCGGACGAGTATGCCGGTGCGGGTGATCGAGGCTGAGACGCGTCCGCTACCGAACACGGTGTATGTGCTGCCGCCGAAACACAACGTGGTGTACTCGCAGGGGGCGTTGCGGCTTATCGAGCCGAGTCCGCGATCGACGATTAATTTGCCGATTGATCAGTTCATGACGTCGCTTGCGGAAGAGTTGAATGAGCGGGCGATTGGTGTGGTGCTTTCGGGTACAGGTAGCGATGGCACGCAGGGGGTGCGGGCGATCAAGGCGCATGGCGGTCTTGTGGTGGTGCAGGACGAGAAGTCGGCGAAGTTTGATGGGATGCCGCGCAGTGCGGTTTCGACCGGGCTTGCCGATCTGGTGCTGGGGGCCGAGCAGATTCCGGCGGCGCTGGTTCGGTTTACCGAACATGCTGCGCAGTTGACGCATGGGGGGCCGGGTGACGTCGTGCCGGAGCCTACGGCGGATGCGTTGCAGCAGATTATTGGGCTTTTGCGCGAAGACACGGGGGTTGATTTTACCCACTACAAGCGGACGACGGTGCTGCGGCGTGTTCGGCGGCGGATGAGCATCGCCGATGCGGGTGACATTGAAGACTACCTGCGGGTGTTGAAGCGGTCACCGAGCGAGAGTCGTTCGCTTTACAAAGAGATGCTGATTGGCGTGACGAAGTTTTTTCGTGATGCCGATGTGTTTGAAGCGTTCGAGCGGATCGTGGCGCCAGAGCTTGTTGGGCACGCGACGGCGGGTTCGACGATTCGCGTGTGGGTGCCGGCGTGCTCGACGGGTGAAGAGGCGTACTCGATTGCGATGGTGCTGCTCGATGCCGTGCAGGCGGCGGGG
>CAZXXB010000355.1:0-2567 GCA_964644185.1 uncultured Myxococcota bacterium
ACGGGTGAGACTGGCGACACGGGCGAGACCGGCGACGACCCCGACGCGCGGTTCGGCGTTGTGCCTGCTTTCGTTGACGGCGAGCAAAGCGTCGAAGACCCGTTCATTGGTATCCGCGTCGTTTCGCGCAGCACGAGCACGCCGCGCCCACTCAACTACCACGTGATGCTTGTCGACCCCGCGGCGCCGGGCATCGACTTTCGCCTGACACCACAAAACGGTGACGACCCGCGCGAGACCACCGTCTCGACGACGCGCGACTTCGTCGCCTCAATCGGGGCGCAGGCTGGCGTCAACGCCCACTTCTTTTCTCCGTGGCCGCCGGAGACTGGCGATATACACACCGACCTCATCGGCCTTGCGGCGTCGGATGGTGACGTCTACTCGCCGTTTCAAGAGGGCTATCAGGTCGCGCTCGTCATCACTTCGACGAAAGAGGCGGTCGTTGTACGCCAGGCTGAAAGCGACACCACTGGATTTGCCACCGAGCCCGCGGTCGCGATTGATGATGCAGTCGGCGCGGGCGAGCAAATCGTCACCAACGGTACCGTCACGGGCACATGGGAAGCGCTTGAGCCGCGCACGGCAGGTGGTGTCCGCGCCGATGGGAAGCTTGCCTTCATCGTCGTCGATGGTCGGCAGAAGGGCGACCTGCCCCCTTACAAAAAGAGCGATGGGATGACGACCCCCGAGGTTGCCGCGGTGCTGATCACCTTCGGTGTGGTCGATGCGATCAACTTCGACGGGGGCGGGTCATCGACGATGGTACTGGCCGACCCCGAGCCACGCGTGGTCAACGTGCCGGTGGGTTATGTGATACCGGGCAGCGAGCGGCGCAACGGCAGCAACTTCGCAATCTTCGCGACGCCGCGCTAGCGACTTGTTGTCGGTACGGTTGCGAAGAGCGTCACGGTGTCGGTCTTCGCATCAAGCGTGAACCACTCGGAAGGGGCGACGGGTACGCGGTCGGTGACGACGCGGTGGGCCGACATGCGACGCGCGTGCAATCGCACGGTGGCGAACTTCGCGAACCGATAGACGAGTTTTACCGATGTGGGTGGTCGCGCGAAGCGCGCGTGTAGCGTGACGCGCAGCGCAGTGGCCGCGCGTGCACCGTCGTGGGCGTGGGGGGTGCTCACGTCAAACATGATTCGCTCGCCTTCTTTTCCGCCCTCATCGGTGAGCGAGAGCGCCGCCGCCACGTCGCGCTCGATCGACTTGCGGTGCCTTTTTACTTCGGCGGCTGAGAGCCGCTTGTCGTGGTCGTCGTCGTAAGCAGCGAGTGCCGCCGCAGGTGCCGGAACCACGATCGTGACGGTCGCGGCAGAGAGTCGCGCGTCGGCGAGTGACGGGTCAAAGCCGTGCGCGTTCGCGTGGCCGGTCGTCGCCATAAGTCCGCAGAGAAGCGATAACGTTGCAAGCCCTGCGAGTGAGGCGTTGTTGCTGCTGTGCGTTGGCATCATGGTGGCTCGTCGTGATTCGCGCGGGCTCATGGCATTGCGGGTGGCCCGGTAAACGAGTTATCGGGCCTGGCGCGAAAGCACCTCGGAATATACGGGTACGTGTCGGTGATGAAGTAGTGGTACGTGGTGCGGGTCGCGCCACGAATCGTCACGCGGCCCGTGCGCCCGTTGCATTCGTCGAGGTCACCCAGACCCGCGACATACTCCCAGTCTTGCACGAAAGTACCGTCGTATGCACCGCCGGGACCGGCAGAGCCCGAAGGGCGCGTGCCCGATCTGACGCGGTAGCTCGACTTCATCTCAGTCACGTCGTCGTCGGGGTCATCGGGGTTGATGGTTCCATAGCGGGCGAAGATGGGGTAGCCGTCGCCGGCCCAGCCGACAAACGTCATCGCGGGTTCGTTGGGCAGCATGCCCGTGGGCACGCCGTGGTAGTGGTACTTTCCGCTCGGTTGCACGTGGGCAAAGTTGCAGTCTAGCCCCAATGCGCGCGGATGGTTGGAGGTATCGCTTCCGCCGTTGTCGTCGAAGTAGTCGGGCGCGTCGGTGTAGCGCAGCGCTTCGTAGCGCCACGACGTGTTGTCGTTCCAGAGCTCGGCGGTCTCCGGTTCCAGAACGACGCCACTCGTGAGAATGCCGAAGACCTGGCGCAGATCGTTGCCGGTGCCGGTCGTTATGCCGGTCGGTTCGAGCGGGACCGTGTGGCTTTGCGTTTGCGTCTTGATGGAGTGCGGGTTGCCCGCGTTTGGAAACGCCCCGACATCGTGGTTTGCGATCGCGTTTGAGGTCATCTTGCGCAGCGTGCCCTGTATCGTCTCGCTGTAGCTGTGGAACGTGCCCACGTCGCAGCCGAGTTTTGTAGCGGTGCGCGTACAGGCAAGCGCGGTGACGTTGTAGTTGCGCAGGTCAGTTTGCGTGGTGCCTGCTGCTGGGGTTGAGGTGGTGACGCTGCCGACCTTGCCGCAGTCGGTCGAGACAGTTGAGGGAGAACTCGGCACCGGAAAGTAGTCGGGGTCATCGTCTGTGGTGACGTCGTCGTCATCGTCCGTGGTGACGTCGTTGTCGTCGTCGTCCGTGGTGACGTCGTTGTCGTCGTCGTCGTCA
>CAZXXB010000356.1:0-2498 GCA_964644185.1 uncultured Myxococcota bacterium
TCGTCATCGAGCCTGTGACGGCGGAGCAGGCGGTGGTTGCGCGTGAGGCGTATCTGCGGTTTGGCAAGGGAAGCGGAAGCGCGGCGCGGCTCAATTTTGGTAACTGCTTTGCCTACGCGTTGTCGCGGGTGACGGGTGAGCCGCGACTTCACCCACACCGATGGGGTTGCGGCGGGGGTGGGGGTTTTCTAGACTCTTTTTCGAGGTGCGACGATGGAAGTGGAAGTTGAACGCGTAACGCATGAGAAGGCAGTCCGGCTCGCGGCGCTGCGAAAGGTCTCGGTGGCCGACGCGGTTGATCTGGCGTTGACACGGCAGCTGGAGGACGAAGAGCGCGTTGCGGCGAAAGCTGCGGCGCTGATGGATGTTGCGCGGCGGTGCGCGGCGCTTGAGCGGTTTTGGGCACACGTTCCTGAAGGAACGTCGCACGAAGATCATGCCGCGCTGCTTTACGATGACGAGACGGGGTTGCCGAAGTGATTGTCGATACGTCGGCGCTTGTTTCGGTGCTGCTTCGCGAACCGGGGTTCGAACGCTTCGCGGCGGCACTTGAAAGTGCGACGATGTTGCGGATTTCCGCAGCTTCGTACGTTGAGACGGCTATCGTCGTGCAACGCTTGCACCTCCCCGGTGCTCTGGAGCTATTTGACGCGACGCTGCGCGACTGCGGCGTCGTCATCGAGCCTGTGACGGCGGAGCAGGCGGTGGTTGCGCGTGAGGCGTATCTACGGTTTGGCAAGGGAAGCGGAAGCGCGGCGCGGCTCAATTTTGGTGACTGCTTTGCCTACGCGTTGTCGCGGGTGACGGGTGATCCGCTGCTTTTCAAGGGTGACGACTTCACCCACACCGATGTGGTTGCGGCGTAGCGGTGCGCGCGCGGTGTTGAGTGGACGGGGCGGCGACGGGTGCGCGATGTTGCCTCGCTGCCCCGGTGGCGTAGACAAGTTGCCTCAGAGCGCACTAAAAGAGTCGCGCGATGCCAAACCTGCTTGCCATGTCGTTCGAGGGTGAGTTTGCGCCCTCATTCGATCTCACATGCCTCACCCAGCACACCCGCCTGCCAGACGGTTGGGGAATTGGGTTTTATCCGGGTGGGGACCCGTCGGCTTCGGTGCTGAAAGAGCCTGCTCCGGTCGCGGGGAGCATTCGCAGCGAGCTTGTGAAGGCGTGGGAGCATCTCGCGTCGTCGATTTTTCTGGTTCACATTCGAGCGGCGACATGGGGCGCGAACAACGACGCGAACACGCAGCCATTTGTGCGGAGTTATGGGCGGCGAGACTGGATGATGGCGCACGCGGGGAGTTTGACGCAGCGTCCGGATTTGGGGGTGGCTCCGCGATTTGAGCCGGTGGGCTCGACGGATACGGAGTACATTTTTTGTGACATTTTGAGTCGGCTTGCGGCGGCGGGTTGGAAGAGTCTTGCGGAGGCGGATGCGGGGACGCTGCGGTCGTGGTTTGAGAGCATCGAAGACGATGGCGAGTTGAATGTGGTGTTGAGTGATGGGCGCGACCTGTGCGTCTACTCGGACCACGATGGCGACGGTGGGTTTTACCTGTGGCAGGTGCTTCCACCTTACGAGAAGCTGGCGTTTGGTGATGAAGACCTTGGGGTTGATCTCACGAAACGTGGGGCGAAGAGTCGCAAGGGGCTGATCATTTCGAGTTCGCCGCTGAAGAGTTTTGGTGGGCCGGAGCCGGTGATGCGGCGGATGGAACCGGGCGAGATGCTGTTGATTCGGCAGGGTGAAATCGTGAGTCGGCAGTTGCCGCTGAACGGGGCGGGTGAGCAGGCGGTGAGCGACCCGGCGTTGCCGCGGGCGCGGCGGCTGAGTCGTCCGGAGCTGGCTCCGGAGCGGACGTACGACATCATTCATCGGACGGTGTATCGGTATCGTGCGCCGGTTGAACGGAGCGAGCACCTGTTTCGCTTGCAGCCGATTGATGATCGTTTGCAGAAGCTGCAGAGCTTTCGGCTTTCGATTTCGGTCGATGGGCAGTGCCGCGATTATGAAGATGTGTTTGGCAATGCTGCGCGTTGGATGTTGCTTGAGACGCCGTATTCCGAGTTGGCGATAGAGGCGCGGTCGCGGGTGAAGCTGTGTGATACCGACCCGCTGAATTATCACCCGGTGCGAGAGCGCTCGACGATTCCGCTCGTGTGGATGCCGTGGCAGCGTCAAATATTGCAGCCGTTTCTGTTGCCGCAGGAGTTGCCGGAGAGTGAGCTTTCGGAGTTGTCGGAGTACGCGATGAGTTTCGTGACGCGGAACGACTTCGATTTGCTCGACACGCTGCTTGATATGAATCTGACGATTTTTCGCGAGTACAAGTATGTGCAGGGGGCAACGACGCTGCACACGACTCCGTTTGATGTGTATGTCAATCGGCGCGGGGTGTGTCAGGATTTTGCCAATCTTTTCATTTGTTTATGCCGATTGCTGTCGATACCGGCGCGGTACGTTTGCGGGTATATTTACACGGGGCCGAAGAACCCGA
>CAZXXB010000357.1:0-2460 GCA_964644185.1 uncultured Myxococcota bacterium
CAGGTAGCGCTGCGCCGCGGGCGCGGCACCGACACGCACCGCCTCATCGGCCTCACGCACATGGCGCGACGGCGCGTCGGCATCCGAGTAGACCGCGACCGTCTTCACCCCGAGACGCCTGCACGTCCGTTCGACCCAGCACGCAATCGCACCTCGATTCGCAATCAGTATCTTCGAGAACATCAGCTTGCCCTCGCGTGGCTCAATGCGCCGTCATCGACGGAAGGCTCAACATCACGCGCGCCTCTTCGACCGACGCTACCTCACGCCCCACACTACGCGTGAGGCTCGCCGCTGCCTCAACGAGCGGACCATTGCTCGTCGCAAAGTCTCCGTTTGGCAGATAAAAGTTATCTTCAAGCCCCACTCGAATGTTGCCGCCAATCACGAGCGCCGCCGCCACCAGCCGCCACTGCATGCGGCTGATTCCAATCACCTCCCACGTCGCATCTTCGGGTACGCTGTTGGCCTGCAACTGCAACGCCTCAATCGACTGCGGCAACCCGCCCAGCACCCCCATGATGAAGCTGAACTGCGTCGGACGCTTCAACACCCCCATGTCGTAGAGCGGCCAGATGCTGTGCAGGTGCCCGGTGTCGAAACACTCCAGCTCTGGCTTTACCCCTGCCTCATTCATCGCCTTGAGAAGCCGTGTAATCTTCTCAAACGAATTCGGAAACACCATGTCGAACGCGAACTCTTTTCGCTTCTCGCTGTACTTCGCGTAGTTCATCGACCCCATGTTGAGCGCGGCAATCTCAGGCCGCACCTCACGCAGATACGCCTCCTGCTTCGACGTATCCGGGTCAAAGTGCCCCGTCGAAAAATTCAAAATCACCGGACACCGCTTGCGCACCTCTTCGGCAATGTCGGCGTACGCCTTGATCTCAAACGTCGGCATCCCCATCTCGTCACGCGCGTGAATGTGCGCCACCGCCGCACCCGCGTCGTATGCACGCTTCGCCTCTTCAGCAATCTCAACCGCGCTGTAGGGCAACCCCGGGTTGTGCTTGCGGTTCGTCAACACGCCATTGATGGCTGCGGTGATGATTACCTTTTCACTAAAGCGGTCTCGGCGTTCCATTGGGTCACCTCGGTGTGGGTTCGCAACCCACGGTTCTCGCCTGTCTGCTTCTCACCATCTCGGGTTGGCGTCGTTTCACGCTCGAAATCGTGCATCACCTCAAACCGGATACACGACATGCTTACGCGGTGGATGCTGCACCTTCTTGTGCTTCGTCGCCCGCAACCCCTCAATCAACACACGGCGCGTGTCGCGCGGATCAATCACATCGTCAATGTACGTCCACGCCGCCGGTATCAGCGGGTCAATCAGGTCGCGAAACTGCTCGACAAGTTCCGCGCGCGTCTTGTCGGGCTCATCACTCGCCTCAATCATCTTGCGAAACGCGATGTTCACCGCGCCCTCAGGCCCCATCACACTGATCTCGGCATTCGGCCACGCCACAATCAGGTCGGGTTTGTACCCTTTGCCACACATCACGTAGTACCCAGCCCCATACCCCTTGCGCACCACCACCGTCAGCTTGGGCACCGTCGCCTTGCTCACCGCAAACAGCATCTTCGACCCGTGCCGAATGATACCCTCTTTTTCAGTCTTCACCCCGACCATGAACCCCGGCACATCCTGCAAAAAGATCACCGGAAGCCCAAACGCGTCGCACAACTCGATGAACCGCGCCGCCTTATCCGCGGGGTCATTCGTCAACACCCCGCCCATGTACTTTGAGTTCGACGCCACCACCCCAACCGGATGCCCATCGAGCCGCGCCAGCACACAGTGAATCGCCCGCCCCCACAACGGCTTGATCTCGAGCGTCGCATGGTCTTGATCAACAATCGCCCGAATCAGCCCCATCATATCCATCGGCGACCGCGTGTTGTCGGGCACATACTGCGACACATCGCCAAGCCTGCGATCAATCGGGTCCACCGTCGGTAGAACCGGTGCAGGTTCGTCGCAGCTCTGCGGAAAAAACGACAGATAGAGCTTGATTGTCTTAATCAGCTCGTCGTCGTTCTCAACTTCGAGATCGCCGACCCCCGACTCGCGACAATGCACCTTGCTTCCGCCCAGTTCTTCCGCCGTCACATCGGCGCCCGTCGCCGCCTTCACAAGCGGCGGACCCGCAAGCGCCATCGACGACGTACCCTTCACCATCGGCACAAAGTCCGCGAGTCCCGGAACGTACGCCGTCCCCGCCGCGCATGGCCCCATCATTGCGGCCACCTGCGGTATCACCCCCGACATCATCACCTGATCGTAAAACATTTGCCCCGACCCGGCGAACATCGCCGTCGCCGCCTCTTGCACCCGCGCACCCGCCGAGTCGAGCAACCACACGATCGGCATCCGCATGTCGATGGCAAGGTCCATGATCTTCGTGATCTTGCGCGCGTGGCGCAGGCCGAGCGAGCCGCCGGCCACGGTGAAATCCT
>CAZXXB010000358.1:0-1596 GCA_964644185.1 uncultured Myxococcota bacterium
CGTCGATGATGTCGAGGACGAGTTCTTTGGATTCGCTTTCACCGAGTACGGCGCGGCGCAGACCGTAGATGGTCTTGCGCTGTTCGTTCATGACGTCGTCGTACTCGATGGTGTTTTTGCGGATTTCGAAGTTGTGGGCTTCGACCTGTTTTTGAGCGCGCTCGATCGAGCGGGTGACCATCTTGTGCTCGATGGGTTCGCCGTCGGGTTGGCCGAGGCGTTCCATCCAGTTCTTGATGCGGTCTCCACCGAAGATGCGCATGAGGTCGTCGTCGAACGAGAGGTAAAAGCGTGACGAGCCGGGGTCGCCCTGACGTCCGGCGCGCCCGCGAAGCTGGTTGTCGATGCGGCGCGATTCGTGGCGTTCGGTGCCGATGATGTGAAGGCCGCCAGCGGCGCGGACTTCGGCCTGTTCGGTTTCGCAAAGAGATTTGTAGCGGGCGAAGTGTTTCTCGTAGATGGCCTCGCGCTCTTCGGGTGAGACAAAGGCGGGTGCGGCGTCGGGCTCGATTTCTCCGGCGTCGATTTTTGCGCGGTGTTCGGCGAAGCGGCGCGCGTCTTCGTCGGCGATTTCTTTGTCGGTGTCGGTGCGGGCGAGCACTTCGGGGTTGCCGCCGAGAAGAATGTCTGTGCCGCGGCCTGCCATGTTGGTCGAGATGGTGACGGCGTGCTTGCGTCCGGCCTGGGCGACGATGGTGGCTTCGCGTGCGTGCTGTTTGGCGTTGAGCACTTCGTGGGCAATCGCGGCTTCGTTGAGCAGGTTGGCGACTACTTCGCTCTTTTCGATCGACACTGTGCCGACGAGCACGGGTTGTCCACGTTCGTTGCAGTCGCGGATGTCGGCGAGGACGGCCTGAAATTTTTCGCGCTCGGTTTTGTAGACGAGGTCTTCGGAGTCTTTGCGCGAGATGGGTCGATTGGTGGGTATCGTGATGACGTCGAGGTTGTAGATGCGTTTGAACTCTTCGGCTTCGGTGCTGGCGGTGCCTGTCATGCCCGAGAGCTTGCCGTACATGCGAAAGAAGTTCTGGTAGGTGATGGTGGCGAGGGTCTGGTTTTCGCTTTGAATCTCGACGCCTTCTTTGGCTTCGATGGCTTGATGCAGGCCGTCGGACCAGCGACGTCCGGGCATGACGCGACCGGTGAATTCGTCGACGATCATGACCTCGCCGTCGCGGATGGTGTAGTCGACGTCGCGCTTGTACTGAAAGTGGGCTTTGAGGGCGTTGTTGATGTGGTGCAGCAGCTCGATGTTTGACGAGTCGTAGAGGTTTCCGCAGCCGAGCAGTTTTTCGAGTTTTTCAACGCCGTCTTCGTTGAGGATTACGTTCTTCGACTTTTCGTCGCACCAGTAGTCGCCCTGTTCGCGTTGTCCATCTTCGTTGCCGGGGGCGGGCGAGAGGTGGCGCATGAGTGCGGCGACTTTGAGGTAAAGGTCGCTGCTTTTGTCGCTTGCGCCAGAGATGATGAGGGGTGTGCGGGCCTCGTCGATGAGGATGGAGTCGACTTCGTCGACGATGGCGAAGTTGAGTTCGCGCTGAACGTAGTCTTCGAGCGCGAATTTCATGTTGTCGCGCAGGTAGTCGAAGCCGAGTT
>CAZXXB010000358.1:1634-2437 GCA_964644185.1 uncultured Myxococcota bacterium
AGCAGCTCAGCCCCGGGGCCAATGACCCCGCGATGAACGACGACGCCGACGTCGAGGCCGAGAAATTTGTGGATGCGACCCATCCACTCGGCGTCGCGCTTGGCGAGGTACTCGTTGACGGTGACGACGTGTACACCTTTGCCCGAGAGGGCGTTGAGGTAGGCGGGCAGTGTGGCGACGAGGGTCTTGCCTTCGCCGGTGCGCATCTCGGCGATGTTGCCCTCGTGCAGTGCGAGTCCGCCGATGAGCTGAACGTCGAAGTGGCGCATGCCCATGACGCGGCGGCCTGCTTCGCGGACGACGGCGAAGGCTTCGGGCAAGAGGGCGTCGAGCGATTCGCCTTTTTGGTTTCGGTTGCGAAACTCGGCGGTTTTTTCGCGGAGCTGGTCGTCGGTGAGTGATTTGACGGCGGCTTCGAGCGCGTTGACGCGCGCGACGACGGCGCGGGCGCGTTTGAGGTAGCGGTCGTTGGCCGAGCCGACGATTTTTTCGAGTACGTTCCAGACCATCCGAGACCTACGGGAGAAATAGCGCGAAAACGCAACGGGTTGTCGTTGACGGCGACGACGTGCGACGCGATAGAGAAAACTCTGAATTTTCGGGGCGTTTGGCCCGTGCAGTCGGGTCAGGCGCCACGCAAAAAAAGAGGCCCGGAAGCCGGGCGGCGCGGAATATAGGGCCGCACCCCCGCGAACGCAAACGGGGGGCGCGTTTTGTGTTGGCGGGGCTGGCGCGCGCGATGCGTGGGTCAAGACGGGGGCGGGAGGCACGAGCGCGGCGGGGGTGGTGGCGCTGGAGCGGGC
>CAZXXB010000359.1:0-331 GCA_964644185.1 uncultured Myxococcota bacterium
GCTTCATAGTCCCCCCGAACCGGGCGGCAACGACCTGTAACAACCAGACCGTGGCCACGCTTCTCCGCGTTGCCCGCAATCCCGCTCGGCCTGGCACCGACCCATGCACACCACGGGCTCAAACGGCGACGCCACGCGCAATGTGCCACCCCACCTCGATTTCTCCACCGACCTGACGCTCGACCCCATGTGCGAGCGCTTCGCCCGACTCGCCGCCAGCGTCTGCGAGACACCCTTCGCCTACTTCAACCTCATCAACCGTCAGCACCTCACCAACATCGCCACCGTCAAGCTTGACCCCCCCAATGTCAGCGACGGAAAATCCTTCTGC
>CAZXXB010000359.1:437-842 GCA_964644185.1 uncultured Myxococcota bacterium
CCACATTCGCTTCTACGCCGCTGCCGTTCTCCACGCGACCGACGGCACCCGCATCGGCACCCTCTGCGTACTCGACGACCGCCCCCGCCAACTCAACACCACGCAGCGCGACACACTCCGCCTGCTCGGCGCTCAGGCCGAAGACTGGCTCACCTCACAACAGCGATTGCGCCTCGACGCCGCGCGACTCCGCTTTCTCGAATCCTGCATCCAGCACGCCAACGACATCGTCCTCGTCATCGAAGACCCCAGCGACGGCACCAACGATCGCCGCATCGTCTTCGTCAACCGCGTCTTCGAGCGCATCACCGGCTACTCCGCCGACGAAGTGCTCGGCCAGAGCACCCGACTGCTTCACGGCCCCGCCACCGACCCAGCAACCCTCGGACGCATTGAATCAAAACT
>CAZXXB010000359.1:866-1111 GCA_964644185.1 uncultured Myxococcota bacterium
CCGCGAAGAAGTTCTCAACTACACCAAAAGCGGCGCCGAAATCTGGCTCGACTTGAACGTCGTACCCATCGTCGGACCCACCGGCCTCAACAACCACTGGGTCGCCATCGAACGCGACATCACCTCGCGCAAACGCGCCGAAGCCGTCGCCGACGAACACGCCGAACTTCTCGCAAATGCCCAGCGCGTCGGACAAATGGGAAGCTGGAGCGCCGACGTCCGCACCGGTCACCTCGTCTGGTCCG
>CAZXXB010000359.1:1171-2063 GCA_964644185.1 uncultured Myxococcota bacterium
GTCCTCCCAGAAGACCGTCACCGCCTCACCATCGCACGCACCCGCGCACCCGCCGCCGATGGACTACTCGAAGCCGAATACCGCATCCGCAGAAAAGACGGCGCCATCCGCTGGATGTACGAACGCGGCAACGTCATCCTCGACGACGACGGACTCCCCGTGCGCAGACAGGGCATCATCGTCGACGTCACCGACCTCAAAAACGCAGAACTCCGCATCGCCGCAAGCGCCGCACGCTTTCACGACCTCGCCGAATCAATGCCCATCATCGTCTGGACAGCCAGCCCAGACGGCACCGTCGACTACATCAACGGACGCTTCTTCGAGTACACCGGCGCAACCCCAAGCCGTAACCGCACCACCGACTGGCTCTCCTACATCCACCCCGACGACTTCCACGACTTCGTCAACGCATGGGCCGCCGCCTCAACCAACGCCTCGCCCTACGAGAGCCTCGTCCGCATTCGCTCCGCTTCCGGTGAATACCGCTGGTTTCAGAGCCGCGGACACCCCATCCACAACGCCGACGGCAAACTCATCAAATGGTACGGCTCCACAAGCGACGTCCACGAAACCAAACGCCTCCACCGCGAAGCCGAAGAACTCGCCCAAAAACTCTCCACCACCCTCGCCAGCATCAGCGACGCCTTCTACACCCTCGACGCCAACTGGCGCTTCACCTACGTCAACGCCGAAGCCGAACGCGTTCTCGGTGCCACCGCCGAACAACTACTCGGCAATCCATGCTGGAACGTCGCACCTCACATCTTCGGCGCTGAACTCGGGCAGGCACTTCGCAAAGCCGTCCAGACCGGCCACGGCTCACAGGTCGAGTTGCGCGACGAACTTACACAACGCTGGTATGACGCCCGCGTATACCCTTCACCCGGCG
>CAZXXB010000359.1:2115-2408 GCA_964644185.1 uncultured Myxococcota bacterium
ATCAGCGAAGAGCGCTTCCGCATCCTCGCCCGCGCCACCAACGACACCGTCTGGGATTGGAACCTCATCGACGACACCATCTGGTGGGGCGAGGGCATGACCCTCACGTTCGGCCACGACCGCGACTCGCTCGTCCCCACCTCCGAAAGCTGGACCAGTTTCATCCACCCCGAAGACCACGAACGCGTCCTCGCAAGCATCCGCCGCGCCATCGACGGCACCGACTCGGTCTGGAGCGACGAATACCGCTTCCGCCGTGCCGACGGTACCTACGCAAACGTCTTCGACCGCGG
>CAZXXB010000360.1:0-2401 GCA_964644185.1 uncultured Myxococcota bacterium
GGATTGCGGAGACCGAGAAGTATCCGCACGTGACGTTCTTTTTCAATGGGGGTGTGGAGACGCCGAACGCGGGTGAGGAGCGGATACTGGTGCCGTCGCCGCGTGATGTTCCGACGTATGATTTCAAGCCGGAGATGTCGGCGGGCGAGGTGACGGAGAAGTTGGTGGCGGCGATTGAGGGGCAGGAATACGGGTTTGTGCTGTGCAATTACGCGAACGGCGACATGGTGGGGCATACGGGGGTTGAGGCGGCGGCGGTGAAGGCGGTTGAGACGGTGGATGCGTGCCTTGCGCGGGTGCTTCCGGTGGCGTGGGCGCGTGGGTATGACGTGCTGGTGACGGCAGACCACGGGAACTGCGAGATGATGGTTGACCCGGCGACGGGGGCACCGCACACGGCGCACACGACGGGGCCGGTGAATATCATTCTGGCGAGTGAGCGGCTGAAGGCGACGCACTACCTTGTGGATGGGGTGCTGGCGGATGTGGCTCCGACGTTGCTGGAGATGATGGGTGTCACGCAGCCATCGGAGATGACGGGCGAGACGCTGCTTCGCGCGCGTGGGTAGCGGGGTCAGGCGGGGTGGTTAGGCGGCGCAAGAGCCGCGAGAGAGGCGAGAATCTGCTGCGCGATGGCGACGCTGCGATCTGCGTCGGACTTCGCCGCGTTGTCGTCACCGTAGCGCATTTCGACTGCGGCGCGTGTGAGAAAGACAAGGTCGTTTGCCGAGACTGCGGCCTCCGATACCGCTCCAGCACTTGAGAGCAGCCGCCACAGGTGCCACAGGTCGTGGCTTCGTGGAGCATGCGCGCCAACCTCGATCAACGTGGCCTTGATTGCCTTCTCGGCGGCCTGCTGGGCATGGAAGCATACGGCATCGTAGTTCGCCGCTTCAACGACTCCCAACTCGCGCAATGCTGTTGCGAGGTCGGCTTGTGCCTTCTTACGCAGCGATGCGGCGCTCGCGTTCATAGACGATCCAGCCTTTGTCGAAGATTTCGCGGTAGAGCGGGTGTCCCTCGTCGTAGGCGCGGCGGGCGTCGGCCTCGCGTTTGGCGATGAGGTCAATCGGGAACGGGGGGTGAAGGGCCTCGATCATCTCCACCGACTTGTCGAGGCTGCGTCCGTCGAAGGGGAGTAGCACGAGCAAGTCAAGGTCGGAGTCGGCGTCTGCACGTTGCGTCGCGTACGAGCCGAAGACGATGATGCCGTCGGGGTCGTAGCGATCACGGATGCGTTGGCAGAACGTCTCAATGTCGGTGCGCGAAAGCATGACTCAATCATATCACGGGTTTGCGGTGGCGCGGCAAGGTCTTGCCGAGGTGCGGGCGGGGAGAGGAACACGGAGAATGGCATGCACAAGAAAGAAAACGGCCCGTGCGGTGAGGCACAGGCCGTTGGGGTCGCTTTGTCGAAGCGGGCGCGAGGGGGGCCCGTGAGGATTACTCGGCGGCGGCTTCGGTCGTCGCGGTCGTCGCAGGCTCGGGCGCGGCTTTGGGCGTGCGCTCGACCAGCTCGATGATCGACATGTGGGCGGCGTCGCCGATGCGCTGGCCGACCTTCACGATGCGGGTGTATCCACCCGGGCGGGCCTTGAAGCGGGGGCCGATGACTTCGAAGAGTTTTTCGATGGCTTCGGTGTCCTGAATTTTGCGGAAGACTTCGCGGCGCGCCTGCGGGGTGTCTTCTTTGGCGAGGGTGATGAGCTTTTCGGCGTAGGGGCGCAGGGCACGAGCCTTGGCGGCGGTGGTTCGGATGCGCTCGTGCAGAAAGAGCGAAGTCGCCATGTTGCGCAGCGTCGCGAGGCGCTGCGGGGTATCCATATTCAGGCGGGATTCAAAATTATGATGGCGCATGGCGAACCTCTTTGGTCGGGCCGGGCTCTACGCGAAAGTCGCCGTAGCCGTAGAGCCGATGTACCACCGATTACTTGCCGGCGCGGGTATCGCGGGGGGGCAGGTTTTTCGGCGGCCAGTTGTCGATTTTCATTCCCAACGAGAGGCCCATCTCGGCGAGAACGTCTTTGATTTCCTTCAGTGACTTGCGTCCGAAGTTCTTGGTTTTGAGCATCTCGGCTTCGCTCTTGATGACGAGGTCGCCGATGTAGCGGATGTTGCTGCTGTGGAGGCAGTTTGCGGAGCGGACGGAGAGTTCGAGTTCTTCGACGGGGCGGAGGAGGGAGTCGAGGAGCTTGTCGCCGTCTGAGCCGGCGCCGTCACGCGAGGCGGTCTCGTCGGTCTCTTCGAAGTTGACGAAGATGGTGAGCTGGTCGCGGAGGATTTGTGCGGCGTAGGCGACGGCGTCTTCGGGGCGGACGCTTCCGTCGGTGGTGACGTCGAGGGTGAGCTTGTCGTAGTCGGTCTGTTGTCCGACGCGGGCGTTGGTGACGGTGTAGTTGAC
>CAZXXB010000361.1:0-862 GCA_964644185.1 uncultured Myxococcota bacterium
GCGAAAAAGACGACCTCGCCGCCCAGGTCCGCCGCGAAGAGTTGCGCATCGCCGCACTACGCAAGAGCCGCGAAGAGGCCATCGCCCGACGCAAAGCAGCCGACGCCGCGATGCAAGAGCTCACCCCCGCCATTCGCTCGCTGCTAAACACCCTCATCAACTCTGTGCGCGACGGAATCCCCTTCCGTCGCACCGACCGCGAGGCCGAACTCACGAGGCTGCTCACCGCCCTCGATGACGGCTCATCGCGACCCGCGCAGGTGCTCGCCCGCGCATGGTCCGCCGCGCAAGACGAACTGCGCCTCTCTCGCGAAAGTGGACTCTACCGCCAGCCCATTGACCTCAACGGCGAATCGGTCCTCGCCGACGTCATCCGCATCGGCATGGTCGCGCTGTTCTTCGAGACCTCCGATCAACGTCGCGGCTATGTCACCCGCGAAGGCAACACCTTTACCTACAGGCTCATCACCGACCCCGTCGCCGACGAACAAATCGCCAACCTCTTCGCCTCGTTTCGCCGCCAGATTCGCACCGGCTTCTTCGAGCTTCCCAACGCCATCGTGAGCGGAGGTGCGCAATGACCGCCCTCCGCTCCACCACCCGCTCCACCACCCGCGCCACCATGCGCACGATGCGCCGCGCCGCCGCGCCCGGTGTCGCCATCGCGACCCTCATCGCTGCGTTGCTTGCAACCTCACTCTCGCCACGCGTCGCGCGCGCACAGGCACCGCAGGCACAAACGCCTTCAGCGCCCACTACCCCAACGTCGCAGCAACCCGCTCGTCAACCAGCGACCAGTCAACAGTCGAGCGCCCAATCCGACGAGCAGCTCACCCGCGCCTACCGTCGCGAGGTGACCTAC
>CAZXXB010000361.1:891-2037 GCA_964644185.1 uncultured Myxococcota bacterium
GAACTCGAAGAGATCGAGCGCACCTCTGCAAGCCAGCGCGCAACCGTCGAGCGCACCATCGCCGACCTGCAAGCGCGACTCATCACCCTCACAACCCAGGGCGACGCAGCCGATGAGGGCGAAGCCAGCGCGGCCCGCCTCGACGACGCCATCTCCGACGATGCCGACCTCGTCGCATCTGTGCTCGATCAGGCCCGCTCAACCTTCGACATCGCAGCCTCGCCAGCAACCGCCACCACGCAAAACGCCGCCCGTCGTGCTGCAACTTGCCGCCGCGGTTGGCAACAGCCTTCGCGAAGGTGCCGTAACGCGCACCCGCGACGCCACGTTCTTCAACCTCGCCGGCAACGCGGTCGACGGTCGCATCACCCACCTCGGCAATGTCGCCTCCTTCGGCGTCGCCCCCAACGCGGTCGGAGCCCTCGCCCCCGCCGGTGAGCAGCGCCTCAAGCTCTGGCCCGCCGACGCCGCCGAATCGGCTCAGGCACTTGCCGCAGGCACACAACCCGCCACCCTGCGCCTCTTTCTCTACGACTCACTCGAAAAGCCCATCGAACCCCGCGTCGAGCAAACGGTCATCCAGCACATCCACGCCGGTGGAGCCATCGCGTGGGTCATCGCCGCCCTCGGCCTCGTCGCCCTCTTGCTCGTCCTCTTGCGCGCGCTCATGCTTGCCACCGCACGCGCTCAAATCGTCGGTCTCTCGTCACGCGTGCTCACCGAACTTCACAACGGACGCATCGCCGAGGCCCGCGCTATGCGACGCCTCGTCTTCCGGTGCCGCGCGCGTTCTCGCCGCCTCAATCGCCACCTTCGGACGTCCCATCGACGAGGCCGACGCCGCCGTTGACGAACCCTCGATGCGCGAAAGTGAGCGACTCGACCGCTTCGCAACCCTCATCACCGTCATCGCCGCCATCGCACCACTGCTCGGACTTCTCGGCACCGTCACTGGCATGATCGCAACCTTCGACGTCATCACCGAGTTCGGCACCTCCGACCCCAAATTGCTCTCTGGCGGAATCTCCGAAGCCCTCATCACCACAGAGCTTGGCCTCGAAGTCGCCATCCCCGCGCTCATGGCCGGCAACCTGCTCTCCGCGTGGGCACGCACCATTCGCGGCAACCTCGCCCGCACCACCCTCG
>CAZXXB010000361.1:2058-2390 GCA_964644185.1 uncultured Myxococcota bacterium
CGCCAACCGCGCAACCACCCAAGACTAGCCACACGCACCAGCAAACCCACCCGAGAGGCACCGACCCACAGCATGCTCACGCTCACCCACGAGTTCATCACGATGATCGATGAAGGCGGCGTCATCATGCTGCCGCTCTGCATCGCGTCGCTCGTGCTCTGGTGGGCGCTCGGCTACCGATTCGTCACCCTGCAACCCCCGCTGCTTGCGCGCGCCCGCGCCCGCTGCGCCGAGATCGAACCGTCTCAACCCCACGCGCGCGAACCCAGAACTCTCGCACGCTTCCGCGAAGAAGCCATCGCCGACTTCACCGTCGAAATCCACCGCTTCGC
>CAZXXB010000362.1:0-2298 GCA_964644185.1 uncultured Myxococcota bacterium
CAGTGCGCCCCCGTGTGTTGCGACTTCACCCCAAACTCAGAGCGGTTACAACCCGATGTTTTCCGATGATTGCGATCTCACCCAGTTGCGACTTCACCCCAAACTCAGAGCGGTTACAACCTGGTTGCGCGAGCACCTCGTGCATCAGGTCGTTGCGACTTCACCCCAAACTCAGAGCGGTTACAACGTTGAAAACGACGGTGTTTGATAGAAACATGTTGCGACTTCACCCCAAACTCAGAGCGGTTACAACCGGGGTTGATTTCGACCTGCAACGCGCACTGTTGCGACTTCACCCCAAACTCAGAGCGGTTACAACGGTGCAGCAAGACGTTGAGCGTGCCGTGATAGTTGCGACTTCACCCCAAACTCAGAGCGGTTACAACCACCTCCGACAGTTTGACCCGCATCGCCAACGTTGCGACTTCACCCCAAACTCAGAGCGGTTACAACCGTGGTCTGCGATACGAACCACAAACGGGTCGTTGCGACTTCACCCCAAACTCAGAGCGGTTACAACCTGTCGCCGAGATTCCGTCGCAAAATCCACGTCTTGCCGACGATTACCGTCTAAATATTTAGGCCAACAAGTCGCCAACGAATCACCGCCAACAAGTTTTTTTCGTAACCACACCCAGATTGGGTTGAAGACCGCCTGCGGTTACGACCGAAGCACCAGAAAGACGGCGTCCCTCGCCGCGCATCCCTCGCGAGATTCCTTCCGGGCCCAAAGCAACTCGACGAATGCCATACGGCACTCCCCTCGCTGCCAATCGCTGCTGCAACTCAGACGCAGGCGCTGGTTCATGCGCGTTCACAAGAGAAAGGCGCACGGGTAAACGATCGCTACCGCAAACCAGCAAAACCTTCAAGCCTCGCTCGGCTGTTCAAAGCACGGCACATCAAATCGACACATCCGACACGTCATCCACCGCGACGTGCGGCCCATGTTTCCGGCGCCCCCATTTGGTCAACAACTTCGGGTTCAACGCCGCCTCGATCTGCATCAGCACGGCTTCCTTCTCAGCGTCACTGTGCTTCTGGTACTCAGCAAATGCCTTCACCGCCGCGTCACCTAGCGCAAACCTGCGTGCGATGTTCAGCGCTGCGTTGCAGTCGGCGTTGTCGATGTACCCGCATTGTGGGCACGCAAACAGCTTCTCTACAGGCCCAAATCGAATCTCGACCGGCCCCCGCTCAACGCGCGTGCCGCCCCCTGCCGCCTCTGCGCGCACCCGCGACGCCTGCGGTGTGAAGCGTCGCCCAAGCGCCCCACAGCGGCCGCACACCTGCGATGTACCTACAGGCGACACCTTCACCAGTTTCACACCCGCATCCGCTGCCATCTGTTTCAATCGCTCTTCAATCTGCCCGCGATTCATTCGCGCGATTCCGCGATTGATGCCTCGTTCGCGTTCGGCGCGTGGCACAAGCGTCTCCAGATTTTCAAACACAACCACATCCGCTCGCGGAAATACCTCACCCGTCTTGCGATTCACCGCCCCCTTCGCGTTCAACGCAAACTCCACAATCGCCCGCGCCGCCATCTTGTAGCGCGTCTCACCCATCGCGGTGATATGGCGCTGCAACACCCGGTCTGCCTCTTCACCCGCCGCGGTGCGCCCCCGCTCGCTGCGCAGCGACCGCAACTCACGCCGGTGCGCCACCATCTCGGCGAGGTTCGGGCCGTGATTCAGGCGACCCGGTCGCCGCCCACCTTCCTCGACATGCTCAAGCTGCAAACTCGTCTGCCTCAGCAGCGTCACACGCTCGGCTTCATTCTCCGCACCTGGGTTGCAGCGCACGAGCACCGCATGTCCAATGCGTCGCACCCCAAGGTCAATCGCGCAAACTGTCAGCCCGTCCGGCACCTCTACCCGCTTGCGAGGCTTGCCCTTGCGCGTGGTCTCGCCGGTCTCGTGCCACGCAACCTGCTTTGCAAGCGGCGTCAGAGGTCGATCTTCGATGCGGCAGGTGAAGTAGAGGTACGGTGTTGCGCGAATCAACTCGCCACGTTCGTTGATTGCGATGTCACGCAGCACAAGTTTTGCACCGCCAAGATGTGCGTCGCGTTCAATCCGAAGCTGATCATCCAGCCACACATACCCCGCACGGCCTTTTGGCTTACGTGTCCCGGCTTGCGTCGACCTCGGCGGCGTGACCTCGTCACCCTCATCCGTCATCGGTTCAACGTCCGCATCCTCAGCGACCGGCACATCGGCACCTGTGCCCGCGACCGCTCGAAACGCCGACAGCCGCCTGTCGCCCAGAAATCGAAACGTGATCCACTCGCCACCC
>CAZXXB010000363.1:0-2228 GCA_964644185.1 uncultured Myxococcota bacterium
GGTCCGTGGCCTGAGTAGATGAGGGTGGCGTCGGGGAGTGTGAGAATCTGTTCGCGAATCGAGTGCATGAGGGTGCGGTAGTTGCCGCCGGGGAGATCGGTGCGTCCGATCGAGCCTTGAAAGAGGGCGTCACCGCTGAAGACGACGGGGGTTGCGGTGACGGGCGAAGAGGCTGCGGAAGCTGGCGCGGTGACGACGAAGGCGACACCGCCGGGTGAGTGTCCGGGTGTGGCGCGGACTTCGATGGCGAGGGTGCCGAGGGCGAGGGTCTGGCGGTCGGCGAGTGGGGTCGAGGTGGTGGGTAGTTCGAGTTCGCCCATGCCGAACATGCTCGCCATGAGGGGAGCGGCTTCGAGCACGGGGGCGTCGCCGGGGTGGAGGTAGAAGGGGATGGAGAAGCGGCGCATGAGGGGGGCGACGGCGCCGATGTGGTCGATGTGGGCGTGGGTGTTGATGATGAAGCGGGGTGTGTAGCCGGCAGAGAGGGCGAGGTCGGCGAGTTCGTCGGGGTCTTCGCCGGGGTCGATGTAGGCGGCCTCGCGGGTCTCGGGGCAGGCGATGAGGTAGCTGTTTTCGGCGAAGGGGCCGACGACGCGCGAGGCGACGAAGAGAAAGGGATGTTTGGGTAAGGGCGCAGCAGACGACATCTCAACACCTCGCGGCGGCGTGTGGTCAAACGCGGCGGGAATGACGTGCGCGACACCTCGCGTGATCGGCGCGAAGGCGGCACGTCGGCAGAACCGCGCGCCGCGCTTCTGTTAGGGTCACGTCACGCAGATGTCAAATGCAGGTCACCGACGGAGGTGTTTCCGCAACGCGATCAAACGCGATCAGGCGTTGGGGTTTTTGAGTTTGGCGATGATCTTCGCCTTTTTGGCGACGCGCGAGCCGACGCCGTGCGAGAGCGCGTGCGCTTCAAGCTGGGCGAGTTTTTCAGCGAGGGAGTCGTCGTAGCGGGTGAAAAATTCGAGTTCGGTGCCACCGTCAACCGAGAGGCTGTCGGTCATGCGAATGACGTTTTCTTCGTTGGTGGAGAGGCCAGCGTCACCGTCGTTGAGGCCAACCTCAAGCTCTTCGCGCGTTACGGTGCGCGTTGCGGTGCGGGTGGTGCTGGTGGTGGTCGTGCGTGTGCGGGTCATGCTCAGTCTCACTTGTGCGGCTCTGAATGCCGCCTCGTCGAATCGGGCCTCGCCGGGCTACCCTGTTTCGTAGTTTACCTCACCTCGCGCGTCTAGCCAGAAAAGAACCGAAATTTTTCGCCCCGGAAGGGGTGAGTCGGTGAAAGCTCTGTCTGCGCGTCTACTGCAACGTCATCCGCAACGGCGAGAACATGAGTCAAGTTACCATGGACTAAACAACCGGCAAGTTTTTTATTCGCGATCTGTTATGACGGCGTCGGCGGGCGGTGAAGCCCATGAGGGCGAGGGCGCAGAGGGTAAAAAAGACGGGGGCGACGTGTGACGGGTCGGTGCGTGAGGCGCGCGCGCGGGGGGGAGCGTGGCTGAGTGCGCAGCCGTCGTCGTCGTCGCTGGCGAAGCCCGCGTAGACGGTGCAGACGGCGAGGATGTCGTCGAAGTTGAGGGTGCGTTTTTTGAATTCGGCCTCGTCGGCGTAGGCGAACATGGTGGCGTCGAGGTTGGTGAACGAGCCGTTGGCGTCGACGGGGTGGGCGAGGCCGAGCATGTGTCCGATTTCGTGGGTGAGGGTGTTGGCGAGGTCGTGGCGGGCGGTGGCGGGGTCGTCGGTGGCGGTGAAGACGTAGGCGGAAAGGTTGATGGAGGTGTTGGGGATGGGGATGGGGGCGGCGTTGAGCTCGATGTCGCTGGCGAGAATTTCGCCCGAGCCGGTGTCGGCGCGGCTTGTGGTGATGGCGAGGACGCCGCGAAACGCTTCTCCGTCGGGCCACTCGTCTTCGTGGATGATGACGGTGTTGGTGTCGTCGCCCGCGAGGGGGTCGAAGACCGAGCCTGCATCGTCGCTGAGGCCGGCGTAGACGAGTGAGGGTTGATCGCAGGCGACCGCGTTCCACGTGTCGAAACTGGCGATGACGGTGCGTTCGAGGGTGTCGAAGTCGATTTTGGAGTAGCCGTTTTTGTGGAGGCGGTATTCGATGGTGGGGAGGGCCCAGAAGATCTCGACGCCAGAGCCGGGGAGTCGCTCGCGGGTGTAGGCGTGGGCGTTGCGTGGGGCATTGGCGACGAGCGCGAGCGTGACGAGCGTGAGCAGGG
>CAZXXB010000364.1:0-486 GCA_964644185.1 uncultured Myxococcota bacterium
CACCAATGTCGACGATGACGACGACGACTCAACCGACGATGACGACGACGATGATGATGATGATGATGACGCCACGAGCACCGATGATGACGACGACTCAACCGACGACGACGACGACACCACCGGCGAAGATGACCCCGAAGACCTGACCGAACAAACCATCGAAATCGCCGGCGTCTGGCAAAGCAATTTCGGCGGAAACGAAACCATCACCGACACCCGCTACGCCACCGACTTCGGCGCCAGCACAATCGTCGAGTTCGACAACACCACCAACACCCTTTTCGCGCAGAACCCCGCTGACGACGCCTTCTTCCCCAGCAAGTTCAGCAAAATCGTCTGGACCGAAATCGCCAGCGGCTCACTCTACTATTGCACCGTCGACTTCGGCCTCGACACCCTCGAAGCCGCCAAAGCCTCTACCGCCACCGCCGACGACACCGACCCCGCCACGGCGGGGTGCCGCGGCGTCTCAGGGGGCAGACT
>CAZXXB010000364.1:512-2204 GCA_964644185.1 uncultured Myxococcota bacterium
ATGGGTCAGCAACTTCGGCGGCGAAGAGACCATCACCCGCCGCAAGTGGGATTTCGCCTTCCTGCGCGCCTTCGACAACGACACCAACGTCGCCTACACCCAGACCCCCTTCACGAGTCAGTTCAACCCCGGCAAATTCAACAAGCTGGTCTTCACAGAAATCGCAGACGGCGACTTCTACTACTGCTTTGCCGATTTCGGACTCGACTCACTCGCCGCCGCGAAAGCCTCAACCGCCACTGCCGACGACACCGACCCCGAAACATCGGGCTGCGGTGGCTTCCCGTGGACAAAACTCTCCCCCGCCAACTGACCTTCTCGCCGCACCCGCCCCTCTCTGCGTCGATGTGAGAGAGGGGTAGGGCTGCGCTGCTCGCGCGAGCCACGTTCCGCATCACCCCAATCATCACCCCACACACCACCCCACACACCACCCCACACACCACCCCGCACACCACCACCGGCGACGTACCGACAAACAAGAAAAGACAGAGGCCGGAGGGTTTACCTCCAGCCCCTGTTCGCACGCTCGAGTGTCAGTGGGTTGGCTTCGCTTACGTCAGGCCCGAAGCAATTGCTTACGAGCGGCGACGGCGCGCGAAGTTGAACCCTGCGAGGCCGAGCATCGCGGCGAGGGCTGCGCCCACACCCATGTTGCTCGAACCGTCGTTCGACACGGCGCAGCCATCGTCTTCTTCTTCGCCGTCGGTGTCACCGGTGTCGGTGCCCGTATCCGTGGCGTCGTCGTCGTCGTCGATCGCGTCGTCGTCATCGTCGGTCGCGGTGGCGTCGTCGTCGTCATCCGTTGCGGTGGCGTCGTCGTCGTCATCCGTCGCGGTGGCGTCGTCGTCATCCGTCGCGGTGGCGTCGTCGTCGTCGTCCGTCGCGGTGGCGTCGTCGTCGTCATCCGTCGCGGTGGCGTCGTCGTCGTCGTCACCCGTGGTCGCGGTATCGTTGGCAGTGTCGTCGCCGGTATCGTCGGCCGTATCGGCCATCGCCGGCGCAGCCACGCTCAGCATGCCCATGGCGGCGAGCAGAGCGAGCATCGAGCGCATCGTTCCTTTTTTCATCCTGTCATTCCTCCAGAAGTCGGTCTTTGAATTCGTTTCGAGATTCGGTCCGCGTCAGGTCTCATTGATGTGTCGCCGAGAACCCTTCGCATTTTTTGACTGTCCCAACTGACGTTCGGACTCGTCGTGCGCAGTCGTCTCTATCAAGTCGCGTGCCAACGCCCTGCGTCACGAGCAGCAAGTATGCCGCCCCATTGCCGCGCGTGCAGTGCCCGGGCACCGCCCCACGACTGCCGCAAAAGCACCGCGACCAACTATGTAACTGCTTGATTAACTTATGTTTCGCCGCTTCACGCGACACACGTCAGCCGCCATCACATCGTTGAGTGAAGACCATTCAGCCGCGTCGCCGCGCCGTCACATGCCTGCCACAGAATATTCGAGTCCCAACGATTTTGACGCGCAGTGTCAGGATTCCGTCGCCACAAGTCTCAGAAATTCGTCAAAAAACTGAGGCCCACCCACCGCCAAATCACCTGCTCGCCTGTTGCGTGGCCCGTCTGCTTGACGTGGCCCGTCTCCTTGCCGCCCGCACCATCGACCACGCACCACGCCCCCAAACTCGCGCCGCTCACGAGCCGCGCCGCGCCGCCGCCGCCGCGACCGTCGCCGACACACGCGT
>CAZXXB010000365.1:0-1896 GCA_964644185.1 uncultured Myxococcota bacterium
TCCGCCGTCGCCCCTACTCGGTCGTCCTCTTCGACGAAATCGAAAAGGCACACCCCGACGTCTTCAACGCGCTTCTGCAAATTCTCGACGATGGACGTCTCACCGACGGTCAGGGCCGCACCGTCGACTTTCGCAACACCGTCATCATCCTCACCTCAAACCTCGGCTCCGCCGCGATTCAGGAAGCCGCCGCCACGGGCACCCCCGACCACGAGGTCAAAGCCCTCGTTGACGACGTGCTCAAAGCCCACTTCCGCCCCGAATTTTTGAACCGCATCGACGACATCGTCATCTTCAAAACACTCGGACTGCGCGAGATCATGAGCATCGTCGATCTTCAGCTTGAGCGTGTGAACCAGTTGCTCGCGCAGCGCCAGTTGAAGCTGCACCTCACCCCCGAGGCAAAGCAGCGCCTTGCGTCGCTCGGCTACCTGCCCGCCTACGGCGCACGCCCATTGAAGCGCGCGATTCAGCAGCACCTGCAAAATCCGCTCGCCGAGTCGGTCTTGCGTGGAGATTTCGCGCCGGGCGAAACGGTGGTGGTCAAGGTCAACGCCGAGGCAGAGCGCGCGGGCGCCCCGCAATTCGTCTTCACGACGGCGAGCGCCGAACCCACCGCACTCGCAAGCGGCATGGCGAACTGAGCATCGGGCCTTCACCCGACGCGGGTGAGGCCCGGCACCCCGTCAAAGTGCTTGTCAAAGCTGATGATCGTTTTGATCGATTTGCGCAGCATGTATTCCACGAGCATCGCGTCGATCGCATTCATCGCGTTGCCATCGGCAAGTACCCTGCGAATCGCCCGAGTGAACAGCGCTCGGTGGTGAACGCTTGTTGAGACCTGACCTCCGACGAACCAGAGCCGATAGAGGTTGGCGACCGGCTGGCGGTAATCGGTCGGCGGCTTTCGCTCCCTCGACCGCCGCATGAGCGTACCCGCGGCCTCCATCACAACGAGATCAGGAAGCAGAACCCCGAACTCGCCAGCGCGAACCCGTGCGTCAATTGGCAGCGCCGCCGCATGAAGACTGTCGCGCTCATCAAGCAACGCCACGACGAACGAGGTATCTAAGAGCGCGAGTTCCACCGCGATTGCCTGCTAACCGATGTCTTCGGAGTCACGCAGCGCATCGCCGCCCCAAGACACCATGCCCCGGAGACGCTTGTAAACGTTCAACGGCATCGGCTTCAATTCCGACTCACCGCCAGAATCTTCTGCAGCATCACCGCCGAAGGGTATTGCGAACGCGATCTCTTCCGCAGTTGCAAGATCAAGTTCTTCGTCCAGTTGCTGAAAGCGGGCAAATGCCGCTCGTTCACGCGGGTCAATTGGAAGGATCCCCACCGCATCCGCCATTTCGCTCATCGGAAGGCCGCCACGATCAATCCCGCGATCTGACTCCCGAACGACTCTGCTTTCTGCTGTGCTACGCCGACTCATTCCAACATGCTACGACGCACGTGCCACCCGCGCAACACGATTCACGCGGTGGCTTCTCGCCGCCGCGTCGCGTCGTCGCTTCGTCCCGTCACATCACGCCGTCTGGTTGCCCCGCCCCCTCACGCCCCAAGTCGCGCCGCCAGCAACGCGCGCACCTCTTCCTGCGCCGCCTTCTCGTCTTCCGCGTCAAGCTTATCCAGCACTGCCGACGCCACCACCGCGGTCTGCACCAGCTTCACCATCGCATCGAGCGCCTTCTCTTCACGAATCGTCGCCCGAATCGGAGCATCACCCTCGCGCGCAATCGCAGCACGCAACTTCGCCACCGGCTGACCCTGCGCCGCCGCAATCTCCTCAACCCGCGCATCCACCTCTTCCTGCGACACCGAAATCTCATGCGCCGCCGCATACGCATCCGCCACCAGCGTCTTCTGCACCCCGACAAGCGCCGGAGC
>CAZXXB010000365.1:1929-2194 GCA_964644185.1 uncultured Myxococcota bacterium
AAGCCCCGGCACGCGGCTCGCAATCATCTCGAGGTCGGTGTTCTCGGGTATCCCCAGCGACGCCGCCGCAACGCGATCAATCTGCGCCCGCAACAACCCCGTCGGCACCGCAAACGGAAACTGCTTCGCCGCCACCCGCACGAGACGATTGCGCAACCGCCGCCCCTCAACCTTCGCCCGCGCCTCACGCAAATCTTCCGCCAGCTTCTCGCGAAGCTGCGCCAGCGTCTCCCGACCCTGCCCCTGGTCTTTCGCCAACTCATCA
>CAZXXB010000366.1:0-2172 GCA_964644185.1 uncultured Myxococcota bacterium
AAGGGGCGGCGGGTGCGGCGGGTTCGGCGGTTGAGCCGACGGGGGTGCGGATAGGGACGATCGCGCCCGCGGGGACGCCGTGGGAAGAGCAGTTGCGGCGCATCAAGAAGCAGGTCGAGAGCGAGAGTGGCGGCACGTTGCAGGTGAAGGTGATGATGGGGGCTGTGCTGGGTGACGAGCCTGCGCATTATGCAGCGTTGAAGCGGGGCGAGATCGAGATTTTTGCGGGATCGGCGGTGACGGTGGCGCCGGATGTGCCGGAGATCGAGATACTGGAGCTTCCGTTCTTGTTCGACAGTGAGTCTGAGGCCGATTTTGCGGTCGATACGGTGTTGCACGAAGATTTTGACACGGCGTTTGCGGGGGTGGGGCTTGTGCCGTTGTTGTGGGCCGAGGCGGGGTACCACGTGTGGGGGTCGCGTTCGGACCGCTGCATCACGACGCCGGAGGAGTTTAAGAAGTTGCGGATGCGGTCGCAGGATACGCACTCGCAGACGGCGTTTTTTCAGGCGATGGGGGCGAATGTGGTTCCGCTTGGGGTGACGGAGGTGTTGTCGTCGTTGCAGGCGGGTTTGATTGATGGGTTGAGCACGGTGCCGGTGATTCTGTTTGCGGCGGGTTGGTATTCGTCGCTTGGGTGTGTGACCGATGCGCGGCACATGCATCAGCCTGCGCTGGCGGTTGCGTCGACGAAGTGGTTCATGGGGCTTTCGCCTTCGCATCGCGAGATCATTGTGCGGGCGACGCGTGATGAGGTTCCGCGAGGGCGGGCGGCGATTCGCGCGATGAACAAGCAGCTCATTGATCAGCTCGGGGCGGCGAAGGTGACGGTGCGGCGGTTGACTGAGCCAGAGCGGGCGGTGTTCGCGTCGCGGTCGCAGCCGGTGCTTGAGGCGTATGCGGCGACGTCGCCACGGGCGGCGGCGATGCTGGGTAAGTTGCGGGGGGCGCTCGCCAAACAGCGCACGGGCCGATAGATCAACGCGGGTGAGCACGCAGCGCGAGATGTTGAGGGCGGTGATTGACGAGCTTTCGTTGCTCGCGGGGGCACGGGTGCAGGCGGTGACGCAGGTGGGGGCGTATGTGGTGGCGCTGGAGGTGTTTGCGCCGCAGTTGCCCGAGCGGCGGGTGCAGCTTTTGTTGAGTGCCGAGCCACGGCTTGCGGGGGTGGGGGTCGCCGAGCGGGTTCTGCGGGGTCGCGGTGGCGCGAGTGGGCATGCGCCACAGATGCAGATGCTGCTGAGATCGCGTGTGGTTCCGTCGACGTTGCTGGCGGTGGTGCCGAGTGTCGAGCCGCACGGGGTGATGCTGGTGCTCGATGCGCCGGACGAGACGCTGACGTTGACGTTGCTGCTCGGGGGGGGGGGGGCGCGGCGCAAGGTCGCGACGCTGTTTTTGTGTGATGGCGAGGGGCGGGTGCTGGGGCGCATTGGTGAGGCCGAGCGGGTGCGCGCGCCGGGTGATGGCGAGCGTGAGCGTGAGGGTGACGAGGGCGTGCGTGATGCGCACAGGCAGGTAGCGCACGAGCAGCGCGAGATGCGTGGGCAGGGTGATGAGGGCGTGCAGGGTGAGGGCGTGCAGGGTGAGCGTGTGCCCGATGTGGGGCTTTTGCTGGCGCGGGGGGCGTGGGCGGCGCTCGAAGCTGAGCGGGTGCAGCAGGCGGTGGTGGCGGCGCGACGTGAGGCGCAGCGCGCGCGCAAGAAGCTCGCCGTGCTGGTGGAAAATCTGGCGCGGGATCGTGAGCGTGCCGAGGCGGCGCTTCGCGAGGCGGCGCTGGCGTCGCTGGTCGTGCATGAGGTGGGGCAGATTCCGAGGGGGTGCGTGGCGTGGCCGGTGACGCTCGATGATGGCCAGACCGAGACGCTGGCGCTCGACCCGGCGAAGTCGGCGCGAGAGAATTTTGATGCGATTTTTCATCGAGCACGGCGGATACGGGCGGCGATTGAGGGGATACGCGAGCGGCATGAGGCGACGGTCGAGCGGGTGCGGGTGATTGATGGGTTGCTGGGGGCGACGGGGCCAGAGGGTGACGCGGCGATCGTGGCGGCGTTTTCGTCGAAGGGGGCGGCGGGCGGCGCGAGGGGTGGGGGCGATTTGGGGAGGGGGGGGCTCCTAGGGCTGCAAGATTGGCCCTCACCCCCCGCCCCCTCTCCCCCAGCGGGGGGCGGGGGG
>CAZXXB010000367.1:0-260 GCA_964644185.1 uncultured Myxococcota bacterium
CCCGCCGCCGCCACCAGAAAGATCACCTACGCCGTCCACAAAGGCTTTCGCGGCGACGTCTTCGGCGATGGAAAAAAACTCGAACAGGTCTTCATGAACCTCGTCAAAAACGCCTTCGAAGCCACACCCGACGGCGGCGCAATCAACATCACCACCTCACCCGCCGACGACGGCTTCGCCACCGTTCGCATCACCGACACGGGCGTCGGCATCGCCGAGGTCGACCGCGTCTTCGAGCCCTTCTACACCACCAAAACAAA
>CAZXXB010000367.1:312-2146 GCA_964644185.1 uncultured Myxococcota bacterium
CGTGTCGACATCGAGAGCACCGTCGGCGCCGGCACCACCGTCACTGTCACGCTGCAAGCCCGCACATCCGCAAGCGAAAACGGGGGCGGCACACGATGAGCCACATCGCACCGCCCATCTTACAGCCACCACGCTTCGTCGCACCCAGACCGCGCGTGCCCAAATCACCCGTGCGCAAATCGCCCACAACTAGAATACACGTGCCCAAAACAACCGTGCTCGCCACGCTCGTCTGCTCGTTGCTCGCGACCTTCGCCTTCGCCTGCCACGCGCGCCGCGACGACGCCCCCTACGCCGACGCCACCATCACCGCGCCCCGCGACCTCACCGCCCGCTACCCTGCCATTCGCTCCGCCGTCGAAGCCGCCGCCGTCGTCGGACTCAGTACGCCTGCAACACAAACACCCTGGTCGGCCCTCACAGAACGCTTCGGCACCCGCATCACCGACCGTGCCCACCTCGTCGCCACACCCGCGCTGCGCGCACTCGACGCACCGCTCGCACTGCCACGCGAAACAGCCCACCTGCTCGACGACATCGAGACCCTCTTGCCCGGCGCGCCCCTCGCGGCCCCACGCGAAGATGAATCAATCAGCCCGGCAAACTCGGCAGACTCAACAAGCTCAAAAAACTCAAAAAGCTCAGTCAACGACTTTCGCATCGACGACGAGCGCTTCGCCGACTTCACCCTCGACTGGCCCGCCACCCCCGCCTACCCCGCACGCTTTCGCGACGCCGTTGAAAAACTCTTCAGCCTCGCCCGCACCCTCGACTACTTCAACGAAGCCCGCGTCGCCGCCCTCTCACCCGCGCTACGCGACGACTTCGCCACCCTGCTCGAACACTACAGCGACCCCGAAGAAGCCACCGCCGACGCCGCCAGCGACGACCCCCTCAAAACCCACGTCGCCCTCGCCACCGCCTTCGGAAAACCCCGCATGCCGCCCGGCGTCGCACACATCGCCAAACGCTTTCTCGCCGCCGCACGCGCCGTCTGCGAACCCGACGTGCGCGACGAAGCCGCCCGCGCCATGGCCCGCCACCACAGCGTCTTCACCCTGCCCACCGCCGTCGGAGCCATCCGCATCGGCGGTGCCACGAGCGATCTGCACGACGCCTCAGCCTTTCTCACCATCGACCTCGGCGGCGACGACATCTGGCTCACCCGCAACTACGAGCCGCGTGAACGCCCCGTCACCCTCTCGGTCGAGTGCACCGGCAACGACGCCTACCTCTCACAAAAAGCCGGATCATGGGGCGCCGGAATTCTCGGCGTCGGCCTCCACGTCGATTTCGACGGCGACGACCACTACCGCGCCAAAGACCTCTCGCTCGGCACCGGCGTCGGCGGGTTGGGGCTGCTCTACGACATGGGCGGCGACGACCGCTACGTCGGCGGCGCGCTCACGCAGGGCGCGGCCCTCTACGGCTTTGGCGCACTCATCGACACAGGCGGCGACGACGAGTACCGCGCGCGCGGCCACGCACAGGCCTACGCAGGCCCCGGTGGGCTCGCCGCGCTACACGACGCCAGCGGACGCGACACCTACCTCTTACACGGACTCGTCGCCGACGACGCCCGCTTTCCCGAAACCACCGTCGCCATGGGGCAGGGCGCCGCATGGGGCCCACGCCACGTCACGCAAGACCCCGCCAACGCGGGCCGTCTGCGACTCGCCGATCAGGTTCCCGGTGGCATCGCCCTGCTCTTCGACGGCGCCGGAGACGACCGCTATTTCGCCGACTCATGGGCACAGGGCGTAGGCTACTGGCTCTCACTCGGCGCCCTCATCGACCTCGGCCGTGCCGAAGCCTGGCTGCCGAAAGACGAAAC
>CAZXXB010000368.1:0-2127 GCA_964644185.1 uncultured Myxococcota bacterium
CACCAAGCCCCCGCTCATCATCCGCATGGAGCGGTTCGCGCAGGTCATCAGCATCGTCGTCGTCGCCGCCGTCGCCGCGCTCGGCGGCATCGGCCTTGCCCGCGGCATGCCCCTCACCGAAATTTTCTTCATCGCCGTCGCCCTCGCCGTCTCAGCGATTCCCGAAGGTCTGCCCATCGCCATGACCGTCGCGCTCTCGATCGCCGTCAACCGCATGGCAAAGCGCAACGTCATTGTCCGCAAACTGCCCGCCGTCGAAACGCTCGGTAGCTGCACCTGCATCGCCAGCGACAAAACCGGCACACTGACCGGCAACATTCAAACGGTCAAAGCCCTCTGGCTCACCAGCGGCAGCGAATACACCATCGACGGCGAGGGACTCGACATCACCGGCGCAATTCGCCCAGCCTCCACCGCGCCACAGCTCTCAGCCACGACGACCGCCCCTCTCAACCGCCTCATTCGCGCCGGTGCCCTCTGCAACGAGGCCGTCATCGACGACGACCCCGACGCCCCCCCAAAAAACACCCTCGACGCGCGCGGCGATGCCATGGATATCGCCCTCGCTGTGCTCGCCCGCAAACACAACCTGCACCCCACGAAACTCCACGCCTCTCACGCCATCGTCGCCTCGATACCCTACGAGTCTGAGAACAAATTCGCCGCCGCGTTCTTTCGCGACCCCTCGCCCAACGCGCCCCTCGCCGTCGCCGTCAAGGGCGCGCTTGAAACTGTGCTGGGCTTCTGCGACCACGCGCTCAGCGGCGACAACCTCGCCCCCCTCGACGCCAACCTTCGCCGCACCATCGAACAACGCGCCGAAGCCTTTGCCGAAGCCGGATACCGCGTGCTCGCCATCGCCGATGGCACCACCCCAAACGACCCCGGCACCGACCCCAAACCCACCGACCTGCCCCGCCTCACATTTCTCGGCCTCGCCGCCTTTCTCGACCCCCTCCGCCCCGACGCCAGGCCCGCCGTCGACAAGTGCCGCACCGCTGGTATCCGCGTCGTCATGGTCACCGGAGACCACCCCGCCACCGCCCTCAGCATCGCAAAAGAGCTCGGCATCGCCACCTCGCGCGACGACGTCGTCACTGGCGCAGAACTTACCGAACTCTCACCACGACGCGACGCCTTCAACGCCCGCGTCGCCCGCTCATCGGTCTTCGCACGCGTCTCGCCCCTGCAAAAACTCGAAATCGTCTCAGCCCTCGCCGACAGTGGACACTTCGTCGCCGTCACAGGCGACGGAGTCAACGACGCCCCTGCCCTCAAAAAAGCCAGCATCGGCATCGCCATGGGCTCGGGTACCGACGTCGCCAAAGACACCGCCGACATCGTCATCACCGACGACAAGTTTGCCTCCATCGCCGCCGGCGTCGAAGAGGGACGCTACGCCTACGACAACGTCCGCAAAGTCACCTACCTGCTCATCTCGTGTGGCTTCGCAGAGGTGCTCTTCTTCGCCGCCACCCTCGTGACCGGACTCCCGCTACCTCTCAACGCCGTACAACTGCTCTGGCTCAACCTCGTCACCAACGGAATTCAAGACGTCGCCCTCGCCTTCGAGGGCGGCGAGCCCGGTGCCATGCGCAAACCCCCGCGCAAGCCCGACGAGCGCATGTTCAACCCGCTCATGATTCAGCAGGTCTTCATCTCAGGCACAGCGATGGCCGCCCTTGCCTTCGGTGCCTTCTGGTTCTTTCTCGAAACCGGCATGAGCGAATTCTCGGCCCGCAACCACGTGCTGCTTCTCTTCGTGCTCTGCGAAAACGTCCACGTCTTCAACACCCGCTCTGAAACCACCTCCGCCTTCCGCGTGCCCCTCTCGCGCAACTACCTCTTGCTCGTCGGTGCCGCAGCCGCCCAAACGCTCCACGTCGGCTCGATGCACGTACCCCTCATGCAGCGCGTGCTCTCGCTCGAACCAGTATCGCTCTTGAGCTGGGTCGAGTTGCTCACCGCTTCGATGCTGCTCCTCGTCGTGATGGAAGCCTTCAAGGCCTACCGCGCACACCGCATGCGTGACATTTTGCTCGCGCCACATATCGCAACCTCAGGCCAATAGCCTCGCCTAATATACCTGAATTCATGCACGCAACCACCTGCGCGACTGGCAACGCG
>CAZXXB010000369.1:0-1191 GCA_964644185.1 uncultured Myxococcota bacterium
GTAGATCGCGGCGCCCAGCCCGGTCGGTGGGGCGATTTCGGGCGCGAGGTCGCGGGTGCGGGGTCCGCTGGTGGTGTCGCGGATAAGCGCGATGCATCGAAGATAGGCAAAGGCGAGGCGAGGCGCGACGACGACGGTTTCGGGCAGCGTGCGCGCGGTGTCGAGTGCGAGACGATGCGCGAGAGCGATGGGCGATGTGTCATCGGCGGGGGCGGCTTCGGGGGCGAGTTGTCGCACTTCGACTTCGGCGATGCGGAGTCCAGCTTTTGCGGCGAAGAGTCCGGCGAAGCGGAGGGTGTCGTCGGCGTCGGCGAGCATTGCGGCGCGGGCTTCGCGGTGAAAGACGCGGACGAGGCAGTCTGGGTCGCGGAAGCGGTCGCTGAGAATCGCGTGCTGGATGACGTTGAGTGCGGTCGAGCGAAAGCGGCGGAGCACGGGGTCGCGGCGAATGACGCGAACTCCGAGGATGGCGTCGAGGTCGTTGCGGGTGAGCACGGCGATGGCGCGCACGAGGTCGTCGGCGAGGTAGTCTCCGGTGGCGGGGAAGAGGGCGATGAGGTCGCCGGTGGCGCGTGATGCGGCGGCGCGCAGGTGGGCGGCGAAGGTGTCGTCGCGATGGGCGGAGACGTCGAGGCGTTCGACGTGGGGGTGTGACTCGTGCAGGCGAATGAGCGCGCGTGCGGCCTCGGCGTCGCCACGGTCTGAGTCGGCGGCGGGGTGCAACACGATGAGCGTGATGGAGGGGAAGCTGGGGGAAGCCGCGCTCATCACCTTCCCTTGCTGAGGAAATCTTTGATGCTGCCGAGGATTCCATCGCGGTCGGCGATGCGTGAGAGGACGAGTTTTTCGTCGCTTTCGCCGAACTTGTCGCGAAGGTCGCGGATGAATTGGCCTGAGCCGTAGGGGCTCTCGACCTGTCCGTATCCGAACTGGTTGACGACGGGGAGAATCGCGAGTTCGAGCATGCGCAGGCAGGTGTGGGTGTCGTCGCTTGACCAGTTGTCGCCGTCGCTGAAGTGGAACGGGTAGATGTTCCACTGGTCGGGGGGGTAGTCGGCGTCGATGATTTCGTAGCAGAGCTTGTAGGCCGAGCTGATCATGGTTCCGCCGGATTCGCGGGTGCGAAAGAAGGTGTCGCGGTCGACTTCGCGGGCGGTGGCGTCGTGGATGATGAAGCGGGTTTCGAGGCCT
>CAZXXB010000369.1:1204-2086 GCA_964644185.1 uncultured Myxococcota bacterium
ATGTGTCGATCCAGAACGATTCGAGGCGGACGATTTCTTTTTGCTCGTCGCCCATCGAGCCTGAGACGTCCATCATGTAGATGATGACGGCGCTGGAATGGGGGATTGCGGTGGTTTTCCACGAGCGAAATCGCATGTCTTCGGGGATTGGGACGATGCGGGGGTCGTCGGGGTTGTAGGTGCCGGAGATGAGTTGGCGCTTGAGGGCTTCTTTGTAGCTGCGTTTGAAATGGCGGAGGGAATGGGGGCCCTGGCGGGAAATTCCGGTGTATTTGGTGTGTTCTGTGACGATTTTGTCACTTTGTCGGGGCTCGATTCGGGGCAGTGCGAGTTCTTCACCGAGGATGGCGGCAAGCTCGTCGAGGGTCAGTTCCGCTTCGAGTGAATGCTCGCCAACCCCTTGACCTGCCTTGCCTTTTCCACTTTCGCCGTCGCCGTCGCTCTCTTCGCCGGGGACGGGATCACCGACGTCGCCGTCGCCTTGTCCGACACCTCCTTGTTGCTTTTCTCCGTAGCGGAAGTGGGGGATGTCGATTTTTGGGACGGGGATTTTGACGGTGTCGCCGCCCTGCTTGCCGATGAGCTCGCCGTTCTGCACGTAGCGTTGCAGGTCTTTGCGAATTTTTCCGCGGACGAGATCGCGGAACCTATTGAGATCATAGTCGATTTTGACGCTCATGGGTGACTTCTGCGCGGGCGTTTTTTGGCGGCGTGACGGGTTGACACGCGTGCTCGCGGGCGCATGAGGGGGAGTTTGCCACATGGGGGGCGAGGCGTCACGCGAAGGAAAATTTGGGTCTGGTTTTGCGACCGAGTGTTGACGGATTGAGCAATGAAATCAGTGGGTTAAGTGGCATGTCTCCGCGCACTTGTTTAAGGGTG
>CAZXXB010000370.1:0-2053 GCA_964644185.1 uncultured Myxococcota bacterium
TCACGCGGCTCGTGGGCGAGCGGATGGTGGGGCGCAACTTTGGTCGCATCGTCGCATTGACGGCGACGAATGCGCACGACGGTTCGCCGATGATGATTCACTCAGGGGCGAGCAAGGCTGGTGTCGTGAGCATGATGGAGACGCTGGCGGTGGAGTGGGGGCCGTTCAACATTACGGCTAACTGCATTTCGCCGGGGCCGGTCGATTCACCCGAGGCGAACCAGAAGCTGTGGCCCGACCGCAAGACGTTTGAGGCGGTGGCGGGGCGTGCTCCGCTGGGTGGTAAGATGGCGACGCCAGAAGACGTGGCGTTTGCGACGCTGTTCGTGATCTCGGATGCGGCAAGCTTCATCACGGGTGCCGACCTTTTTGTTGATGGCGGGCATCGGCTGCGCTCTGCGGCGAGTCTGAACGGATGAGGGTGCTCGTCACAGGCGGTGCGGGGTTTCTCGGTTCGCACCTGTGCGAGGCGCTGTTGCAGCAGGGCCACGAGGTGATGTGCCTCGACAATTTTTTTACGGGGCGCCGCCACAACGTGGGGCACCTGTTTGGCAACCGCGACTTCGAGGTGATTCGCCACGATGTGGTCGAGCCGATTTTGCTTGAGGTGGACAGGGTCTATAACCTCGCCTGTCCGGCATCTCCGGTGCATTACCAATACAACCCGATCAAGACAGTGAAGACGTCGGTGATGGGCACGCTCAACATGCTGGGGCTGACGCAGCGGGTGCGAGCGCGGATGTTGCAGGCGAGCACGAGCGAGGTCTACGGCGACCCGACGGTGCATCCGCAACGAGAAGACTATTGGGGCAATGTGAACCCGATAGGGCTGCGGTCGTGCTACGACGAGGGCAAGCGGGTGGCGGAGACGCTGTGCTTTGACTACCACCGGCAGAATCAGGTCGATATTCGGGTGGTGCGCATCTTCAACACGTACGGGCCGCGAATGCTGCTCGATGATGGGCGGGTGGTGAGCAACTTTGTGGTGCAGGCGCTGAAGGGCGACGACATTACGGTTTACGGCGACGGGATGCAGTGTCGGTCGTTTTGCTACGTGAGCGATCTGATTGCGGGGCTGACGGCGATTATGGAACAGACGCGCGATGTGGGGCCGATCAATCTGGGGAATCCGGTCGAGTTTACAATACGCGAGCTGGCAGAACTTGTGATTGAGTTGACGGGCAGCAAGAGTCGCATTGTTGCGCGTCCGTTGCCGCAGGACGACCCGCGTCAACGGCAACCCGACATCACGCGGGTGAGAGAGTTGGTTGGTTGGGAGCCGAAGGTGCAGCTTCGCGAGGGGCTGGGCGCGACGATCGCGTGGTTTGAGAAGCTGCTGAGTTCGCCTGACGCCGAGAGCGTGACCGAGCGGGTCACGGCGCGGGCTGCGACAACGTGAGCGGCGAGCAAAGTTGCGTGGGGCGAGGTGGGTGCTTGACTCGCACGCCTGCACGCCACAGAGTGAGGTTTGTAGCGTAGGTGTAAAGGGAAGTCCGGTAGGCGTGTGCATCGCGAGCGTGCGATGCGAGGCTGAATCCGGCGCGGCCCCCGCCACTGTATCCGGCGATGCGCGAGACCTCGCATGCACCATTGGGCGCGAGCCCGAGAAGGTGTGTTTCGCGCGCGTGACCCGGCAAGCCAGGAAACCTGCCTCGCTACGTAACTTGAGCCATCCCCGGGGTGAGTTGGAGGGCTGATGTCGTGGTCATTTCTGGCCTGTGCGGTGCTTCTTGCCGCGCAGCCTGTCGAATCGCAAACCGACGCAACGCGTGAGACCGAAGAGCTTGAAGGTGCAGAAGCTGCGCCGCAAGAGCTCACGACGGTGGGTGATCGCGTGCGCGCGAACGACCCGACGGCGGCGAGCAGCACAATTGAGCGTGATTTTTTTGCGCCGCGGCAGCTTTCGCTTGCAGAGGCGTTGCGGCGCGAAGCGGGGGTGACGATACAGCGGTATGGCGGGACAGGTTCGCTCGCGACGGTGTCGCTGCGTGGCTCGACGTCGCAGCAGGTGGCGGTGTTGCTCGATGGGGCTGTGCTGAATCGCGCGGCATCG
>CAZXXB010000371.1:0-2010 GCA_964644185.1 uncultured Myxococcota bacterium
CACCACCCCCGACAGCACCCCCGCGTGCGACCCCGACAACACGACCCCGTCATCGGGCGACGCCGAGACAAACACATCGGCGAGTGCAAACGTTCCGTCATGCAGGCGTACCGCATCATTGCTCCCCGCATCGGGCAAACGCGGCTCACCCGCATCGCGCCCCTCGTGCCGCACCTCGACATTGGCAAGCGACCCGCTCGCACCCACCGCCTCCACCACCTCGACTCCGACGGCGAGGGCGACCCGCACACCCACCGCACCTTCCCCGCCAAAGACAAGCACCGTCACGCCCGGACCCGCACCCCGCACCGACACCGCCCCCTCGATCACGACCCGACCTTCAAACCGCCCCGCACCCACCACCACCGTGTCGCCATCGCGCGCCGCATCAAGCGCTGCCTGCACCGTCGCATACAGAGCCCCCGCCCCCACGTGAAGCTCACGCCCCGACCCCGCCGTCGCGCCGCCCGCCCCGCACCCGCCCCCCATCCCACCAGACACTCCACACGAGGTTCCGCACAAAAAAAGTGCGATCACCATCCGCACGGCCCAGCGAGGCGCGCGACGATTCAATGTGCTGTCTCGTTGCTTCACGTTGACGACACTCTGCCAAACGCCCCCCCGACCCACAAGCCAGAACGCCCACGCTTGCAGCGCGGCACCATGCAATCTAATAAGAGCGCCGCCACCGCGCGACACCCGCGCGCATGGCTGCAAAACAGGTTCCACGACCCGTCAAACACGACCCGTCCAAAAGGCACGACCGTGAGCAAAACCCCCCGCGACCCGCAATCGCAATCCGACGTCCACAACGCACGCGGAATCGAACTCGCTGAACGCGGCTGGACAGACGAGGCGATCAACGAGTTTCGCAAAGCCATCGACGCCGACCCCGACGCCGCACACGCCTACGACAACCTCGCCTCACTCCTCGGCGAAAAAGGCGACTTCGTCGGCGCCATCGAAGCCTACGTCCGCTCACTGCGCCTCGACCCCGAAAACCCCACCGCCCACTACAACTTCGGCAACTTCATCGGACAGTTCGGCGGCGAGATCGCCCTCCACTCACTGCGCAACGCCCTACAGCTCGACCCCAACTACCCCGACGCCAAACTCAGCCTGGGCATCACCTACGCCCAACTCGGACGCTTCGACGAAGCCAAAAGCGCCCTCACCGCCGCCATCACCGACGACCCCAAAGACGCCGCCCCACGGCAAGAGCTCGCGGGCATTCTCATCGACGAGGGCAACCACAAAGACGCCATCCCCCACCTGCGCGTCGTCCTCAAAGAAGAGCCCGAAAACACCGACGCCATCATCGATCTCGGCATGTGCTACGCCGCAAGCGGCTTCTATGAAGAGGCGCAAAAGCAGTTTCAGCGCGCCGTACAAATCGACCCTGAAGACGCCGGAGCCCTCTACCACCTCGCCGCCGTCTTCGCCGTCCGCGCCGATTTCGACAAGATGAAAGTGCCCCTGCAGGAAGCCCTGCGCATCGACGCCACCCAAACCCGCGAGTGGCTCGCCGAAGACCCCTTCTTCGACCCGCTGCGCGAAGACAAACGACTCGAAGAGCTGCTCGCAAAAGCACCCCTCGCCACACCCGAAGACGTCAACTGATCGCGACCGTTAAACCCGCGCGCTACACCCGCTTGCCCACCGCAAAAAACACCCCCACGACCCCCGCCAGCATCAGCGCAAACGACCACCCAAACGCACCACCCGTATAACCCGCCGGCAAATACCCCGCCCCAATCGCCGCCACCATCCCCACCACCGCATACGGCATCTGTGTCCGCACATGCTCCATGTGCGCGCACCCCGAATACATCGACGACAACAGCGTCGTGTCGCTGATCGGCGAACAGTGGTCGCCAAAAATCGCCCCGTCGAGCACCGCCGCCATCGCAATCACCGCAATCGCAATCCCGCCCATCTCATACGCAATCGGCACCGCCACCGGCAGCATAATCGCCATCGCCCCAAAGCTCGTCCCCGTCGCAAATCCCA
>CAZXXB010000372.1:0-555 GCA_964644185.1 uncultured Myxococcota bacterium
CGCCTGTCGGCGACGGCCGAGGCGCTGCTCTGGATCGACCGGCGGGTGCCCGTGGTCTGGCTGGGACCGCGGATCGAGCCGCAGGTGCCGACTGCGATCACGATCGGCGAGCCGATTGATCTTTCGGGTTACGACGCCACGACCGCCAACAACGAAGCCGCCGTTGCCCGCATCACCGAAGACGTGCGCTCGCAAATCGACGCGATGCTGAAGCAGCGCCTCGCCCGCCGCAAAAACTTTCTCCTCGGGTGACCCCCCCTCACGCTCGCGGATGATGCTGCGCGTACGCCTCGACGAGCCGCTTGCGACTCACGTGCGTGTAAATCTCCGTCGTCGTGATGTCGGCATGACCCAGCAACGTCTGCACCACCCGCAGGTCAGCCCCACGCTCGAGCAAGTGCGTCGCAAACGAGTGCCGCAACACGTGGGGTGACACCGCCGTCCGTATCCCCACCGACCGCGCATACCCCGCCACGATGCGAAAAAAATGCGACCGGTTGATCGCCTTACCGCGCGACGACAAAAACACCGCGTCACTCGCCGACCCCATCGCCG
>CAZXXB010000372.1:619-1986 GCA_964644185.1 uncultured Myxococcota bacterium
TGGCCCCCTTCCAGGTCGACCACGTTCTGCACGCTCCCCTTGCCAAACGTCCGCACCACCCCCATCTCAAAGTTCACCTGCGACAACTCAAGCTTGCATAACTCACTCACCCGCAACCCCGTCGCATACAGCACCTCAAGCATCGCCGTGTCGCGCAACCCCTTCACCGTCTCACGCCCAGGGGCGAGAAGCAGCCGCTCAACCTCTTCACCCGTCAAATACTTCGGCAGCAGGTGCGACGGCCGCGGAGGCTCAACATCGCGCGCTGGCGACGTCGGCAACTCATCCTCCTCAACGAGAAACTTAAAAAACCCTCTCAGCGACGAGAGCCTGCGCGCCTGTGACCGCGCCGACAAACCCCCTTCGGCACCCGCAGTCAAAAACCCGCTCACCGTCGCCGCCGTCACCTCACCACAACCGCTCACCCCCACCTCGCCCGCATACCGCACGAACACGGTGAGATCGTTGCCATACGCCATCACCGTGTTGGCCGACAGCCCACGTTCACCCCGCAAATGATTCAGATACGCTTCTACCGCCGCGTCGAGTTCCATCGCCCGCGCATGCTACCCCGCCCACACCCACACGCCAGATTCTGGTACCCCCGCGCCCCGCACCTACTCAGCCGGACACGCAGGCCCCGACACCGTACACAAATCTTCAGCGAACCCCGTCTTCTCAAAAAACGGCTTCGACGATGGACACCGCGCGGGCTGCGCCAGCGACTCTTTCAAACAAGGCGGCAACTCATCGTCGCTCTCCGGCAAAAGCTCTATCCGCGACGCCACGAACGCCCCCACAAGCTCGACAAACGCCGGACACGGCAACGGCGACTTCTGCAAAAACAGCGTCACCCAGCCCGACAGACACTCAGGCCCCGTCACCGTCCCCTCCATGATGATGTCGGCATACGCATCGCTCGGCAGCGCCGGATGAAACCCGCCCGGCACCAGCAACCCCGACAACGTCGTGCGAAACTGCTTCTTCTCCGCATCCATCACCGTAAAGCTCTTCAGCCCATTGATCGGACTATCAAACTTCTGCCCCGGCTTCTCACGGTCCGATTCGGTGTCGAGGCACAACGTCCCGTCAATCGGCAACTGGTCACCCACAATCTCGTCGCCAAGCCGCCGCAGATGCAACAACAGGTCAAGCTCAACCCCACCATCGACGAGCTGCGAAATCACCTCGTTCGTCCCGTCGAGTATCGCCCGCGCCGTGTACACCCCGCCCTTGAAATTCAGCAAATCATCAATCGTGTCGCAGTCGCACTCTTCTCCCGGCTTACAATACGGCACCGCCTTGCCGCTCTTGTCGCGACACGTGATCGGCGCACCCTCATCGGTGCGACACCCCAGCACAAAATC
>CAZXXB010000373.1:0-1985 GCA_964644185.1 uncultured Myxococcota bacterium
CGCCGTCTCACGCTGGAAGATCCGGCGCGGAGTCTGTTGTTGCTCAAAGCGGTCAAAGCAGTGCCGCACAAGGGCGACAAGCGGTTCGAGGTGAACTCGCCGGAATACAAAGCTATTGTTGATTGGATCGCGGCGGGGGCACCAGGACCGAAGGCGGATGATCCGCGCATCGTGTCGCTCAGCGTGTCGGAGCCGCATCTCGTCACGCAGGCTGGAAAAAGCGTGCAGCTCAAAGTGACCGCGAAATTCAGCGACGGGCACAGCGAGGACGTCACTCGCTGGTGCAAATACAACGCCACCAACGCCAGCGTGGCCACCGTCGATGACAATGGCCTCATCAAGATCACCGGCAGCGGCGAGGGCACCGTCAGCGCCTGGTATCTGAGCCTGCTCAGCGTCACCACCGTGACCGTGCCGAATCCAGGCAAGCTGGATGTGGAGGCCTTTGCCGCCATGAAACCGCGCAACTTCATTGACGAGCATGTTTTGACGAAACTGCGCGAGCTGAACATCCCGCCCTCCGGTCGCGCCACGGACGCGGAGTTCCTGCGCCGGGCGTTTCTCGATACGATCGGCGTTTTGCCCACACCGGAGGAAGCGAAGGCATTCCTCGAAGAGCCGGACGTGATCGCCAGCGATGTAGGCGCGCTTGCCAAAGCGCGGAAAGACGCTCCCGCGAACACACCCTCACCCCGCGTTCTGGCGAACGCGCCTACAAAGCGCGACCGCCTCATTGAGCACCTGCTCAACCGCCCCGAGTTCGTTGATTACTGGTCGCATCGCTGGAGCGATCTCTTCCTCGTGAATGGCGACAAACTCATGCCGCAGGCCATGTGGGCGTATTACAACTGGATCCGCCGTCACGTCGCCGCGAACACGCCGTGGGACGTCATGGTGCGTGATCTGCTCACCGCCACCGGCAGCACGCTGGAGCACGGCGGCGGCAATTTTTTCATCCTCAACGACGAGCCGACGAAATGCGCCGAAACCGTCAGCGTGGCCTTCCTCGGCACCTCCATCGGCTGCGCGAAGTGCCACAACCACCCGATGGAAAAGTGGACCTACGATCAATACTACGCCTTCGCGAATCTCTTCGCCCGCGTGCGCACCAAAAACGGCACACAGGCTGACGAACGCGTGCTTTTCAGCGACACGCAGGGCGATCTCGTCGCGCCGCTCACCGGCAAACCGCAACCGCCGCGCCCGCTCGATGCCCTGGAGCCCGTCTCCATGACCTCCACCGAGGATCGCCGCATCACTCTGGCGAACTGGCTCACCAGCGCCGACAACAAGCTCTTCCAACGCGCCATCGTGAATCGCGTGTGGGCGAACTTTTTCGGCAGCGGACTCGTCGAGGCCGTCGATGACCTCCGCGTCACCAATCCCGCCAGCAACGAACCGCTCTTTGCCGCCGCCTGCGAGCACCTCGTGAAGCAAAAGTTCGATCTGAAGTCCCTCATGCGCACCATCCTGCAAAGCGAGACCTACCAGCGCAGCAGCATCACCCTTCCCGAAAACATCACCGATCTCCGCTACGGCTCCCACTACGTCCCTCGCCGACTGAAGGCCGAGGTGCTGCTCGACACCATCTCCCAAGTCACCGCCGCGCCCACCACCTTCAAAATGGATCGCCGCAACGCCAACCGCGGCACCGCCGACGCCTACCCCATGGGCTTCCGCGCCCTGCAACTGCCCGACAGCAACATCGCCAGCTACTTCCTCAAAAGTTTCGGCCGCGCCGACCGCGTCGCCACCTGCGAATGCGAGCGCACCAACGAACCCAGCATGGCCCAGGCCCTGCACATCGCCAACGGCGAGACTTTAAACACCAAGCTCGCCCAAAAAGACAACCGCCTTGATGCCCTGCTCGCCAGCCAGGAGCCCGACGCTAAAATCATCGAAGAAGCCTACCTCCTCACCCTCACCCGCGCCCCCACGGAGCGCGAACTCGAAAAAGCCACCGCCCTCCTCGCCAGCGCCAAGCC
>CAZXXB010000374.1:0-1887 GCA_964644185.1 uncultured Myxococcota bacterium
GGTGGTGGTGCCGGGGGTGTTGTTTTTTACGCCGCTCATGACGCAGGCACCGGCGTGGGTGTTCTGGCCGGCGGCGCTTTTCTACATGCTCAACACGGTCTTTTTTCGGACGATTTTTTTCATCAACGTGAGCCACTGGAACGCGCATCGTCCGATTGTGAAAAAGGGCGAACGATGGATGGATTTCTTGCTGCGCTGGGTGACGGGGTTTTTCTTCGGGCTGCCGGGGCAGGTGTATTACATGCACCATCTCGGGATTCATCACCCGGGCAAGAACCTCGATGACGATCTCAGCAGCACGGTGCGGTATCGGCGTAACAGCCTGCCGCAATTCGTGGCGTATCTGGCCGAGTTCATCGTGTTGCAGCCGGTGCGGATACCGCTGGCGTTCATGCGACGGGGCGAGCCGCGGCGGGCGCTGAAGTTCATCGTCAGCGAGTACGGGTTCTGGCTTGCGACGGTGTTGTTGGCTGTGCTGGTCGATTGGCGCGCGGCGGTGATGGTGCTGGTGCTGCCGTATCTACTGGTGCGGTGGCTGTTGATGTCTGGCAACTGGGTGCAGCACGGGTTTCTCGACGCGCGCGACCCCGCGCATCCATGGCGGTTCGCGACGACGGTGGTGAACTGCGATTACAACCTGAAGTCGTTCAACGACGGGTTTCATCTCATGCATCATCAGCATCCGGGGCAGCACTGGTCTGAGATGCCGGGGGCGTTTGAGCGTGAGTTGCCGTTGTACCGCGAGCATGACGCGGTGGTGTTCGCGGGGATCGACTTTTTTCGCATCTGGATTGCGTTGATGTTGAACGACTACGAGAAGCTTGCCGACCACTATGTGAACCTGCGTCCGGGTGAGCGTTCGCGAGCGGATATCGTTGCGCTGTTGAAAGAGCGGACGCTGAACCATCACCCCCGCGCGCTGAAAGTGTAGCTCTTCGCGCAAGCGGCGCGCTGAACTTGTGGCTCTTCGCGCAAGCGGCGCGCTGAACTTGTGGCTCTTCGCGCAAGCGCTCATCGCGCGCGGTGTCTCGCCTGCTCACTCTGCTGTTGCGGGGGGCGCGGCGTCGAAGAGAAACGCGGGCACGAGGTCGAATGAGGCGACGGCAGAGAGCGCGTCGCAAGGCTCCTCGGCGGGGCACGGCTCGTTGACGCATCCATCGGCCATGATTTTGACGGCGCCCTCTGCGAGCTGGGCGATTTGATCCTGAATGCCGGGGTTGTTGGCGATCTGCACGATCTTCGAGTTGAGCACGAAGCCGCCGACGAGGGCGTAGATGAGGCGTCCATCTTCATCGAACTCGAAGCGGACGGTGGCGTTGTAGAGCGTCACGTCGAAGCGGAACGTGAAGACGAAGACAGGCAGAAAGATATCGACGGGGCCGGTCTCGATGACGCCATCGACGAGCTTTGCGTTGGCGATGGTGGTGACGGGTTCGGCGGTGTCGGGGTCGAAGGTCTGGTTTGGCAACAGGTTGTTGTCGGCGCCGACGATGGGCTTGCCGATGCCGCGCGAGATCTTGATGGTGACGTTGTCGTCGTTGCGTGGGTCGTCGCGGCCCTCGATTGACATGACGACGAGCAGGTCGCCCTCGTTGATGGCCGATTGGACGAGGGTTGGCAGTGCGGCGCCGCCGGCGCTTTCGATGGCGGGCAAGAGCACGGCGAACTGGTTGTCGATGCCGCGCGCGCCATCGGGCGAGGTAAAGTCGGTACGTCCGCAACCGGCAGCGTCGGTGGGTCGGCGGGTATTGGCGTCGTCGAGGTCGAAGCCAGCCGAGACGCCGCCAATCTCGCGCTCGAAGTTGAAGGTGCGTGCGACGTAGTGCTCGGCGAGCGCGGTCGGCGCCTCGTAGCTCACACCCTCGTCGACCATGCCCGAATCGTCGT
>CAZXXB010000375.1:0-1845 GCA_964644185.1 uncultured Myxococcota bacterium
GGGGTCGGCGGCGCCGAGGAAGAGGTTGTCGGTGATCATGATCGAGTGCGCGCTTCCCATGGTTTCGTCCGAGGTGATGCGATGCCCCTTTGCCTTGAGCGCCGCAACCGTGTCGGGGTTGAACCCGGGTTCAACGCGCAGCGACGCGGTGGTGCCCTGATAGATTCGCGGGCGGTGGGTCGCTTCGTCCACGTTCAGGCCATAGTCGATCGCATTGACGACGACCTGAACCACCGTGGTCGGGATGGTGCTGCCGCCCGGCGTGCCGGTGACGAGCCACGGCTTGTCGCCCTTGAAGATGATCGTCGGCATCATCGTCGAAAGCATCCGCTTGCCGGGTGCGAGCGCGTTGAGCGGGGGCGGTGCGCCGGTGCGCTGTGCCTCCCATGCCTGTTCATAGCTGAAATTGTTCATCTGGTTGTTGAGCAAGATGCCGGTGCGCGCGATCATCACGCCCGATCCGAAGTCCGAGCCGAGCGTGGTGGTGAGCGAGACGGCGTTGCCATCGGCATCCGCGACCGAGAGATGGGTGGTCGAGGGGCTTTCATATTTGAGTGGGTCGCCGACCGGGGCGTCCGGGCCGCGGATCACCTTGTCGGGCGAGATCAGCTTGGCGCGTTCGGCGGCATAGGCTTTCGAGACGAAGCCCTTGACCGGAGCAGTGACGAAAGCGGGGTCGCCGAGCACGCGGTAGCGGTCGGCATAGGCCAGCTTCATCGTCTCGGCGAGCAGGTGAAGTGACGCGGCGCTGCCCTGACCGAGCGGCTTCATGTCGAAATGCTCAAGGATGTTGAGCATGTTGAGCAAGGTCGCGCCACCCGCGCTGGCCGGGGGAGCGGTATAGACGGTGTGACCGCGATAGGTTCCGACCAAGGGCGCGCGCTCGACGGGTGCGTAGGCGGCGAGGTCGGCCATCGTGATCAGGCCGCCATTGGCCTTCATGTCCGCGACGATGCGGCGGGCGATTTCGCCGGTGTAGAATGCTTTCGCGCCGCCCTTCTGAATCTCGCCGAGCGTCCAGGCGAGGTCGGGCTGTTTGAGCACTTCGTCCTTGGCGTAGAGGCTGCCGTCGGGCTTGTAGAAGGTCGCTTTGCCGGCGACGCTGTTCGACAGGCGATCACGACCCCAGCCGAACACAAAGGCTTCATCGGCGGTGAGCTTGACGCCGTCGCGGGCAAGGCGGAGCGCCGGTTCGATCACCTTGGCCCAGGGAAGCTTGCCCCATTTCTTGTGCGCGTGTTCGAGGCCCGCGACGCTGCCGGGGACCGAGGGGGCGAGATAGCCGTAGGAGGCGATGTCGCGTTCCTTGCCCTGATTGTCGACGAACATGGCTGCGGTCGCGGCGCGCGGGGCGATGCCGCGAAAGTCGATCACGCGGACCTGTTTCGACTTGGCATCATAGACGGTCATGAAGCCGTCGCCGCCGACATTGCCGGCGCGGGGCAGGGTGACGGCGAGGGCGAAGGCGACGGCGACCGCCGCGTCCACCGCATTGCCGCCGTCGCGGAGGATCTGTGCGCCGACGCTGCTCGCCATCTCGTTCTGGCTGACCACCATCCCGCGCGTGCCGACGACCGGCGAGTGGATCGAGGGGTATTCGAGGAGGTGGCGGCTTTGCGCTGCGACCGGGACGGGTAGCGCGAGGGTGAAGGCGGCGAAGGCGAGCGTGAGTTTGCGCAGGAACATGGGTCTCTCTCTCATTCCTCCCCCAGCTTGTTGGGGGAGGTGGCAGCGCGAAGCGCTGACGGAGGGGCCGCCCCGCAGAGGGCGGAGTTTTGTCGAGGCGTTCACGGCCGTCTGCGCGGCCGCCCCTCCACCACCGCCTTTGGCGGCGGTCCCCCTCCC
>CAZXXB010000376.1:0-1081 GCA_964644185.1 uncultured Myxococcota bacterium
TGGTGGTGCACGAACATGTGGATGCCGTTTTTCATGCCCAGCACGTAGTAGACGAGCAGACCGGCGATGGCGGTTGCGGCGACGGCGACGCGGGTGAAGAGACCTACGAGCATGAAGGCGCTTGCGACGAAAAACAGGGTCGCAATCGAGAGGTGGGTCGCGCTGAAATCGCGAAACAGCTCAAGCTCGCGGGCGAATTCGGCCCACATCAACATCGGTATGCCGATACGGATCACGCCAAGCGACCGTGTAGAGCGGGGTCGGTTGACGTATTCGGTGAGTCGCTCAAACGGCGACAGCGTGGGGCTCGCGGTAGTCGTCGATGCGGCGCTCAATCGTCAATCTCCGTCGGTGCATCGGGGCGTTCGGGCGGCTGCGGCAGGATGACGGGCTCGCGGTCGCTACCCTTGGCGCAGAGGTCGCGCGACTTGCTGACGATCTCTTTCCAGCCACGGGTCTTGTGGGCGCACTTCATCGTGAAGTGAAGGGCGGTGCCTTCGGGCAACGTGCGGCAGAGGCGGCGTCCATCGGCCTGAGCGGCGGTGGCGCTGCGCAGATGCCGGTTGCGCGCGCGGGGTGGGTTGTCGGCGAAGCCCTGCGCCTTGTCGCGACGCACGACCCAGGTGTCGCCGTCGGGTGCGGTCGCTTTGTACTCGACCATGCAGTAGTCGAGTGCTTTGACGCCGAACATCTTCCACGTGCGGATGCCGGGTAGCGGAATACCAAGCGCCTGCTGCACGAACGGCCCGCCGAGAATGAATGCGCCAGCCAGCACAAAGATGATGGTTCGTATGGTCGAATAAGCAGCCACGCCCTGCCCCCTCTCGCGGCGAACGAGTATTGTCGTGAAGCCAGTGAATCGACGCATTGATTACCGCCGAGTGCGGTCTGGCCGCAAGGGGTCTGCGTGCGTTGGGTTGAGCCGCGACCAGAGCGAAACCGACATGACGCAAACATAGAAGACGGCGAACGCGAGCATCAGCACCGCGTTGAATGCCACGTAGTCGCCGTGGCTGTTGGTCGTGCCGCCTGTCGCTAGCATCCATACCGGTATGAGGGCGGTGACGACGAGCAACGCGAC
>CAZXXB010000376.1:1095-1839 GCA_964644185.1 uncultured Myxococcota bacterium
GTCTCTCAACCTTGCGTCGTTGTCATTGCGCCAGAGCAGCAAGAGCACGGCAATCGACCAGTAGTAACGCGAGAGGACAAACACGACGAAGACGACGGCCAACGCGAGCAAGACGGCGTTGGCGCGCGAGGCACGTGCAGCGAGCGCGACAAAAGCAACGAGCACCGCAACCTGAATCACGCGGACGAGCGGTAGATGTGCCGCGAGCCATGCCTCACGCGAGCCGCCGTGCGGCACAGCGGCGAGCATGCCGAAATCTGCGGTGAAGAGCGCTTTCAGCCCTACGCGTCGTCCACCGAAGACGTGGTGCTGGTTGTGGACCATGATCTTCTCGAACCAGTCGAACCACGCGTGGACCCCATGGGCGCTGAAACATCCGATGACAAAAAATACGATGCACGCGGCAACGAAGGCGACGAAATAGGTCAGGTCGGCGCGGGCGATGCGGCGCGTGCGCCACGCATCGGCGAGGGCGGGCACGAGCGGGGCGAGCGCAAGCACGAGCGGAAAGACGCGCGTCATGGTTGCGAAGGCCATTGCGAGCGCGGCGGCGACTGGGTTTCCGCGTCGCAGAAACATGACACCCAATGCAATCGCGAGAAGCCAGTCGTATTGCAGAAATCCGCCAAAGAGTCGGTCCGCGTTCATCGGCAGCATCCAGAACACGGCAAAGCTCGCGAGCGCGACAAAACCCCCAAAGGTCGAGGCGACGGCTACGATGAGGGCGGCGTAGGTGAGAAAATC
>CAZXXB010000377.1:0-1832 GCA_964644185.1 uncultured Myxococcota bacterium
CGGTCACCGCGCGCACCACGTTCAATGACGGTTCCGCGGTGACGACCGAACGTCCGCTGTACGAAGTGGCGTTCACCATCAACGGAATTCAGGCGGGGTACACGTACTACTTTGACCTTGAAGGCGACGACTTCGGCAAAGGGCTGCGCATCGTCGGTTTCAACGACCCGGCCAACAAGACGCCGCCGCTCGATACGCCACGTCGCTACAAGACCCCCGTGATGGTGGTGCAGCCCAACGTCGCCGCCGATGGCTCGTTGAGCGTGCCGCAGGGTGGCTCATGGCCAACGACGACGGGCAGGCTCGTGCAGGGTGCCGAAGAGGGTAGCGAGCGTGCGTTCACGTCGCGCGTGACGCGGGTGTTTGACTACGACCTCGCGGGTACGGTCTACGCGGGGGCGTTTGAAGTGACGCTCGATAACAATCCGGTCGATGCCGAAGACACCGAGACCGTGGCGTCGCAGCGGTTTGTGTTTCACCCCGACTTCGGCCTGCTCGAGATCGACGTGCCGATTCGCGGAACGATGAAAACCCTTGTGGCGCAGCCGTAAGTCAGGGTGCGCATGACGACACGCCTCATCACGGTGGCTGGCGCGACGGGTGGCACGGGCCGCACGACGCTGATTGCCAACCTTGCGACCTACCTGCATCGCCGAGGTGTGCAGGTTGCCTGTGCCGACTTTGATGGTGCGCACGCGTCGCTGGCGCTGCATCTCGGCGCGCGTGAGCCGAACCCCGTGGCAAGCGACGATCTCGGCGCGGTGCTTGGCGCGATGGCCGGCCCAATGCCGCCGTGCTGGACCCCTACGACACAGGCGGGCCGCGATGCGGTCGTGGCGGCGCGGCTTTTGAAGCGACTGCACGCTGCGCGCCCCGGCGTCGCGTTTGTCGATGTTCCGGCGGGGGCGTCGCCGACCGCGTTGCACGCGTTCGCCCGCGCCGATGTCGCGCTGCTGGTGTTGACGCCCGAGCCCCACGCGGTCGCCTCGGCGCATCGCTTTTTGCGCCTCGCTTTCGTGCGGGCGATGGTGCTTTGCGCCGAGACGATTGCCGAGCGGCGGTTTGCTCGTCTGCTCGACGAGGAGGCGCGCAGTGGCGACGTGATGCACGCGGGGATGATTCTGACGCGCGCGACGACGATGGGTGCCGATGCGAGCGAGGCGATTGCGCTTGTCGAGCGGGTGCGGGCGACGTTTCATCCGTTGCTGGTGGTGAATCGCTGCACGAGTTCAGACGATGCACGGCTGACCGAAGATTTTGCGGTGGTGACGCGGCAGGTGTGTGGCGTCAACGCACAGGCGGTCGCGGCACTTGCCTACGACGAGCTGCTGTTGGCGGCGTCGCGGCGGTTGCGCCCGCTGGTGCTCGAACACCCCGAGAGTCGCACCGCCAATGTGTTGCGCGAGATGGCGCTGCGGGTTGCGGTCGCGCCGTTGACGCGCGTGGCACGCGATGGCGCACGTGGAGGTGAACATGCAGCGGCATGACCCACTCACGCATCTGCGCAGGCTCAGCGACAACGAGTTGTTGCAGGTGCCCGAAGGCGCCCCCGAAGAGGCGGTGCGTACCGCGTTTGAGCAGGCGTGGGATCGCTACGTGACACGTCCGCGTGCTGTGTTTGGCGCGCTTGATGAGGGTTCGCGCCGCGCGCTCGAAAGTTTGTTGCAGGGGGCGCGCACGCGGCTCTCGACGCCGGCCGCGCGCGAGCGTGGTGAGGCTGAGGCGCGGGCTCGTGGCGCGGGTGCGACGGCGGCACGATTCGCCGGTGTGTCGATGCTGGCGACCGAGCCCGCGATGCTGACGAGCATGCCGGTGATGCCGGGTGTGGGGCT
>CAZXXB010000378.1:0-1827 GCA_964644185.1 uncultured Myxococcota bacterium
TGGAAGGTGGTCGCCAACCGATGACGGCCCTGCATGGTGGCCCGCGCGAGGTCGCCGCCATCACCTACAGCGGAGAGGTCTACAACTTCCGTGAACTGCGCACCGAACTGCAACGTCTCGGCCACCGCCTTGAACTGCTCGACAAGCTCCGCCGTCGTGTAGACCCGCAACGTCTCAAGCCCCTTCGCCCGATGCAGCTCGACCGTGCGCGCGCTGATGCCCAGCATGTTCGCAATCTCGTTGTTCGTGTGCCCCACCATCACGAGCCGCAACGTCTGCCGCTGCCGTGGAGAGATCGACTTCCACCGCTCAATCGTCGCCTGCTTTCGCACTTCCAGCTCGTGCTTCGCCCGCGACTTATCCAGCGCATGCGCCACCTGCTCAAGCAACGACTCCATCGTGAACGGCTTCTCGATCACATTGTGCGCCCCAAGCCGCATCGAACTCACCGTCGTCGGAATATCCGCCGCCGCCGTCATCACCACCGCCACGAGCGGCGATGCACGCTTCTGCAGCGCATCCAGCACCCCTATCCCATCCATCCGCGGCATCCTGAGGTCGAGCACCACACAACCCGGGCTCCCCAGCTCCGCCGTCTCCAGAAACCGCACCGGACACTCAAACAACCGCAAGTCGAAACCATGACTCGCGAGCGCAAACCCAAACGACTCCAGCACGCTCGTGTCATCGTCCACCACATACACCAGCGATCGTGTCATTTGGCTCCCCCCGTTTCTGCCGCGCGCAGACGAAACATGATGCACGCCCCCGCATTTTCGTTGTTTGCGACAGCAATGCAACCCTCGTTGCGCGCCACGATGAACTGACACAACGGAAGCCCAAGCCCCAGCCCCCCCGTACCGCCCGTATTCACGAACGGAACAAACAGCCCATTCCGCAACTTTTCCGGAATCCCCGGCCCGTTGTCCTGCACGCTCACCGTCACCTGCCCACCCTCGCTGCTCGCACGAATCTGCACCGTGCGCGCCTGACCCGCCGCCTTGTCGGCAAGCGCGTTCGCCGCGTTGCGCAAGAGACACACCAGCACCGTCTCGACCTCTCCACGCCCCGCGATCACGCGATAGTCCGCACCGTGCAAATCCACCACCACGATCACCCGCTTTGCCGCAAGGTTCGCCGCCTCGACGCTCATCGCCGTCCTCACCGCATCACGCAACCGCACCTCGATCTGCGGCTCGCCCCCAGCCTGAAACGCCCGCGTCGATGCGTGAATGATGCTCGCCGCCCGTATCGCCTCACCCTGCAGCTTCTCTGCCGCTGCAATCGTCGCCTCATCGGCACCCAGCGCACGCAGACGCTGCACAATCGCCCCCGCATAGTTCGTTGCCGCCAGCAACGGCTGATTCACCTCATGCGCAATCGCCGCCGCATACTGCCCCAGCGTATTGAGCCGTATCAGTTGCCCCACCTGCTCACGCATCGCCGCGTTCGCGTCATACTGCGTCCGCGCCGACGCAATCTGCGCCGCCGCCGCACCCGCACACTCCGACTCCGACGCGCACTCTTCAAGCACGCAAAGCAACCCCGCATACCGACCCTCATCACTTATCGGACGCGTCTTGAGGCGAATCGGCTTCACCCGATCTGCCGGCGTGCGAATATGCACCACCAGCTCGCCCTCCGCCTCCGTCAAACGCGCGCCCTCCTCCACGATGCGAATGTGATCATCCGCGGCGACGATATCGTAGTGCGTCACGTGCCCACCCAGAATCTCCGCTCGGCTCCGCTCCAGTATCCGCGCCGCCTCTTCATTCGCATAAACCGGACGCCCCTCTTCGTTGAAAAGCACCACCGCCCGGTCTGCCA
>CAZXXB010000379.1:0-1774 GCA_964644185.1 uncultured Myxococcota bacterium
GGGTTCGCCACGCAGGCGGCGCTGAAGGTAGCGGGCGAAGAGCCATGCCTGACCATGCATTGCGAAGCGGTGGACGGCCCATTCGGCGAAGTTGGCATAGACGAGGCCGGCGAGAAACCACGCGATGGCGATGACGATTTGGTCGGCGGCGGGCCACATGTGGCGAGTGTATTCGCCTCGTGCGGTGGCGTCGAGAGCGGGTGCGGGTCACGAGAGTATCGCGCGTTCGACACGTGTCTGAAAAATTTGAGTTCCATTGAATCCCCCCCCAAACGGGTGGTAATCCCCCCAAATGAGTGGGAAAAAAGGTTTCATCTTCATGACGTCTTTGCGAAGCTAGGGTTTGCGTGGGGAGCAGCTTCAGGAGCCAAACGAAGTGCACTGGCAAACACGGCTATACCGAATGCTCGGCGAGGGCGAATTTTCGCATGACCCTCAGCCGTTTTACGACCCCGCGCGGTTACCCCAGCTCGCGGGCGTGCGCGACGCGTTCAGCGAAATTCGCGACGAGTTCATGCGGCTGCCACAGAGCGGCTTCGTGTCGATTCACGGCAACTGGACACCGCAGGTGGCGACCCAGTGGCGCATTTATCCGTTGATGGTGTGGGGCAAGGCGCTCGATGAGCATCGCAAGCACGCGCCGGTGACGCTGAAGGCGCTCGAAGGTGTGCCGGGGGTGATGTCGGCGATGTTTTCGGTGCTGCGTCCGCACACGGTGCTGCGGCCTCATCGGGGGCTTCCGTACGGCATTTTGCGGGCGCACATGGGGCTGTTTGTTCCGCCAGAGTGTGGGCTGCGGGTGAGTGGGGTGACGCGCGAGTGGCACGAGGGCGAGTGGCTCGTGTTTGACGACACGTGCCTGCACAGCGCGTGGAACAACAGCGACCAGGTGCGGGTGATTTTGATGATCGATGTGTTGCGCGACGAGACGATGAAACCGTTGCACCGGGTGGTGAACGAATACGAGCGCGCGCGGCACCTGATTGACGTCGCGATTCACCGCTGAGTCGGATGCGGCAAGAGAGCGCGGGACCCAACAACACCATGCAGACCCAGCGCGAGACCGCCCTCATTACTGGCGCATCGAGTGGAATCGGCGAGGCATTTGCCGTTGCGCTCGCGCAGCGTGGGCGCAATCTCGTGGTGGCGGCGCGTAACACGGCGCGGCTGAATGCGCTGCGCGACCGGCTGCAGCGCGAGCATGGGGTTGAGGTCACGGTGGTGACGGCAGACCTTGCGACCGATGCGGGGATGCACGCGGTCGAGCGCGCGGTCGCCGAGACTCCATCGCTCTCGCTCGTGGTGAACAACGCGGGGTTTGCGACGAACACGGCGTTTACGCTCGACAGCCTCGAGAACACCGAGGCGATGATACGGGTGCATGTGCTGGCGGTGGCGCGCATCGCTCGGGTTGCGGCGTATCGGTTTGGTCGCGAGAAGCGCGGCGGCATCATCAACGTGGCGAGTTTTGGGGCGATTGAGCCGATACCGGTTGGTGTCAATTACGGGGCGACGAAGGCGTATGTGATTCGCCTGTCGCAGTTGCTGGCGCACGAGTTGATGGGTTCGGGCGTGCACGTGCAGGCGTTGTGTCCGGGCTATACGCACAGCGAGATTTTTGAGCGGGCGGGCAACGACCCGGCGCTGATACCGAAGCCGTTGTGGATGAGTGCAGAGGCGGTGGTCGAGGTGTCGCTGGGGGCGATTGAGCGCGGGTTTCCGACGGTCGGGCGCGGTTACGGCGGCCAATAGCCCAGTTGATGGGGGCTGCTCC
>CAZXXB010000380.1:0-1748 GCA_964644185.1 uncultured Myxococcota bacterium
TGTGGGAGTCGGGCCAGGGCGGGGCGTACCCGGGGGCGGTCGAGTTGCTGGGTGAGGTGAAGCGGCTGGGGGCGAAGGTGGCGGTGTGCACGGCGGCGCTGCGGCGGGAGGCCGGGCCGGTGCTGGAGCGGCTGGGCGTGCTGGGGTTGCTCGATGCGTTCGTGACGGCGGATGACGTGCGCGCGAGCAAGCCGGACCCGGCGTGCTACCTGCTGGCGTGCGCGCGGCTGGGAGTGCGGCCCGTGGAGTGCGTGGCGATTGAGGATTCGGTGGCGGGGGTGGCGGCGGCGTCGGGCGCGGGGTGCCGCGTGGTGGGGCTGGGGCACACGACGGCGCGGGAGCGGTTGACGGGTGTGTCGTGGTTCTTCGAGCGGATCGGGATGGTGGAGGCGGGGTGGGTGGTGAGGGCCTGAGGGTTGGTTGGGAGTCGTCTGCCTGACGATCGGGGCTCTGTGCTGTGAAGCCCATGCGCATGGGTGAGGTGGGTTTCCCGGTCGAGGCGCACGGGCCTGATGTGGGGCCGTGGGCCATCGTGGGAGGGCGGGCCTTTCGGCTCGCGTCGAGACACGAGGCGGCGAAACGCGGTGATGCACCCTGGGCTGTGCCGGCCGGCGACTGCTTTGGGTGGAGGGCACGTGCTTTCGCGCGGGCCCTCCAAGAGACCCCCTCGCGGCCCGGTTTGGGCGCGCAGGACGGGTCACTAAGTTTGGGGGAACGTGGTGGTAAAGGGTTGTGGGGGCTGGGGTTGGACGTGTCTTATGACGTTCGGGGCGGGGTGGGCCCGGGTGACCGTTCAGGGCGCGCAGGATGGGTCGGTGCGCGGGGGGTCGGTGCGCGGGAGGTCGGTGCGTCCGGGCGTGTGAAGGAGAGAGTGGTGCACCACGTCGGAGGGGTCACTCTTCGTCTCGTGGTTGGTTGGTGTAGTCGTGGATGCGCTTTGACTCTTCGACGATGAGGTCGCTGGGGCGGTCCTTGAGTTTGCCGTCTTCCATTTCCTCGATGCGATCGGCGTAATGGAAGATGCGGTTGTCGTGGGTGACGATGATGACGCAGCGGTCCGGCGCGGCGGGATCTGTCGCTGAGGCGCCCGTGGTTTCGCGGGTGCCGGATTTGATGAGTTCGATGATCTGCTGTCCGGTGCGGGCGTCGAGCGCGGCGGTGGGCTCGTCGCAGATGAGGACGCGGGGTTTGCCGACGAGGGCGCGGGCGATGGCGACGCGTTGCTGCATGCCGCCGGAGAGTTGGGAGGGGAGGGCGCGGGTTCGTTCGCCCAGGCCGACGAGTGAGAGGGATTCGGCGGCGCGGTCGAGGGCTTCGGAGCGGTTGACGCCGCGGATGAGGAGCGGGACGGCGGTGTTCTCGAGCGCGGTGATGGTGGGGATGAGGTTGAACTGCTGGAAGACGAAGCCGATGTACTGTCCGCGGCGGATGGTCTGCTGATCGCGGGAGAGGGATCGCCAGTCGACGCCGAAGACTTCGGCGGTTCCGCGGTCGGCGTCGAGGACGCCGGAGATGATGGAGACGAGGGTGGTTTTGCCGCAGCCGGAGGGTCCGACGAGCATGACGAACTCGCCGCCTCGCACGGTCATGTCGACGCCTCGGATGGCGTGGACGGCGATCTTGCCAGTGCCGAAGGACTTGTGGACGTCTTGCAGGCGTACGGTGACGGGGGGTTGGGGGGAGGCGGGGGGCAACGCGGGGTTCAGGGGTCGGGTTTCAGGGTTCAGGGTTCAGGGTTCGGGGTTCGG
>CAZXXB010000381.1:0-1060 GCA_964644185.1 uncultured Myxococcota bacterium
CGCCCCCTCCGCCGCCCACGCCCCCCCCCCCGGCCCCACCCCCCCGAGCGAAACCACCCCCGCCCCATCGGTCTGCACCCCGCGTATCCGCCCCCGCCTCACCCCGCGATCTTCAAACACCGTCACATCTTCCGCCGGAGCCATCAGCCGCGCCGGGTCAAGCAACTCGAATCGCGTGTCGCTCCACACCACCGTCCCCGTCACGGTGCACCGCCCCCGCTCTTCATCGCGCTCTTCGACGCTTTTCGGCGCATCTTCGGCCCGCAAAAGTTTCTTCGCCCCCTCGTCACCCTCTGCCGCCCCATCGCCCCCAAACGTCCGCGCAAACCACGACCCCTCTTCACCCGCCTCGCCGCCACCGTCACCCGCTTCCCCCGTCGCATCACCAAACCCACGCCGCACCTTCACCCGCGCACCATCGCCGATCACGATCGCCACCCCCGCGACGGCGAGCGCCACCACCCCCGCGATGATCGCGACCGTCTTCACCCCACCCGTTTTTTTTGCCCCCGTTGTCTCTGTCATGCTCTCACACTGTCTTGCTGGTCATGCTGTCTGTCTGCCCCCAAAGCAAAAAAATCGTGCTCCACCGCGTCGGCGATGAACCGCGCCCCATCCCGACGTAGCCGATACGCCACCTCACCCCCTTCACGCAAAAACCGCCTCAACTCACCCCCAAACCCAAACCCCCGCATCACCTCGGGCGCAACCGCCATCAACCGCACATGCCGCCCCGCCACCTTCGCCATCTCCTCATCTTCCGGATACCCATGCCGCCACGCCGCCACAAACGGCTTCTCATACGCCGCGCACTCCGACAGCGTGCTGTACCCAAACTTCCCAATCACAAACGCCGCCTCATTCAACACATGCGTGTACGGCAACTCGCGCGAAAGACGTATCACCCGCCCGCTCACCCGCCCACTCGACCCCGCACCTGACCCCGCCTCCACGCCCGCCTCGTCAAGCGCCGGCCCCGCATACACCACCCCCTCCGGCCCCTCGCGCAACAACCGCCCCACATCGAGTGCCCCACTCGCATGCCCACCAATCGCCACAA
>CAZXXB010000381.1:1070-1727 GCA_964644185.1 uncultured Myxococcota bacterium
CCAGCACCCGCCCCGCCACACGCTCACGCAACGCCTCCATCGCCGCCGCCTCACCCTCACCCAACTCCGCCAATGGATACCCCACGAGCAACGGCGTCTCGACAACTCGCCCCACCGCCCCAAACCCAAAACCAAACGGCAGCCGATACGCCACCCGCGCATGCGACATCCACCCATTCATCGCATCCACGACACGCACCCGCAGCGCCGCCGCCTCACGCGCCCCACAAAACGTCGCCCCCGGCATCCGCTCAAAAATGCTCGCCCACTCAAAGTTACTCACGAGCGCACTCGGAACCCCCACCCGCCGCGCCACCTCACACGCAAGCGCCGTCACATCGCTCAGCACCACATCAAACCGCCCCTTCGCCACCACCTCCGCCACCCGCTCCGCCGCCGCATCGGCCCCATCGCGAAACGCCCCCCCCCCCCCCCACGCCGCCTCATAATCCACGCTCAACCAATCCCGCTGCGGAAGCCCATAATCCACCCCGCTCTCACAAAACCCCACCCGCCCACTCTCACCCCCAACCCTCCCTCGCTCACCACTCTTATCCCCCCTCCCTGCGTCATGCGGGGAGGGGGTGAGGGGGAGAGGTGCCTCTCCCGCCCCCCCCAACAGCCACCGCGCCACGTTACTAAAAAACACCACCTCAT
>CAZXXB010000382.1:0-1677 GCA_964644185.1 uncultured Myxococcota bacterium
GGTGCTGTCCGCCGCTGCCCTCAGCGGCCGGGTGGAGCTGACCGGGGGTCTGGAGTGGATGGGCAGCTGGCCGGCGCTCATCGTCTTTGCCGTCGCCACCGTGGTGGAGATCGCCGGTTACTACGTGCCCTGGGTGGACAACGTCCTGGACTGGCTCGGGGCGCCGCTCGCCGTCATCGCCGGCACGCTGCTCGCCGCCTCCACGCTGGGCGATGCCGACCCGTTGTTGCGCTGGGTGCTGGCGGTGGGGTTGTCGGTGAGTGAGCAGCCGTGGTGGGTGATTTTGGCGGTGGCGTGGGTGGTGGGGGCGGTTGCCGACCATGCGTTGTGGGTGTTGATTCACGAGACGTCGCACAATCTGGTTTTTAGGGGGTCGACGAAGAATCGGCTTGTGGGGCTGCTGGCGAATGCTCCGCTCGTGTTGCCGATGGTCGAGTCGTTTCGGGTGTATCACCTGAAGCATCATCAGTATCAGGGCGATTACTGGCTCGATGCGGATTTGGCGGCGAAGTGGGAGGCGAAGCTGATTGGGAACAGCTTTGTTGGCAAGCTGGTGTGGGAGTTGTTGTTTCCGGTGTTTCAGGCGGTGCGGACGATACGGTTTGCGAAGGCGGCGACGATCAGTTTTTTCAGCGGGTGGGTGGTTGCGAACTGGGTGATTCTGTTCGCGCTCGATGCGGCGCTGGTCTATTTTTTTGGGTGGGCGGCGCTCGGGTACCTGTTTGCGAGTTTGACGTTCAGCATTGGGCCGCATCCGGTGGGGGCGAGGTGGATTCAGGAGCATTTCATCGTGAAGGAAGATCAGGAGACGTACAGTTACTACGGGCCGCTGAATTTTTTCGCGTTGAACGTGGGGTACCACAACGAGCATCATGATTTTCCATCGGTGCCGTGGAATCGGCTGCCGAAGCTGAAGGCGCTTGCGCCGGAGATGTATGAGGGTTTGTACGCGCACCGGTCGTGGACGGGGTTGTGGTTTCGTTGGTTGACGGACAAGCGGTTGTCGTTGTTTTCGCGGGTGACGCGTGATGGGCGAATCAATGGTCGGGCGGCGAGTTATCCGAAAGCGGCGTTTGCGGATGACACGTTTGATGCGGGGCATGGGGTCGGGTGAGGGGCGCTTGATCTGTGTCAAAAACGGGTCGCGGGGGTGACAAATTTTGCTTGACGTCACGGTGCGTCAGGCTTAGGCTAATCGCAGCTTTTTCGGGCCACGCCATCCACGGGGTGAGGCCTCGCGCCAGAGACGACTCACTTTCGGGGGCGGTTTTGAGCCCCGTGTGGGTCGTAGAGGCGGGGCGCGTACGCGCACAACTCGAAATGGACACTGCCGACGCATGATGCGGCGGCGGGCTGCCTGCACAGGTCACGTGACGTGTTGAGCGTGGCTTCTGGTTGGACGGGCGGGAAACTCGCGGCTGCGGTTGAGCGGCGCAAAAGAGGTTTTGATCATGGCGGTACAGCAGTTGAACGAGATCGATGCCATTGGACGCCGCAAGACGGGCGAGGTCGTGCTGATCATTCGCGAGAGCACGAACTGGCAAGACCCGAAGCTGGCGGGTCTTTTGAAGCGGAAGATCGACACGTACAAGAGCTTTGCCGGGTCGGATTTGTTCCAGTCGAAGTTTGGCGATTCGCCGTACCAGATTGCGCTGTCGACGCGGTATCGTCCGACGG
>CAZXXB010000383.1:0-1662 GCA_964644185.1 uncultured Myxococcota bacterium
CGGGGGGGGGGGCGGCGTGGGGGTGTGGGGGGGGGGGGGGTTCGGGGGCGGGTGAGACTTCGGTGCCGAGGGTTTCGCCGCCGACGCGGACGACGATTGCCTCGGGGTCGACGGGCTCGTCGAACGAGAACGCGAGAATGGCGACCCCGCGTGCGCCGACGGAGGTTGGAGAGACCGAGCTGTTGATGAGGCGGGGTGGTGTTTCGTCGACGGTGATGCTGGCGGGGATGACGGGGCCCTCGATGCCGGCGGCGTTGGTGAGGCGGATGAAGACGGTGCGCTCGCCGTCGAGGCCCCTGATGCTCTCGTCGAGTCCATCGTCGAGGTTCCAGTCGTTGATGAGTTGTGTGTAGGTGTCGTCGAGTGGCGAGGGTTCGCGTTGGGTGAGGTCGGTTGCGGTGAGGTCGCGTCTGCCGCGCGAGAGTGAGGCGTTGTTGGCGAGGGTGACCTGGGCGATGTCGGTGAGGTCGAGGTTTGTTTCGATATCGACGAGGCGCGAGGGGCTGCGCGAGGTGACGAGTTGACCGGCGACGACGAAGCGAATTGCGGCGGTGGAGATGCTTCCATCGGTGGCGGTGCCGGGGGCGGCCTGTAGCTGAAGGTTGACGTTGACGATTTTGTCGTTGTCGTTTTCGGTGAAGGAGAAGAGTTGGGAGACGCCGAAGTAGAAGAGCTGGTCGGTGGCGTTTTCGCCGTTGCGGAGTTCGACGACGACGACGCGGTCGTCGCCGTAGGTGAGGTCGCCGAAGTTGAGTTGTGCGCTTGCGTCGTCGGCGAGTTTGACGGGGCCGGCGGTGTTGAGGGTGATGGCGTTGTTGCGGTCTCCGCTGGGCCATTGCTGGAGTACGGCGCGGGCCCAGAGTGGACGCGCGGTGACGTCGGGGGCGGCGTTGTCGGGCCAGATGAATGCGAGCGAGAACGAGCCGGGTTCGCTGGCGTCGTCGCAGGCGGTGAGGGGGGCGGCGAGGAGGGGGGCGAGCGCGAACGCGAGTAGGAGGGCCGACGCGACCCTCTTCGCGCGGCGACGTGCCGAAGGGTACATCGTGTGACCTCTTTGTGAGGATGGACTGTGTGCGCGGAGCGTAGCGCGATTATCGAGGTCGGAGCAAATCGGGCCCACGAGGGGGGATTAGAAGTTCCAGGGGTCGTGGGTGTCGGCGTCGGAAGGTGGAGCGGCGGGCGAGGTGGGGTCGGGGGATGGTGCGTCGGTGGGGTTAGTGGTGGTGGGTGAGGGGGTGAGTCCGACGGGGGTAGCGGGTGCTGTGCCGGCGAACCACTGGGATTCCCACATTTTGACGCCGGCGTAGGCGATGAAGGCGACGAAGGCGATGGTTGCGGCGAGGGCGAGGATGGCGCGGAGGACGACGACGTGGCGGGTTCCGCGTTCGACGGCGTCGCGGACGCGTCGTTCGGCTTCGCTTTCGGTGACGAGTTCGGCGTCGTTCTGGTTGCGGTAGAGCGAGGCGGCGTCGGTGTCGGGGTCGCTGTTGCTGGTGGTGGTGGTGGCGTCGGCGCGACGTGGCGAGCCGGTGTTGGCGGCGATGCGACGTTCGGGGTTGACGAGGAAGAGGGTGCGGGCGCGTTCGCGCAGTTCGTCGGCGACGTGTTCGGGGTCTTTGAAGTAGCGTTGGAGGAGGGCGTGGGCGTCGTCGAATCCGCGGG
>CAZXXB010000384.1:0-241 GCA_964644185.1 uncultured Myxococcota bacterium
GAAGCACGGGGGAGCAGGTGAGTGAGACGGCGATGATGAGGCCGTCTTTGCGGCGGCGCATGACTTCGCGCGAGGTGGGTGCGGCACCGTGGGTGATGTCGGCGAGCATGCGTTCGCCACCTGCGCGCTCGCCCGGGGGCCAGAGGGTTGCGATGGGTTGTCCGAGAATTTCGGAGGCGGAGTAGCCGAAGAGTTTTTCGGCGGCGAGGTTCCAGCTGGTGATGGTTCCATCGCGGTCGGT
>CAZXXB010000384.1:251-1643 GCA_964644185.1 uncultured Myxococcota bacterium
CGCATCGCCGGAAGAGTCGATGATGGCTTGCGCGTGTTCGAGGGCGGCGTCGCGCAGACTGAGTTCAGCGTGGGCGTGCGAGACGCGGTCGAACATGGTTGCGATGGTGTTCGAGGCGCCGTGCAGGAGGATGAAGAGGAGTAGTCCGGTGAGGACGATGAAGGCGTAGCCCTTGAGTTCGCTGATGCGGACGAGGGTGGCGGGGTTGGTGGTGAAGAGTTCGAGCAGCCGGTCTGAGAGGGCTATCCATGCGAGGCCGCAGAGCAGGTAGGCGAGGGTGACGGTGAGTGTCCAGCGGCGGAGGTAGGGTTGTATGGGGGCGTCGGGTGCGGCGGGGATGCGGACGGAGAGGTGTTGGAGGTCGGTGAGGGCGTCGACGGGGTAGGTCGCGGCGTTGGGGGAGTGAGCGGGTTGCGACTGCGTGGGCTGTTTCATCGATGCGCCTTTTGCCGAGCCGCGAGAGCAGGTGCGAGAGCGCGCCGTCATGAGCGTGGGGGCGCGGATGCGTCGTACAGCATCGATATTCGCGCAAGTGAAGCAAGAGTTCAACGTGAATCACGTTGGACGCGCGCTTTTTCGCGGCGCGGCGCGGCACGGTGTGCGGGGCGCCTGGGGTGCGCGGCGCTACAGAGGATTACGGCAGGCGGTATTTCACGCGCACCTCGACGTAGTCGGTGGAGATTTCGCCGTAGGGCTTGCTAGGGTCATCGGGGTCACCGGTGCCGTTGGGGGCTTTGGGGCGGACTGCGAAGTTGAGGGCCGTGTTGTTGCCGAAGAAGATGCGGTTGAGCACGATTGGGTCGGTGGTGGACCACGCAAGTTCGCCGGGGGTATCGGGGCCGGAGGTGTTGGAGGCAACGGGCTTCCACTGGCCCTCATCCCACACGAGCAGTTCGGCGCCGGTGGTGGCGGTGCCGGCAGGGTAGCCGATGCCGCCGGAGAACCAGCGGGTGGCGACGCTCAAGACGGGTGCCGACGCCGCCTGAGCAGCATCAAATACAATCCGCGCCTGTTCGAATGGCGTAGCCTCGACGCCACCCCGGTCACGTTCCCAGACATCGTCGAGTCGCCCGACACCGTTGTTGCCGCCAAACAAAACGAGACGACCTCGATCTGCGTCGTATGCCATCGCGTGTTCATCGCGTGGAACGGGACCCGCTATTGCTACCTGTTTCCAGACTGTTCCGGTCAGTTCCCAAGTATCCGACAGGCGCTCACCGTTTGCGTTCACGCCGCCAAACAACACAACTCGATTGACTGCATCATCGTATAGAAGCGTGTGCCCAGATCTTGCGGACGGCCCCAGCGAGTTGATCTGCGACCACGACGTGCCATCCCTGGCTCCCCAAGAAATTCGGGATACGAAACTCCGCGAGAGCGTGAAGCAGCACG
>CAZXXB010000385.1:0-1637 GCA_964644185.1 uncultured Myxococcota bacterium
GAGTTGACGCCGTTGCAGGCGTTGAATGTGCTGGCGGGTCTGGCGGAGAAGGTGAAGGGGTGAGTCGGGGTGGCACCTCTCCGGATGACCCCCTATCCCCCGCCGACGGCAGGCGTCGGCCCCGTTTCCCCCAGAGAGGGCTGTTCTCGTTACCCCCTAACCCCCGCCGACGGCAGGCGTCGGCCCCGTTTCCCCCAGAGAGGGAAAGGGGGAGTCAGAGGGAGAACATCTCGACCGGGTCAGAGGCGGGGAGGAGGAGATTTGGGATTAGAGTGCGGCGGGGGCCGGGGTCGGGGCGTCGGTTGATGGGGCCGGAGTGGCCGGGGCCGGGGCCGGAGCGTCTTGCAGCTTGACGTCGGGCATTGAGGCGGGCTTGTCGCCTTTTGCCGTCTCGACGATGACGGTGTAGTGCCACTGGCCTTCAACCGAGGCGAAGCCGACACCGACACGCTTTGCGTCATCGGCGAGGGTGATGGCGCGAAGGCCTGGGAAGTTGGGCAGCCAGGGGTCGTTGGCGATGTCGGGCAGGACTGTCCAACTGTCGTTGTAGAAGTCGAGGGCGTCGTGCCGGATGTCGAGGCCCGCGAGCATCGACTTGACGGAGACGGTTGCGTCGCCAGCGGATTTGAGGGCGGCGGCGGCGAGTTTTGAAGAGACTTCGAGCGGTGCGAGTCCGCGTGCTTTGCGGTCGGCGTTGAGGCGGTCGACGACGGCCTCGGCGGCCTTGACGGCTTTTTCGCTGGCACCGATTGCGCCGAGGTACTCGGGGCGGGCGGTGTTGTCGGGGGTGAGGGGTTCGGGGGTGCGCAGGACGCGGAAGTTGCCGAGGACGTGGGGGACGGGTTCGGCTTCGGTCAGTGGGTCGATGGTGAAGTCGATGTAGACTTCTTTGGCGTCGGGGAGTTTGACGGTCTGGGTGAAGTCGCCGGGTTTGGGCATGTGGATGGTGTAGGTCTCGGGCTTGCCTTCGGGTGCCGAGACGGCGACGCGCAGCTCTCCCGCGACGTCGGTTTTGCCTTTGAGGTCGAGGGTGGTTTTGTCGCCGACGACGAGGGGCATGTCGTCGAGCCAGAGTTTGCGGTCGACGAAGAAGATCGCGTAGCGCTTACGGTTGTTGTAGCCCTCGTCGTAGTAGGCGACGCCGAATGCGGTGGCCTTGATGGCGACCATTTTTGAGACGATGCCGTTGACCTGCATCTCGGGCATGACGTGGTAGTGGTAGGGGTTGGTGTGGGTGACGATCTGGACGTTGGTGTCGAGCGAGCCGACGATTTCGAGGATGTTGTAAAGCTCGCTGAAGTTGGGTCTTCCGGCGCCGCTGACCATGCGGTTGTTGTATTCGGCGGCGGCGGCGCAGAGGCGTTCGTCGAGGACGACGCGCTCTTTGTATCCGGCTTTTTCGAGTTCTTCGATGACGCGGCGTGCGACGCCGACGTCGCATTTGCTGCGCTCGAAGTTGCTGGGTTGCGTGGCCCATGTGGTGACGGGTGTGTTGACGTAGCTGTTTGCCGAGGCGCACGAGGTGGCAAGTGCGGCGAGTGCGGCGAGCGATGTGAGCAGCAGGGTGCTGCGAGCAGGGGCCGTGTGCGCTGGGGCGGTGTGCGTCGTGGCGGTGTGCGTCGTGGCGGTGTGCGTCG
>CAZXXB010000386.1:0-1631 GCA_964644185.1 uncultured Myxococcota bacterium
TACGCGCAAGGTGGCGGAATCGCAGCCGGCATCTCCGAGGCACTTCTGACAACCCAATTCGGACTCGCGGTCGCCATCCCCGGCCTCCTCGTCGGGCGTCTCCTCGACCGCCGCGAACGCTTCTACGCAAGCCAACTCATCCGCATCGTCCACGACCCGCGCACACCCTCAACTTCCGTCAACGCAAGAGGCAACCATGCGACACTTGGCTGAAGTCGAGCCCGAAGCGACCATCGACATCTCGCCGCTCATCGACTGCGTCTTCATCCTGCTCATCTTCTTCATGGTCACCGCCAACTTCGTGCGTGACATGAATCTACCCATCGAGCGCCCCAAAGCCTCTTCCGCAGCCGTCGCATCTTCAAAAGCCTTGCGCGTCTACATCGACGCCGCCGGAGCCGTCTACATCGCCGACGAACCCGTCCGCCCCTGGATGTTGCAAAGCCGAGTGCGCGATATGCTGCAAAGCCTCACCTCAAAAACCGTACTCGTCGTCGTCGACCGGCGCGTCGCCGCGGAACGCCTCATCGAAGTCGTCGATCAATGTCGGCTGGGCGGCGCAAACGACGTTGCCGTCGCAACCTCAGACGCACGGGGCTGATGGCAAAAACATGGCCACCCTCACCGCCCCTGTCGCACCCACCCCACCCACGCGCTCGCTCGCAGCAAGCCTTCACACCGGCATTGGCAGACACCTCGCCGCGCTGCTCGTGCTCGTCCTCGGCTCAGGCAGCGTCTTCGCCGCGATGGTCTTGCTCAACCGCATCGCAACCCTGCCCAAACGCGCTTCATCGGGCAGCGCCGTCGAGTTTCAAACCGCACCCCCGCGCCCACCGCCCCGCACCCAGCGCACAACCCCACCCACCCCACGTCGCACCACTCGCGCTGACCCAATCGACGCCCCCACACCGGCCCTCGGCTCCGCCTCCGACGCCTTCGATGCCGGCATCCCCCTGCTTCCACCCATCGATATGCCCGACATCGCCTCATCGCTCGTTGGCTCGACCGGCGTCGCAGTCATGACCGAGTCCACCGTCGATACCCCGCCACAAGCCTCAGCACCCGTCGCCCCTGTTTTCCCACAAGCCGCTCGCCAGCGTGGCATCACCGGCTACGTCACCTTCAACCTGCTCATCGGCCTCAACGGAGAAGTCGAGCGCGCCGTCATCGTCGAAGCCAGCCCGGTCGGAGTCTTCGAAGACGCCGCCGCAACCGCGATTCAGGCATGGCGATTTTCTCCCGCCCGCTATCAGGGACAAACCGTGCGCGCGTGGGCCAAACAGACCATTCGCTTCAACCTCGATTGAGCCACCCTTCATTGTGCGAACGCGATCGACCTGCCAATCCGACACCCCATGTTGACCCGCAACCACCACCGCAACGCCCAATACAGCCTCACACATCGGCTTGCGTGTGGTGTCGCCTGCCTCTGCCTGCTCGCCCCCATCGCGCTCTCGGCAATCAACGCCACTGCCGCGCCAGCAACAAAACAGAGCAAGTCGCCAAAGCCCGACGAAGAGGTTGACCCGCTCGAACTCGCCGCCGTGCTCACCCGCGACCGCCACTTCGACCGCGCCGACCGTGTGCTGCGCGAAATCGACCCGACCACGCCCGACCTCGACCTCGCGCGC
>CAZXXB010000387.1:0-1606 GCA_964644185.1 uncultured Myxococcota bacterium
TGGAGGGTGTGGCTGTAGTGGATGCCGATGTTCTCGACGCTGTGGACTTCGAAGCCGGCTTTTTCGAGTTGTCCGACGTAGAAGGTGAGCGGGGTTGAGGCGTCGGCACCGGGGAAGATGTGCTTGTTCATGAAGAGGCCCCAGACGAGGTCTTCCATCTGGAAGGCGCGGCGGAGTCCGGCGACCTGCTGGAGGTAGATGCCGTCGTCGTCGAGGAGATCGAAGACCTGGCGCATGAATTTCTGGAAGCGGCGGACGCCGACGTGTTCGGCCATTTCGAGGCACGAAATCTTGCTGTAACGGGTTTGCGGAATCTCGCGGTAGTCGTGGCAGCGAATTTCGACGCGGTCTGCGACGCCCATTTCACGGGCGCGGTCGAGGGCGAATTTGGTTTGCTCTTCGGCGGCGGTGACGCCTGTTGAGCGAGCGCCGTAGTGTTTGGCGGCGTGAATGGCGAGTGAACCCCATCCGCAGCCGATGTCGAGAAGGGTCTCGCCGGGCTGAAGCTGCAGCTTCTGGCAGACGAGATTAAGCTTTTGATCCTGCGCTTCTTCGAGGGTTTGGTTGACGTTGGTGAAGAAGGCCGAGGTGTAAATCATGCGGTGGCCGAGAAACGCGCCGAAGTAGTCGTTTCCGCGGTCGTAGTGGTCTTGGGCGACGCGGACGTCTTGCTCTTGCGAGTGGAGGGTGACCTCGGGGATGAACTTCTTGACGACGAACTTCACGTGGTCGTCGGTGAAGACAAAAGATACAAGACTTTCGCGGTGTTCGAGCAGTTCTTCGATGTCGCCGGGGATGTCGATTCGACCGTCGAGGTAGGCTTCGACGAGGGTGACCATGGGGATTTTTTTGTTGGCGTACTGGCGGTCGAGTTTGCGGTCGTTGAAGACGACGTAGTCGCGCAGTTTGGGGGCTTTGTAGAGCATCGCAGCAGTCTCCTTGATCGGCGAAAACGCTAGGGGAATCCGTGGGTTTCGCGACGCGGTACGGCGTACACGAGCCCTTTGGCACCGCGCGGGTGCGAGGCGGATGGTCGAAAAATTCGGACGAGGTGTAATTTGTCAGAATCGCGGCGAAGTCAAGGAAAACCGGCGGCACGTGGCGAAAAAACGTAGGAAAGACAAGTGGTTGAACCACGGGGGTGGGTCAAAGTCGCGCAAGATGTGACCGAGGTGGAATTTCGGGGTTGTTGAGGGGGGCTGCGCGTGGCGGATTGTGCAATAGAATCAGTAGGTTAAGCGGCATGTCTCCGCGCACAACTTGATGGTTGGTCGAATTTGCTCTGTGATTCGCGGGGTTAGGTGCGTTTTCCCCACTTTTGGAGTGGGGGGAAAGTGGGCACGGAGTGGGGGGCTGTTCTGTCACCCCCGCCTCACATCCGTTCGGCGACCCCTGAGGGGTGGGGGGGGCACCTCTCCCCCGGGCCCGGACCCTCACCCCCGGGCCTTCGGGCCACCCGCTCCCGCCCCTTCGGCGGAGGGGCATAAGCAGAAGACACCTTTCCCCTAACCCCCTCTCCGCATGACGCAGAGAGGGTGACTGGAGTGTGGCCGCAAAATGTAGCTGGGATGCCACAATTGTTCACACGCGTGTGACGCGGAGAAGG
>CAZXXB010000388.1:0-1594 GCA_964644185.1 uncultured Myxococcota bacterium
AGGGGACGCGGTTGCGGCTGCCGTGGGGCGTGAGGGTGGCGTGGCTTGATGCAAATCCGCATGAGGTGGTGGGGTTGCTGACGATGTTGCGTGATGACCCGACGACGCTGGTGCGGCGCAGCGTGGCGAACAATCTTAACGACATGAGCAAGGTACACCCGGAGTTGTTCATGTCGACGTGTGAGGCGTGGTGGGAGGGGGCGACGGAAGAGCGGCGGGGGTTGATCGAGCATGCGCTGCGTGGGGCGGTGAAGCGGGGCGACAAGCGGGCACTGGCGTTGATTGGGCTTGGCAAGAAGCCGTCGGTTTCGATTGAGCAAGTGCGGTTTGAGCCGCCGCGGGTGACGATTGGCGAGAAGGTGACGGTGCGGTTTGTGGTGCGCAGCACGGCGCGGACGAAGCAGACGTTGCTCGTTGATGGGCGGGTCTATTTTGTGAAGGCGAGCGGCAAGGCTTCTCCGAAGGTGTTCAAGATCGGGCGGGTCGAGGTTGCGGCAGGGGCGAGCGTCGAGCTTTTGCTGCGGGTCTCGCTAGCTGTGCATACGACGCGCAAACCGCGGGTTGGCAGGCATGAAGTTGAGGTGCTGGTGAATGGGGCGGCGTTTGCGGTGGGGGCGTTTGAGGTCGTCGCCTGAGTGGTGGCTAATTTTGCCTTGTTGAACGGCGTTCGATGGCGGCACGCAGTTGCACGGCGGCGTTGTAGAGCGCGGGATCGGCGATGCCGGAGAGCCAGTCGCGGGCGCGCTCGTCGTCGCGGCGTTGAAAGGCGGCGTAGGCGAGGGCGTAGCGGATGCGGTCGTTGGTGGTGAGTTTGAGGGCGGCGACACGGGGGGCGAGCGCGAGCACCTCGTCGTAGCGAGCGGCATCGGTGAGCACGGCGATGCGGGCGGTGAGGCGACGTGGTGAGTCTTGAATCATCGCGGTGAGGCGAAGTGCTTCGCGAAGGTTCTGGGCCTTGCGGTGGGCCTCGACGGCGGCCTCGACAAGTTCTGGGTGAGCGGGGACGGCGGCGGAGAGAAGTGTTGCGGCTGCGCGAGGTGAACCGGCGGCATCGTGGGCGCGAGCGAGAAGTTGAATGATGCGTGGGTCGCGGGGGTGGGTGAGTCGCGCCGATTCGAGCAGGTGGGTTGCTTCACCGGCGCTGCCAGAGCGAATCTGGGCTTGCGCAATCATAATGGCATCGTCGGCGGAGAGTGGGGCGGAGGATGATTGCACGAGCGATGCCGCTTCGTGAAAGAGGTTGAGGCGCAGCAGCACGAGCAGTTTGAGGCGTCGAATGGTGTCGTCGTCTTTTGCATCGCGTTCGCTGTCGTGGGGTAGCGAAGCGAGGCGGTGCCACGGCGGGTTGCTCGCGGCGCAGTTCGGCCTGAATGGCGAGCAGGTGCAGCGCGTGGGTTGCGGCTCCGCGCGCGTGGGCGCTATCGACCGAGGAGATGACGCAGGGGTCGTCGGAGAGTTTGTAGCAGGCCTGGGCCTTGAGGACGAAGAGAAGTGGGTTGGGTTCTGCAAGCGCGAGTGCGGCATCGACGTGGCGTAGTGCTTCGGCCTCACGCGAGAGGTTGAGCGCGACGATGGCTTGTAACGTGTAGAGGCG
>CAZXXB010000389.1:0-1572 GCA_964644185.1 uncultured Myxococcota bacterium
AAGCGGCAGTTTCGCGAGGTGGCGCGGGTGGCGGGGCTGGGGTTTCCGGGGTATCCGGGGGCGCGCAAGACGTCGCGGCAGGTGCAGATGAGTACGGGGCTTTTGTATGATGTGTTCGTGAAGTACGACCCGTGCAATCTGCTTGTCGATCAGGCGCGGCGTGAGGTGATGGAGCGGCAGTTTGAGGAGTCGCGGTTGCAGGTGACGTTGCAGCGGATGCGTGAGGCTCTCTGGGTGGTGAAGAGGCCCGCGAGGCCGACGCCGCTTGGGTTTCCGTTGTTGGCCGACAGGTTGGGGTCGCGGCTCGTGGGTGAGTCGATTGTCGAGCGGGTTGAGCGGTTGAAGGCGCAGTGGGGTGATGTGACGTGAGCGATTTGGGTGAAGTGAGCGATGTATCGCGAGGGGGTGCTGTGCTGAGCGCGGGCGATGTGACCGTCGAGGTGGGGGGCGAGACGCTTTTGTTGATGCCAGAGCGGGCGGCGTTTGTGCGGTCGTCGGCGACGTTGCTGGTGTCTGATTTGCATTGGGGCAAGGCTGAGACGATGGCGGCGTATGGGATGGCGTCGGTGCCGGGTGTGCTCGAGGTTGAGCTTGCGCGGCTTGCGGGGGCGGCGGAACGTGTGGGGGCCAAGCGGGTGGTGGTGGTGGGTGATCTCGTGCATGCGCAGGCGGGTTTGACGCGGTCGCTGTCGATGCAGATTGAGGCGTTTCGCGAGCGGTTTTGCGTGCCGATGCAGCTTGTGACGGGCAACCACGACGCACGGGTGGGGTCGCTTCCGAAGGGGTGGGAGATAGAGGAGGTGGGGTATTCGCTATCGCTTGGCACACTTTTGTTGCGGCATGTTCCGCCATTTGAATCGGGGGTTGCGGTAGAGGCTGAGAGGTTGGTGGTGTCGGGTCATGTGCATCCATGCGTGACGGTGGGTGAGGGGGCTTCGCGGGTGCGGGCGAGGTGTTTCTGGCTGTCGCGCGAGGTGCTTTTGCTGCCCGCGTTTTCAGACCTTGCGGGTGGGGCTTCGCCGCCGCGTGAGGGTGGGGCGCGGATGTTTGCGGTGTTGGGCGATGCGGTGGTCGAGGTGCCGGGTGTGGGGGCTTCTGTTTCGCGGCGCGGCATGCGACGCTAAAGGGTGTTGAGCAATTTTGGGGTGTTGAACGCTGAACGAGGGGGAGAACGTGAAGCAGAATTTTTTTGCCTTTTCTGTCGGCGTGGCGCGTGCGTCGTGGCTTTCGGTGCGGGTGCTTGTGTTGGCGCTGGGGGCGATGGCGCAGATGACGGCGTGTGGAGACGACGAGACGGGTGAGGTGGGTGATAGCGCGGCTGCGACGGGTGAGACCGATGGGGCGGCAGGGGCGGGTGATGACGACGACGGGTTTGTGAGTTGCGTCGCGACGAGCGAGTGCGGGTTTGGCGCGATGTGTGTCGCGGGCCGGTGCGTGCCGGCGAGCGATGACGACGACGACGATGATGATTCAGCGGGTACGGGCGACGACGACGATGATGATTCAGCGGGTACGGGCGACGACGATGATGATTCAGCGGGTACGGGCGACGACGACGATGATGATTCAGCG
>CAZXXB010000390.1:0-1569 GCA_964644185.1 uncultured Myxococcota bacterium
CGCGTCATCGACACCGCCCGCGACCTGAGTGATGGCGAGCAGACTGCGCGACTTCACCCGCGCCGCAAGCTCCGCGTCTTTCAGCGTCTTTACCGCGTTCGCCTCACTCGACAAGCCCACCGTAAACTTCGGCTCAATCAACAGCAGCGTACCAATCACCTCGCCGGTACTCGTCCGCACAACGAGCGGAAACCCACGCGCCGACCCGACGAACTCGTCTTCCGTCAGTACCCCATCGCTGATCACCGTCTCTGATTCCGGGTCGGGCAAGAGGTTTTCGTTCGCATCTTCGGCAAACACAAACGTCGCCGTCCCCGCCGCCACATCGCTCGCCGCCACACCCCACAAAAGCTGCGGAACAAAACTCGAAATCACCGAGTTTGCCAGCGGGTCGTCGGGCTTCACGAGCGACGTATTGCTGTTGCGCGAAACATACAGCACACCGGGCGCACCGCTCTGCCACGACTCTTCAATCGTGCCAAACAGATTGCCAATCAGCGACTCAAGCTGCACGTCACGCCGCGTCCAGAAAAACGCGCTGCTCGTCTCGTAAAGGTACCCAAACTTGTACGACGTGACGCTCTCTGGCTTCTCTTCGATCAGCACCTTGTCGGGGTAGCGGTAAAGCGCCTCTTGCGCGCGAATCACGCCAAGCGCCGTCGCCGAGAGCGCTTTCGCCGCACCAAGCTTCGCCGTCGCCGCCGCGAGCGCGGCCTCTTTCACCGTCTCGCTCGGCTCGCGCTCTTCCGCCGCCGCCGCCGCAACCTCAGCCTTCCACGCCCGCGCCTCCACGACACCCTCATACAACGCCAACGTGTGCGCGATGCGCTCGCGATACAGCAGCAGGCCCCGCAATATCTCCGCCTCAATCGCGCTCACACCTGCCTCTTCAAACGCCTCACCCGCCGCCTCGAGTGCCGCCATCGTGTCGTCGAGCGCCTCAAACGCCGTCGCCACATCTGCCTGCATCGCCACGAGTGCCGCATAATCACTCGCCTGCCACGCTGCAAACGCCGCATCATCCAGTTCGAGAATGCTCTTGAACGATTTTTTCGGACGCCGCGCGAGTATCCCCGCCTGCTCGCCAATCTCGTCTTGCTGCAACTCACCCGCGAGATAAAAGATCAACTCCGGACTCGCCCGCAGAAACGCCTCATCCTGTATCGCCGTCAGCGCATTCACCGCCTGCGCAAGCGCGCTCTCCTCGCCACCCAGCATCTCATTCACATACGCCTCCCACGTCACCGACCCATCAAACGTCACCTGCGTCAGATAGTGGTCGTACATCCAGTAGCCCCACTCACGCCCCGTCGTGAACGTGATGTGCCCCGCAAAGTCGAGCCCCTTGAGGTTTTGCTCAATATCGCGCTGCCGCGACAGCCCCGTCACCGGCAACGTCAGCGGCATGTTGTTGTCGAAGCCGAGCCACCACGCCGTCTCTGGAAAATACACAAGCTCGCGCTTGCCATTTTGCTCACGCGAGTAATCGAGCTTGTTGCCGAAATTCTCGCACGAGTAGACCGGCGCCGCGTCGCTCATGTTGTAAAACATCGTCGTGTGCACCCACGA
>CAZXXB010000391.1:0-245 GCA_964644185.1 uncultured Myxococcota bacterium
AAACAAGGGTACGAAGGTCAGCGTTGTTGCGGAGCGCAAGCATGAGACGGAACCTCAACACGACGTTTGGCGCGTGGATGAACACGCGCGTCGCCCCCCTTTTCAAAATGCGGGCTACTCAATTGCACAGTGACTGAAAGGCGTCAACGGTTTGCGAGCTGCGCGCGAGCCGTGCGGGCGAGTAGCACCTTGCGAATGACGAAGCGGGGTGCCATGGCACCGAGCCATGTCATGGCGACGTTGCG
>CAZXXB010000391.1:255-1559 GCA_964644185.1 uncultured Myxococcota bacterium
AGATGGTGGTGCCGCGGGCGAGGGCGCGCAGTGAGTCGCGGGCGACGCGCTCTGCCGACATGAAGAGCACGGCGGGGATGGCGGCTTTGTCTTGTCCGCCGCGTTCGAAGATTTCGGTGTGGGTGAAGCCGGGGCAGACGGCCATGATGCGCACGTTGTCGTTGGCGACTTCGAGTGCGAGCGAGGTGGAGAACTGGTTCACGAACGATTTTGAGGCGGCGTAGACCGAGCTATGGGGCATGGGGAAGAAGGTGCTGAGCGACGAGATGTTGATGACCGCGCCGTGTCTTGCGCGAACCATGTGGGGTACGGCGGCGCGTGAGAGTCGCATCACGGCGGTGACGTGCAGGTCGATCATCTGCTGGTATTTGTCGGGGTTGTTGGCGGCGAACGAGCCGACGTAGCCGAAGCCGGCGTTGTTGACGAGCAGATCGATGTCGGTGGCTTTGTCGATGAAGGCCTCGATGAAGCGCATACCCTCGTGGCTTGAGAGGTCGGCGACCTGCACGTCGCAGGTGATGTTGTGCTGACGCTGAAGTTTTGCGGCGAGTTCGCGCAGTCGGCGTTCATCGCGGGCGACGAGGACGAGGTTTGATCCGTTCGCGGCGAGCGCCTCGGCGAAAGCGTAGCCGATGCCGCTGCTGGCGCCCGTGACGAGCGCGCGCCTGTAGGTTGGCGAGGGGTTGGTGGTCATCGAGCCTCCAGCCGCGTGGTTGGTCGGCGGCGCGTTGGCTGATAGCATGGTTCGCGTTGCGCGCGACAGGGTGCAAGCGACGCATGCGGATTGAAGTGCAGATTGAGCAGGAAGCCGAACAGGATGTGGAGGTTCAGGTGAGCAACGCAAATGAGAAGACGATGGGCGACGCGAAGAGCGGTGGTGCGGTGGCGTCGGTGGGTGGCGCTGGTGCAGCGGAGGGAGCGGCGGGCGGTGGGCTTGCTCCGACGATTTTTCATGCGGCGTATGAGGCGGAAGCGCCGTGGGATATTGGGGCGGCGCAACCGGCGATTGTGGAGGTGGAGGCTGAGGGGCATATTCGGGGGCCGGTACTTGATGCGGGGTGTGGCACGGCGGATAACGCGATTTACCTCGCGAAGCGTGGGCATGAGGTGTTTGGTTTCGACTTTGTGCCACGGGCGATTGAGTTGGCGCGGGGGCGCGCGGAGGCGGCGGGGGCGCGGGTACACCTTGCGGTGGGTGACGCGCTAGACATCGCGCTTGACCACCCGCACGCGCCGACGACGCTCGATGGGCACTTTGCGACCGTGATCGATCGCGGGCTGCCTCACCTGTCTGGTGATGCGCG
>CAZXXB010000392.1:0-1533 GCA_964644185.1 uncultured Myxococcota bacterium
CCCCACTCCTCCCCCACTTCGCCCCCACTTCGCCCCCACTCCAGAAGTGGGGAAAATGCACCTAACCCCGCGAATCACAAAGTAAATTCCATCACCCTTCAACTTGTGCGCGGAGACATGCCACTTAACCCATTGTTTTCATTGATATTTCCACCCGAGCGCGGTCACCCGAACCGGCCACCAGACAACCGCTTGACTTCACCCTCAGAAACCGCTACCCGTCCGCCCCGGTCGAAAGGCCAAGCTCGCTTCTGCGCGCCCTCACTGGCGGATCGTCTAACGGTAGGACAGCGGACTCTGACTCCGCCAGTCCAGGTTCGAATCCTGGTCCGCCAACCAGCGCAAACCACAACTGGCCGACCCCGTTCGGCCAGTTGTACTTAAGCCGTTTCACCACCCACGGCAAGGCAAAAAAGCCATGCAAATCAACGACGTACAGGTCACGCGCCCCGAAGAGATGCACCTCGTCGGACTCATGCTGGCAAAGGCCCTCGAACCCCGCCTGCCTCGCACAACCCGCGCCCAAAAACTCGACCCGATGGCCCTCGACATCGACGGAATGAAGCTCACCGTCCGCCTCGAAAACGGCACCGTCTACATCGAAAAAGGCGAATCCCAAGACGCCGCAACCCGCATCGCCCTGCCCCTCGAAGCCCTGCTCAACATCAACCACAGGGCCCGCCTCGTAAAATCGCTCATCAGCCCAACCCACGGTAATTTCAGCACTTTTTTCTCAAGCAACGGGGCCGCCGCCGCGCTCTCGATGCCCCTCAGCAAGCTCTCATTTCGCGGCAACCCACTCAACGCCGCCGCATGGCTCCCCGTTTTACTCCCCTAAGCCCACCCGCCATTCATCACGTACAGGGGCCACCATCATGACCACCGCTCAAACCGCCCAAAACGCAACACAACCTGAAACAAATCAAGTGGTTGCGGCTCTCACCGCGGCACTTGGCGAGGGTGCAGTAGACGCCCGCCCCGAAACCCTCATCGCCGTTGGCGGCGACCTCACCGAACAAGCCCCCGGAACCCCACTCTGCGTCGCCTACGCCACCTCTCGCACCGACGTCGAACGCATCGTCGCCATCGCCCGTGACACCCGCACCCCCATCGCCCCCCGCGTCGCCAACACCAACGTCGGCGCCCTCGCCATACCCGCTAACGGCGCGATTGTACTCGACCTTTCGCGCATGAACCGCATCATCGAGGTCAACGTCGAAGAGCAATACGCCCGCCTCGAACCCGGCGTCACCTTCGGCCAACTCAACGAATACCTCACCGCCCGGCAAATTCCCCTCGACATCGGCTACCCCCTCGCCCCCACCTACGCCGGCATCATCCCCAACTTCCTCATGGATGGCCTCGCAAACGTCTCACTTCGATACGGCCCGACAAGCCAGCAGCTCAACGGAATCGAAGCGGTTCTCGCCACCGGCGAAGTCTTGCGCACCGGCTCTTCCGCCATCGGCAACCACCATTGGGGACGCCCACCCCTTCCCGATTTCACCAATCTTTTCAACGCCTTCTACGGCA